>NZ_JBHVPZ010000037.1:0-78576 GCF_042887135.1 Kitasatospora sp. NPDC057965
CCGTCACGTCAAAACGCGCCACGTCCTCGAGTTCTACCAGAGACACTGGCCCGAAACTGAGTCACTCCAAGATCCGAACCTTGAACAGCTCCTAGAGCGGCGGGCACGTGCGGCTCCGGAGCGACCGGGCTTCATCATGTTCGGGACTCCGGCCGACTCCGCGCCCGGCGAACAGTGGGCGCTGGAGCGGGGGCTGCTGGTCCGGGACCGCCACCGGTACGGACCGGCCAGTATGCCCGCGGAGGTGGCACTCGCGCTGCGCGGCTCCGGCTGGCACGCCCCTTTCACGCCCTCCCCGCCAGCTGTGCGGTCGGTGCCCACCACCGTCTCGGACATCGACCGGGAGGCCACTTCCGCCTTGATGGCGTTCGCCGCCCATGCGGTGTCCGTCCTCGGGGTGTGCGCCGTCGCTCCCCCGGCTCGGCTGAAGGCCGGCGGGGTCGGCGCCCGTGAGCTGTCCCGGATCGGCAAGGCAGCACGGTGCGACGAGATCGTGGTGCGTCTGGTGCTGGAGGCGGCGAGCGCGGCCGGGCTACTGACCCGGAACGGTGACCGGGTCGCGGCCACCGCCGCCTACGACACCTGGGCCGTGGAAGAACCGACCGACCAGCTCGCCGTGCTCCTCCGGGCCTGGTGGACACTGCCGCTGACCCCTGGCGGGAACCGCGACGAGGACGGGAAGGCTCTGCCGGCACTCACCAGGGCACCGGCCTGTGGCGGCTGCCTTCAGGCTCGGCACGGGCTGCTCACGGCTGCGGCACGACTCCCGGCCGGCGAGGGCTCGGCGAACCCGGCGGAACTGGGGGCGCTACTCGTCTGGCTCCGCCCGCTCGCCGACGAACTCCCTCAGGACGCCACGCCGTTCGCCACGCTGATCCGCGAAGCGGAACTGCTCGGCGCACTCGCCCGCGGGGCCTTGTCCCCTGTCGGGACCGCCCTGCTGGCCGACGACGACGCAGCCCTGACCGATGCCTGTCGACGGCTACTGCCCGCCGCCAGCAGGACCGCCCGGTTCGGCAGCGATCTCACCGCCGTGGTCGCCGGTACACCGGCTGCGCATCTCCTCGCGCTGCTGGACGCCGTCGCGGACCGGGAGAGCGTCGGGACGGCGTCCGTCTGGCGGTTCAGCCCGGCCAGTGTCCGCCGCGCCCTCGATGCCGGTCTGACCCCCGACACCTTGACGGCCGATCTGGCTGACGTCGCCGTCGAACCGCTCCCCCAGCCGCTCTCGTACCTGATCCACGACACGGCGCGCGGCCACGGCCGGATGCGTGTCGTCGCCACCGCCTGTGTGATCCACGGCGAGGAGCCGGCCCTCCTGGCCGAGTTGGCCGCGCACCGCAAGCTCACCCAGCTCGGACTGCGGCTGCTGGCGCCGACCGTGCTGATCAGCCGGACCCCACCCGACAAGACGCTCGCGGCACTGCGGTCCGCGGGCTACGCCCCCGTCGCCGAGAAGCCGGACGGGTCCGTCCGCATCGAGCGGGCCCAACGCCCCCGCGCGGCGGGCCCGGCCCCCCTTCCCGGCGGCGGGTCCCGCCCGCAGCGGGCGGGCGGCCGCCCCGCGGACGTTCGGACCGCCGTCGACCTGGTCGCCCTCGCCGCCCGTCTGCGGGACGCCCCACAGGACGTCCCGGAGCCCGATCCGTACGACGGCCGCCCCTACGACAGCGACACCGAGGAGATCATCGCCGGGTGGGCGCGCAACCTCTCCTTCACCGATGTCCGCCAGTTGGCCCATGCCGTCAACGACGGGCAGGCCGTCACGATCGAGTACGTGGCCACCTCGGGCAACACGACGGTCCGCACGCTCAGCCGACTCGAACTGGACGCCCCCTACCTCCACGCCTGGTGCCACCTGCGCGATGACGACCGCGTGTTCACCCTCTCCCGCATCCACGGGGTGATGCCCTCATAGCTCCGGCCGGGATCACCATCACCTCGATGCGGCGCCCGGTTGCGGTTCCGGTTGCGTTCACGCTCGTTCAGCGCCGTCCGGAGCCTGGTGAGCAGGTCGCTCCACCGCTGGTCGGGACGCATCCCCCCGGACAGCCGGGCAGACGAATGCCCCGATCGCACTGCGGTCCGGGCCTTCGTCATGCCGTGGTCCCGGTTCCGGTCCCGGTCGGTCCGACTGGTTCTCACGGTGCGGACAGCGACGGCTTCACGGAGTCGGCGTGACGGCGAGCAGACCGGTGGCGCGGTCCGCGGTGAGGACGCCGAGGATGTAGCCGTCCTCGTCGACGACGGGCCGGACCGCCAGGTGCTTGATCCGCATCGCGAGCGCGGCCAGGGCCAGGCCCACGGTCGGCCAGGCGAACGGGCCGCGCTGGTGCGAGGTGGCGCTGATCGCGGTCCGGTCGGTGGACCAGGAGCGGGCCAGGAACGGGTGGAGTCCGGTGCGGGCCACCAGCCCTTCGCACCGGCCGTCGTGGCCGCGAACGAGGAGGTAGTCCAGGTGGGCGCCGCGGAGGATGTCGTCGGCCTGGTCGACGGTGCTGTCGTCGGCTATCCGGTAGTCGCAGGGTTCCATGGCGTCGGCGACCGTGAGACCGTGGCCGGGCCGGGCCGGCTGGGGCGAGTGAGTAGTCACGGCGTTCACCGTTCACATCCCCGGCCGCCCGCCGGGGCGGGGCCTGCCGGGCTGTCCTGCACCCGGAACGAAGCCGGAACGGGGACCGGGATACGGGGTGCCCTGGATGTCTCCGAGGCTACTCCCGCGCTGGTCGGGCCAGGGGAGGCTACGGCGGAGTAACGTGGAGAGCAACCGAGGACATTCCGGACACCGGCATCAGCGTCGACGTCGCCCTGGGTCATGACGGGTCCCTCGCGGACCGGACGGGCGGCCTCAGATGATGCCAATCCCCCTCCCCATTCCTTCCTCCCCCGGGCCATGGACGGTGCCCGGTGCCCCACTGCTGCCACGTCTGACGCTGGAGCCGACGATGTCGCGGGAGGGTGTCTTCGACGGGGCCTGGTGGCCCCGCTCGAACCACGTCCTCGCCGAACTGCCGGACCTGATCACCGCGCTCGGCGCCCACTACGGGCGCATCCTGCGGGTCGGCCTCGACACCGAGGCCTGGAACGGCGTGCCCCGGTCCATCGCGGCGAACGGCCTGACGGTCAGGATCAACTGGTTCACCGGCAGCGACGCGACGATCAGCATCACCCGGGGCCTCCAGGACCACTTCCTCCTGCTGGTGGTGCCGCCCGGCACCGATCCGGCGACCGCCGCCTCGGCCATGGCCGGCGCCTCCGCGACCGGAAACCACACGCCGGCCGCGGAACTCCTGCTCGGCTGAACGGCCCCGGTGAACGGCCCCGGGCACGCGTGGGACCCGGGCGCGCGGGACCCTGGCCCGCGCCGGGCCGCTCCGCCCGGGCAGGCGGCCACACCGGAGTCGGCCGATGATGGGTCCGAGGGGCGGGGCGCGCGACGTTCGATCGAGGCGGTGTATGGCTGTCTGGCATGTCCGGGACTTCACACCGGACGACCTCGAAGCGGTGGTCCGGCTCGACGCGGAGAGCGCCACCACGGACCGCGCCGCCGTCTTCCGCCTCTCCGACGTGGTCGCCGCGTTGCAGGCACGTGATCCGGGCGTCGTCGTGGTCGCCGACGAACGTCTCGTGGGCGCGGCGGTGGGCCGGGTCGACGGGGACCGGGCATGGGTGCTGCGCATCGCCCTGCACCCCGGCTGGCGGAACCTGGGCGTCGGCAGCGCCCTGCTGTCCGCGCTGGAGCGCCGGCTGCGGGACGCCGGTGCCAGGATCGTCGCAGCGCTGCTGCCCGAGGAGGAGACCGGCGCCACCGCGCTGGCCGACTCCGGGTTCCGCCGCCACCGCGGGCTCACGTACTTCGAGAAGTCGGAGGTCGTCAGCCCCCAGGGCCCGACAGTCCTGGCGATGCTGGGCGCGGTCATGCCCGAAGCCGGCCTCTGGGAACGGCTCACGGGCATGACCGACGAGAAGCGGCTCATCGAACGGCGGTTGGTGCTGCCCCTGGCGAACCCCGAGCTGGCGGACGCCCACGGGGTGGAACCGCCCCGCGCGGTCGTGCTGTTCGGTCCGCCGGGCACGGGCAAGAGCACGTTCGCCAAGGCCGTGGCGGGTCGGCTCGGCTGGCCGTTCATCGAGCTGTTCCCCTCCCGGCTCGCGTCCGAGGACGGGCTGGCCATCGAACTCGGCCGCCGCTTCGAGGAAGTGGCACAGCTCGACCACGTGCTGCTCTTCATCGACGAGGTCGAGGAGGTCGCCGGTACGCGCAACCTCGCCGCCCCCACGTCGGTCGGCGTGGTCAACGAGCTCCTCAAGTCGATCGTGCGGTTCCGTGAGCGCGACGGCCGGCTCCTCGTCTGCGCCACCAACTCGGTGGCCGCCCTGGACCCGGCGTTCCTGCGCCACGGCCGGTTCGACTACGTCCTGCCGGTCGGGCCGCCCGATGCCACGGCCCGTGACGCGCTGTGGGCCGACTACACGGCGAAAACGGGTACCGCGGCCGACACGGCGGTCCTCGCCGCAGCCAGCGAGGGCTTCACCCCCGCCGACATCCGGCAGGTCGCCATGGCGGTCGCCCAGAGCACCTTCGAACGCACCCTCGACACGGGGAAGCGGGCCCAACCCGGCACCGAGGACTATCTGAACGCCATCCACCGCACGCGTCCGACCGTTTCCGAGGAGATGGCCCGGGAGCTGGCCGACCAGGCGGTCCGCTACGGGCGCGTCTGAGCAGCCGGGCGACCGTCGCCGAGGGCCCGCGGTCCGCCCGGAACGGACCGCCATCGGTGCCGTCAGTACTCGGCGCCGCTTCGCAGGTAGTTGCCCACGACCTGGAGCCACGCCCCGGGGCCGAAGCAGACCTCGATCCGGTACGGCGTGTCCTCGAAGACCCGCAGAACGCGCAGCGCACCGCTCGGGTGCAGGTCGTACTCGAAGGTGACGCCGTCCACACTGTCCTCGTACTGCAGGTCCAACGGCCCCTTCGAGAGCTCGGCCGGCGCCCAGGCGTCGGCCGAGAGTTTCACGTAGACGGACATCTCTCCACCCCGCCTTTCCTGTCTGCCCGTGCGGTCAACGCCCCGATCGGACGGAGTTCCGGGATCGCGGCACCGGTTCCGTCCGACATGGCTCGCCGGCTGTCCGCGGGCACGGGCACGGGTACGGGTACCGGCCGCCGCGCGAGGGCCGGCCTCCGGGGAGCGGCGGGATCGGGCCGCTCCGACATCCCCACGGTACTCCGCCCCTACCGGGCCCACCTGGCGGGTGACAAACGCCGTGGTCGGGGCCGGTGCGTCAGCGCCACTCGATCAAGGGCCAGGACCCCGCCTCGTCACCGCCGTCCAGCAACGGCAGGTACACCCGCACCCCGCCGGTCTGCGGTTCCTCGACGGGAACACCGCGCAGGAAGGCCGCACCCGCCGGGGAACCGTCGATCGGCACCGGCTCCCCCGCGTCCAGCCCCCGCCCAGGCAGCGGCACCAGCGCCAGCTGGCCGTAGTCCTGCAGCAGGAGCACCGGGTCACGGCCGCCGAACCCGCGCACCACGTCGGCGACCAGCGGGGCGATCAGCGGGGGCGGAAGCTCGTGGGCCTGATCGAGCAGCGCCCCCAACAGGCGTTCGCCGCACCCCTCCGACCGGTCCGGCCCCGCTGCGCCGGCCGGCTGCTCACCGCTCATCGTCCCTCACCGCCGTCCTCCTCCGGTCGCGGCACTCGGCACCGGCTCGATCGGTCCCGGCACCCCCCGCGGAGTCCGCCGCGGTGCGGGTCCTTCCATTACGCCCGACGGCAGTGCATCGCGCCCCCGGTCACCCGCCGGCACGACCACCGGGCCGGGCGGAGCACGGCCCCGCTCTGGTTGCGGTTCTGGCTGCGTTCACTTCCGTCCATTGCCGTCAGAACCTTGGTGGCCGGACGCTCCGCCGCAGGCCAGGGCACATGCGGACCCTTCCGGACAGCCGGCCGAACAGCTGGAAAGCGTGTTGGCGGCAATCACCCACGAGTTCGAATCTCGTATCCTCCGCCGGTGGAAGGCCCGGACCGCTCAGCGGCCCGGGCCTTCGCCCTTCGACAGCCTCGACCGGCCGTTGGTGGAGCCGAGCCGGCTCTGACAGGGCGGGCACCGGGCGGTGACGATCTCGACGGGCATCTCGACGCTACTTCGGAACACATTCCGAAGTAGCGTCGCCCCATGTCCACCCTCACTGTGTCGTTCTCCGATCTGTCGAAGAACTCCAAGCGCGTCGCGGACACCGTTGAACAAGCCCAGCGCGTTCACGTCACGCGCCGTGACGGCGAGGATCTGTACCTCACCACCGAGCGCCACGACCGCCAGCGCGAGGAGACCGCAGACGTCACCGCCCGCCTGTTCGCCGCGCTGATCGCCAGCGACGAGGGGGCCCGCGCCGTCCGTCTCGCGCTCCCCGAGGTATTTCCCTGGAGTCGGCATCTGTCGGCCGACGAGGTTCGAGAGTTCGTCGTCGACCTCGTGAACGCCACCCGCGACGCGGTGGAACTGGACGTCCACGCCAACCTGCACCGCGTGATCGTCGAGTGGCGCGCCACCGCCCGGATCCTGGCGGATCCCGACCTCGCCGCGCAGCTCGCCGAACCGCTTCCCGGCGAGGACCACGGCGAGGTGCTCGCACCATGAGCCCCAAACGCGGCGACGACGTCCCGCCACCACCGACCGGCAACGAGTGGAGGCTGCGCTTTGCCACCAACTCCAAAAGCGATCAAGAGACTTCCCTGGCGGTAAACCTCGAAGTTCATCGATCGCGCTCCCGAAGTCAGCCCGCCTCAGTCTTGGGCGCCTGTTCGATGCGGCCGCGCCCTGGCCCTACGGGGCGCGGCCGACCCTTCTCGGGATGTTGCGGACATGCTCAAAACGGCCCTAGCGTGGACGGCTGTTGATCCATTCGCGGGCCCGTCCACCTTCGCCTGGGTGGGCGGCGGCGAGGGCCTCTCCTACTGGGAGGACGCCACCAACCCCGACCTGCTGTGGTCACTGCAGGAGACCACCGGCAGCCGCAACGTCTTCGCCGTCACCCAGGCCACCTACGGCGGCGGCTGAGCACCGGACGCCCCCACGAGGTTCCGGGCCGCACCGTGCGGCCCGGAACCTCGTTGCGTCCGGGGTCAGTCATCGGTGCTCCCGGCGGCGAAGCGGGCGCCCGCCTCGATGTCGTCGTGATGGACGCGCACGTCCTGGATGCGCAGGGCGCGCATCAGGTCCGGCATCCGTACGACGTACGTCCGGCCGACCTTGCGCAGGGCACAGGGGAAGTCCCCGCGGGCGATCCGGCGGTACGCGGTGGCCGGGCTCAGGCCCAGGGCGTTCGCGGCGATCCGCAGGCCGACCTCCGCCGGGAGGCCGAAGACCACCGAGAACGGCACGAACTCGTCACGACGGCCCCGCATGGACGCCTCCTCCTGTCTCGGGCATCTCGAACAGGGCGGACTGCTCGCCCGTCGTGCGACGGCCGGCGCCGTGCGGTCCGCCTGGCCGGGACCGGCTGGTCCGGCGGACCTGGCGCACGTGCGGCAGTAGGCCCAGGCGGTGGGCCAGCGCACCCAGGCGTTCGCCCTGGGCCCGCTGGAGCAGCCTCCCGGACATCGCGCCGACGGACACGACGCCGGCGGGCGTCCGGACCGCCAACAGGGGCACTGCCCCGTACCGTTCCTCGCCCCGCTCCGCCACCGGGACCTCCTGGGAACCGCGTCGCCCGGTCCGCCAGCCGGCGGCGAACGCCGCATCCATCAGGTGCCGTTCGACGTCCGCCGAGGGCTCCGGGACGCTCCGCGCGCCCTCCAGCACTCCCAGCAGCAGTGCGGACCCGACATCGGCCCGTTCGGCTCCCGTCCGGCGGGCGATCGCGTACGCCGCTCCGCGCAGCCGGGGAGCGAGCAGCCCGACGGCGGTCAGTGTCCAGATCCGCTCGCCGCCGGTCGCCGACTCCTCGCGGATGTGGTGTGCGACACAACGCCAAGCGGCGATCCGCTCGGAGCCACCGGGAACGGAGTCGCGGGCGTGACGCCTCAGCTCCTCCCAGGAGCGCGGCACACCGGCCTCGCACGGTGTCGCGGGCCCGCACGGCAGCGCCGTGTCGGCGCAGTACGCCTCGACGCTCCGGCAGATGCCCGCGAAGACGTCCGCGGCCGGTGGTACCCGCATCCGGTCGGCCCTGGTCATGACCGCTCGTCACCCGGCAGGTACTGGTAGAGGTGACCGCTGCCCGTGTGGACCGGCCCCCCGGCCTCATGGATGTAGGTCCCGGAGAACTCGCCGACCCTCCCGATCCCCCCGTGCTGCGTGTGCTGGATCACCTGGGCCCCGCCGGTCCGGTGCAGGCGTTCCTCCGACGGGGCCGGGGCCCGCAGGTACCCGTTGTCCCGTGCGGCGGCGTGGAGTTTGGGCAGTTTCACGAGGTCGTCGACCAGCTTCCCGAGGTCGGCGCCGACGTTGCGGTGGCTGAACCTGCAGTACTGGCGGTCGGCGAGGCCCCTGATCCGGGCCGGGAGGTCCTCGTGCCGCAGCCGCTTCGCCCCGCCGACCAGTAGGGGGACGACCACGGCTCCGGTGTCGAGCGCCTCCGCGATCTCCCGCCGGGTCCAGTCCTCCTCGCCCTCCCGGGGGATCCGCCCACCCGGCTCCCCCGCCTCCAGCCACCGGGGGCCGATCACGGCCAGCAGCACACTGCTGCGCCGCACGGCCGTGAGCAGTTCCTGGGGGAAGCGGCTCCCCGGTGCGATCGACTTGCTCGCCCGGAACACGTTCCCGGTGCCGAACACCCGCGACAACTCGCGGTCCACGAGCGTGGCGGTCGCCTCCTCGTCACCGGTCCGGTAATTCACGAAGATCAAAGGCATGCAGAATTCCGTCCTGTTCGCACAACGGCGGCCCGATGGGCTGCCGGACTTCCCCAGATCACCCTGTCGCCCACTCTGACACCGCGCAGTGGCGCTCCGCAGAGGAAATTCGTGTTTCCCGTTTCCTCCTTCCCCACCGCCCGGGATGCCGGGCGGACCACCTCCGCCACCACGACGAACGTGCCTTCCACGGCGTCTGGTTGAGGAGATGGGCGCAGCGGAGGGCGGTATCGGGGAATTCCCCGCACCGGCCGGCTGTACCGGCTATCGTGGCGGCGACCGACCAGGGGGAATGCGTGTTGCCGGAATCCTTGTTCTTCGTCGCGACGGACGCCGGCATCGCCGTCGTGGATTCGGCGGGAACCGCCCACTGGCCGTCGTTCCTGCCCCGAATGGCAGCCTGGCTCGCCCGGGTGGGCGGAGCGGACGAACACTCGGAGCGGGACCGTCTGACAGCAACCGCGGCCGAGCTGCGGACGGCCGACGAGGCGGAGGCCCGGGCCGTCTGCCACCGTCGCGCCGTGGCCTGGCAGGACCGCTTCATCGACCTGCTGGGGCGGCTCGATCCCGGGGAGCGTGAGGCGGCGGCATCACGTCTGCAGCGGCTGGTGCGCGAGCACGGCGCGGGGCGAAGCAGCGGGCCGCCCGCCGACTCGGGTCGGCTCGCCGGCCCACCCGGCGCCGGCTGCGTCATCGAGAACCACGCGAACCTCGTCGTCGTCACTTCCGGCGCGCCCCAGCCGGACACCGCGGACACCGATCTGCGCGCCGTCCACGCGGTCAAGCGACGGTTCCTCCTGCGCGCGGACCGGCTGCGCCCGACCTTCGGGCTGGCCACCAGCCCCTACGCGCAGCAGCTGTTCGCCCGGCTGGTCGCGGAGGACGCGCCGACGACCATCGTGTGCGAGGGCTCCGCCGGCATGGGGAAGTCCACCGTGGTGGGCGAGGTCGTCGCCCTGGCGGAGGACCGGGGGTGGCCCGTACTGCCCTTCCGGATGGACGAGATGGACGCGGACGACCGGACCGCCGAGGCCGTGGGACGTCGACTGGCTCTGCCCGCCTCACCTGCCGCACTGCTCGCCCGGATGGCGAGTGACACCCCGGCGCTGCTCGTCGTGGACCAGCTCGACGCCGCGAGCAGCTACAGCGGTCGCATGCCCGACGCCTTCGAGGCCGTGGACGAGATGCTCGACGCGCTGGCCGACTCACCGCACGTCCGGATCGTCCTGGTGGCCAGGACCGTCGACGTCGAGAAGGACCCTCGGCTGACGAGCCTGGTCAGGCAGGAGGGGAGGACGGAACGCTTCGCCCTCGGCCCCCTCGACGACGAGGCCGTGCGTTCCGTTCTCGAAGCGGACGGCACCTCGGCGCGGGCACTCGGCGCGGACACGCTGGAACTCCTCCGCACCCCGCTGCACCTCGCGGTCTTCGGCAGGCTCTCGCCGACCGCGCGGACGACGCCGTACCGGAGCCTCCAGGAGCTCTACGCCCGGTACACGGAGGAGACCCGCCGCACGATCGAGCGTTCGCTGCCCGCCGGTGCCTGGCCGGAGATCACCGGCCGGCTGGTCGACGAGATGAGCCGGCGCGAGACCCTCACCGTCCCCGACGCCCTGCTGGACCGCTTCGCCATAGCCGATCTGGCCGTGCTCGTCTCGGCCGGAGTCCTGTTCAAGGCGGACGGCGAGCGCACCGGGTTCTTCCACGAGACGTACTTCGACTACCTCTTCGCCCGCGCGTTCGTCGGCGCCGGCCACGACCTCCATGACTTCCTGGCGGCGAGCGGCCAGGCCCTGTTCCGCCGGGCCCAGACCCGGCAGGTGCTGGAGCACCTGCGCAGTACGGACCGTGCGGAGTTCCGGCGCACGGTGGTCCGCCTGCTGACCTCCGGACGCGTCCGGCCGCATCTGCACTTCATCGCCCTCGCCGTACTGGAGGAACTCGACGCCACGAGCGAGGACTGGGCCGTCCTGGACCCGCTCGCGTGGGGAGAGGGAGTCACCGCGGAGCGGCTACGAGGGCTGCTGGCCCGGCCCGCGTGGTTCGACGCGGCCGACACGGGCCGGTGGGAACGGTGGCTCGCCGACCCGGGAACGGTCCCGCTGGTCTTCCGGCAACTGGAGTGGTGCACGGAACAGCGCCCCGAGCGGGTGCTGGAACTCGTCGAGCCGTACGTGGACGCCGACGAAGCGTGGCGGCGGCGGATCCGCGAGTGGGTCGGTAGGTGGCCCACACCGTCCTCCGTCGCTCTGGTCCGCCGGCTCATCGACCGCGGCGACTTCGACGACAGCACCGACTGGCGGATCGGCACCGGCGCGGCGTTCTGGGGCCTTTTCGAACAACTCGCCCAGCAGGACGCGGAATCCGCGATCCGTGTGCTGGGGTTCTTCCTCACCCGGGCGCTCCGTCGGACCGCCGCCGCCGGCTACAGCGACCCGTTCGACTCCGGGCACCTGCCCACACCCGGCGGATCCCGGTTGGGATCCCTCGTTGTCGAGACGGCCGCGACGGCACCCAGGGGCGCACTCGACCACGTGCTGCCGTTCGTGATCGCCGTGGTGGAGTCGAACCACGCCGCCGACCCGGAGGCGGACGTCCCGCAGTCCCGGTGGACGCATCCGCCCTCCTCGTTCGAACCCGGCATCAGCGACGCCCTGTACGCGGCGGCGCACAACGCCCTGCGGACCCTGGCCGAGCGGGAGCCCTCCGCCGTCGTGGAGGCCATGGGAATCCTGGCGGCGGGTGAGGGATGGGCGCCGAACTTCCTCGCCTGCCGGACCTACGCCACGTGGAACCGGCCGGACGAGGCGCTGAGGTGGCTCACCGCGGCTCCCGGACGCCTCGGTCTCGGTTGGCTCGACAGCCCTTACCAGGCCTCGCGCGAACTCATCTCCGCAGCAACGCGGGACTGCGGGGAGGAGACCCTGCGCCGGCTGCTCCGGACCCTTCTCCGTCATTACCCGGACCACGAACGCACCCCCGAGCACCGGGACCTCTTCGGGCGCGCCCAGTACGAGCTGCTCGAAGCCGTCGACGAGGGACGCCTGACCCCTGAGGCGAGGAGACGTCTCGGCGAGCTGGAACGCAAGTTCGGACGGGATTCCCTGCGCGACACCCGTCCGGTGGAAGCCCACTGGGTCGAACCCCCGATCGCCTCGTCGGCCGGCGATCACATGACGGATTCCCAGTGGCTGCGCGCGTTGCGGAAGTACACCCAGGAGGGCGTCGAATGGAGCGGCGAGCGCCCGAGGGGCGGGGCCACCGAGCTGGCGTCGCTGCTCGGGACCACGGCCGGCCACTGGCCGCACCGGTTCGCCCGGCTGGGGTGCAGGTTCGACGAGGGCATCCCCCTCCCCGCGTTCACCGCCCTGATCGAGGGCGTCACCCCGGGCGTCGGAGCCGACCTCCTCCTACGGCTCTGCGAGCACGCCCGGCTCGTGGCCGGCGAACACGTGGGACGGACCGTCTGCCACGCGATCCTCGACAGGGCGGTGGACGTGGCCGACCATCCGACCACGATCGGCCTCCTGAGCGGTTGTGTGGACGATCCCGACCCACCGGCCGACCCGGTCCGGACCGGGTCGCACCGGGAGGAGGACTACGGTGCGAGTCTCCGGATCACGGGAACGAACTCCACCCGAGGAGCGGCCGCCCTGGCCATCGGTGGGCTGCTCAGGACGACGGACGCGCCGGTGCGGGCGCTGCTGCCACTGCTGGAACGACTCGTGCGGGACACCAGCGCGGCTGTCCGGGTGTGCGCCGCCGACCCCGTGCTCGCGCTCGTGCGCCACGCCCCGGGCCCGGCCCTCGATCTCGCCGAAGCCCTCTTCGCCGACGCCCCTGTGGAGATCCACGTCGCCCACGCACCCAATGAACTGCTGACCTGGGCCCTCCTCCAGGACACCGGGCGCTTCGCACCGCAGTTGGTCCGAGCACTCGAAGGGCCCGACCTCGCGGCACCGCAGGCCGGAGCGAGTTGGACGGCGCTCGCCGTACGGGAGCGGCTGCTCCCCGGCTTGCCCGCCGGCCCGAGGTCCCTGCTTCCGGCAGCACGCCGGGGTGCGGCGCGGGCGGTCGCCGACGATCCCTCGCGCGGCGCGCCGCTGCTCCCCGGCATGTTCCACGACGACGACGCGCAGGTGCGTCAGGCCGCGGCCCAATCCATGCGCGCCGTGGCCTCGTTGCGGCAGGAGGTCGCGGACGGTCTCATCAGTTCCTTTCTCTCCAGTCCTGCCTTCTTCGAGCACCCCGAGCCGCTGGCCGCTTCGCTGTCCCGGTCCACCCTGCGCCTGCCCTCCCGAACGCTCGAAGCGTGTCGGGCCCTGGCGATGGTCTCGACGCCGAACCACGGGACCCGGCCGCGCGGAAACACGGTCGTCCAGGGCGACTTGATCGAGACGGTGCTGCGCCTGTACCGCCAGGGGGACCAGGAAACGCGGGCCCGGTGCCTCGACATCATCGACAGCCTCTACCTCGTGAACGCGCACAGCCTGAGCAGCGCGCTCCACGGGGAACGCTGAGCCCTCCCGCGCAGGCCGGAGGCCCGGCGCCCTCGGGGTGGGGGGCCGGGCCTCCGTGGGCGCCCGGGGCAGGCGGGCGCCCGGTCAGGGGGTGAGGACGTGGGTCGGGGGCTGGGTCGGGTTGGGGGCCGGGGCCGGGGCCGGGGTGGGGCGCAGGGGCCACCAGAGGGCGCGGCCGAGGAGGGCGGCCAGGGCGGGGACCAGCGCGAGGGAGAGGACGACGGCGGAGAGGAGGATGCCGAGCGTCAGCGCGAAGGCGATCTGGGCGCTGCCGGGGGTGGTGGCGAGGGTGGCGAAGGAGCCGGCCAGGACCAGGCCGGCGGTGGCGACGGCGGGCGTGGTGTGGCGCACGGCGCGGGCCACGGCGGCGCGGGCCGGGCCGGGGCGGTGCATCTCCTCACGGATCCGGTCGGTGATGAGGATGTTGTAGTCGGTGCCCAGGGCGACGACGAACAGGAACAGCACCAGCGGGAGGGTGAAGCTGACGCCGGGCTCGTCCAGCACGTGCTGGAACAGCAGGGTGGCGGCGCCCAGGGTGGCGGAGAAGCCGAGCCCGACGGCGAGCATCAGCACCACCGGGGCGAGCACGCTGCGCAGCAGGAGCAGCAGGATCAGGGCGATCAGGGCGGCGGCGACCGGGAAGACGACCCTCAGGTCGTGGTCGACGGCGACGGAGACGTCGGCGAAGATCGCCGCCGTGCCGCCGACGTGGGCGCTCGTGCCGGCGGGGGTGTGGGCGGCGACGGCGGCGCGGACCGGGCCGGACACCAGGTCACGGGCCCGCGCGCTCTGCGGGTCGGCGGTGAGGAAGAGGTCGATCCGGGCGGCGCGGCGGTCCGCGTTCAGGACGGTGCCGCCCACCTGGCCGACACCGTCGGCCTTCGCCAGGGCGCGGGAGAGTCCGTCGAGCCGGGCGGGGTCGAGGGTGCCGCCGTCATTCGCGGTGACGTAGACGGTGGTCGGGTCGGACACGCCCGCCGGCAGGGCTCGGGAGATCTCCGCGGCGGTGGCCGCGGCCGCGGTCTTCGAGCCGCCGCCCTGGCCGTAGTCCATCCGGATCCCGGTCATCCCCGCGGCCAGGGCGCCGAGCAGCGCGACGGAGCCGAGCAGCAGGACCACCGGGCGCCGGGCGACGAAGGCGCCGTAGCGGGCGGCCACGCCCCCGCGCGGTTCCCGGTCCAGGCTGCGGGAGGGCCAGAACATCCCGCGGCCGCAGGCGGCGAGCAGGGCCGGCATCAGGGTGAGGCTGCCCAGCAGCATGACCAGGACGGCGACGGCGATCGCCGGGCCGAGCGAGCGGAACTGCCCGAAGCTCGCCACGCCCAGGGTGGCGAAGGCGGCCACGATGGTCAGTGCGGCGGAGGTGATCGCGGTGCCCACCCGGGCGGACACCTCGGCGGCGGCCTCGCGGGCGGGCTGGTCGGGCCGGGCGCGCAGGTGCTCGCGGAACCGGAAGAGCAGGAACAGCAGGTAGTCGACGCCGATGCCGAGCAGGACGACGGAGATCAGGCTCGGGGTGGAGGCGTCCAGCCGCAGGCCGGTGAGCGCCGCGGCGCCGGCCACCGCGCCTCCGGCCACGCCACCGATCAGCGCGACCACGAGCAGCGGCAGCACGGCCGCGAGCACGCTGCGGAACACCAGCACGTTGAGCAGGACGATCAGCACCATGATCAGGCTGCTGCCGATGAGCGCGGCGGTCCGGTTGTCGTCCGCGCTGTCGGTGGCCTCGGCGAGGCCGCCGGTGAACCCGGTGCGCATCCCGGCGTCGGCGAACTGCGCGCGGGCGGAGTCCCGGAAGACCCGGTAGACCTTCTGGACGCCCTCGTCCACGGTGCTGCCGGTCAGTTCGACGGAGAGCAGTTCGAAGCTCCGGTCGGGCGCCGTCATCGCGGGGGCGATCCGGGGGGTCTGGGAGCGGTCGGGCAGCAGGAACGACGGCTCGTCCTCCGCCCTGGGCATGACGACCCGGCGCCGGCCGAGCTCCGCCGCCTCGGTCTCGATCCGCTGCCGGTCGCCGTCGGTGAGCGCCTTGCCGTCGCTCCGGGCGACCAGCACCGTGACCGTGGTGGCGTCGGGCTTCACGCCGAACTGCTCCTCGGCGATCCGCAGGGCGGCGGCCGAGTCGTAGCTCTTCGGCAGGAAGTCGGCGGTCTGCGAGTCGGTGACCCGGCCGAGCAGCATCGGCCCGAGCGCGGTCAGCCCGAGCCCCAGGACCGCCCAGAGGACGATGACCTTCCACGCGTTTCTGGTGGAGAATCCGGTCAGTGCGCGGATCACGGTGCCCTCCGGCTGATGGACGCGAGCGTCGGCCAAGTCGGCCGGGGGTTCCCGGCCGGTTTCCAGACCATCAGGTGGAGGGGGTGCCGGGCGTCCGGGCAGCGGACGATCCGCGCCGGGGCCCCCGGTCCCCCCGGCGGCCCGGAACCGGGACCGTGCTCCTGGTCCCGGGCCGCCCGAGTTCGGCCGGAGGGACCATCCGGGGCAGGGTGGGCGGGTGCCAGAATGGGGGCATCAGCGCTGGTCGGCCGGGAGGACGAGGATGGACGGGCGTCAGCGCCCCGGGGCGGCAGTCGTGGACGAGGTGCCGCAGGACCCGGAGAAGCCGCGGAGCCGCACGAACCGCACGGGCGGCCTCCCGTGGACCCAGGCCGACGCCCTGGTGGCCGTCGTCACCGGCACCCTGGACATGCTCGCCCACCTGCTCCTCAGCGAGGTGGCGGGCACCCGGAGCGTCGGCGTGCCGGACTTCGTCCTCCTCGCGCTGGCGGGCCTGCCCCTGCTCGCCCGGCGCCGCCACCCCGTCCAGGCGCTCGCCGTCGTCCTGCCGCTCCAGGCCGCCGTCGACCTGACGACCCCGATGGGCACCCACTTCGGCACCGTCGTGACGGTCGCCCTGTACTCGGTCGCCCGGCACCGCGCCTGGCCGGTCGTCACCGGCGCCGCCGCGGCGACGGCGCTGATGACGATGCTGGGCCAGAGCGCGTTCCGCGTGCCCTCCTTGGAGGCGGGCACCGCCGCCGCCGCGTCCTCCGCCATCGTGGCCGGCGCCGGCCTCGCGGTCGCCCGCTGGCAGCGCGAGGTGGAGGCCAACCGCCGGCTGCTGGCCGACCGCGCGGTGGCCGAGGAACGCCGCCGCATCGCCCGGGAGTTGCACGACATCGTGGCCCACCACATCACGACCATGCAGCTGATGGCCGGCGGCGCCCGCGCCAACCTCGCGAACCCGGAGGTGGTCCGGGAGGCCCTGGTCACCCTGGAGTCCTCCGGGCGGCTGGCGCTGCGCGAGATGCGCCAGCTGCTGAACGTCCTGCGGGCCGACGACGGCCCGGACGCCGTCCCCGCCTCGCCCCAGCCCGGGGCGGACGACCTCGGCCGGCTGGTGGAGGAGTCCCGCCGGGCCGGACTGCCGACCGACCTCCGGGTGCACGGCTCCCCGCGACCGCTGCCGCCGACGCTCGGGCTGACGGTGTTCCGGATCGTCCAGGAGGGCCTCACCAATGCCCGCAAGTACGCGGGACCGGCCCGCGCCTCCGTCCTGCTGGCGTACCGCGCGGACGGGATCACCGTCGAGGTGAGCGACGACGGCGGGGGCGCACCGCCCCGGGACGCCGAGCCCGGGGCGGGCCGGGGCGGCTACGGCCTGATCGGCATGCGCGAGCGGGTCGCCCTGCACGGCGGCACCCTGGTGACCGGGCCCCGGCCGGAGGGCGGCTTCACGGTGCTGGCCGAGCTGCCGCTGGCGGCGGAGGAGACGGCCGAGGCGGCCGTCCAGCACGGAGACCCGGCCGAGGCGGCCGCCCAGCACGGAGACCCGGCCGAGGCGGCCGCCCAGCACGGAGAGGCGGTCCACCGGTGACGGCGACGACGCCCGGGATCCGGGTCCTCATCGTGGACGACCAGCCGCTGGTCCGGCGCGGTCTGTCGCTGATCCTCTCCCCGGACCCCGCCTTCGAGGTGGTCGGCGAGGCCGAGGACGGGCAGCAGGCCGTCGCGCTCGCCCACCGGCTGCGCCCCGACGTCGTGGTGATGGACATCCGGATGCCCGTCCTGGACGGGGTCGCCGCGACCGAGGAGCTGGCCCGCACCCTGCCGTCCTGCCGGGTCCTGGCGCTCAGCACCTTCGACATGGACGAGTACGTGGTGGCCGCGCTGCGCGCCGGCGCGCACGGGTTCCTGCCCAAGGACGTCTCGCCGGAGGACCTCGGCGCGGCGATCCGCACCGTCCACACCGGGGAGGCGGTGGTCGCCCCGCGCCTGCTCACCCGGCTGATCTCCGCCTACGTCCGCGCGCCGCTCGGCGCCCCGCCGCCGCCCGCCGTCACGACGGGGGAGCTCACGCCCCGCGAGGTGGAGGTGTGGCGGCTGATGGCCACCGGACTCGACAACGCCGGGATCGCCCGCTCGATGGACATCAGCCACTCCACCGTGAAGAACCACATCACCAACCTGTTCGGCAAGCTCGACGTGCGCGACCGCGCGCAGGCGGTCATCGCGGCCTACGAGTCCGGCCTGGTCACCGCCCGTGCGGGGGGCGGTGACCAGGCCGGCGGGGTCACAGGCTGAGCAGCGTGCGACGGGCGAAGCCCGCGTCCCGCAGCGGTTGCAGCGCGAGCCGCAGCAGCGGCAGCGGGTTGTCGTCACCGGCCGTCCGGTTGGTGCTCAACTCCCCGCAGGACAGGCACTGGTGGACGATCATCCACTCGCCGTCCGCGCGGACGGCCAGACCCAGTGCCTCCATCCGCCCGCGACAGTCGGCGGCGCGGTCGCCGGGGATCCGGCGGTCGACGTGCAGGCTGGCCAGGCAGTTCGGGCAGTGGTTGCGGTGCGCGGTGCCGGGGGCGTCCAGCGGGACGTCCAACCGGCAGCCGACGCACCGGAAGTCGTTCGCCCGGTGCCCGCCCCGGGCGTGCAGGACGTCCTTGGGGCGCTGCCGGCGGCGGTGGCCGTTGGTGTTCCTCTGTCGTGGCACGGTCGGTCCTCCTTCTCGCGCGGGCGGTTCAGAGGGAGCCGAAGGCTTCGAGCGGGAACGGCGGCTGGGCCAGCGGCCGGACGGCGATGCGCATCAGGATGAGCTGGTTGTCGTCCCGGCAGACCGGGTTGGACGTCAACTCGTCGCAGCGAACGCAGCGGTGGACGAGCATCCAGTCGCCGGTGCGCAGCACGGCGATGGCGATCGGCGACATCCGCCCGTGGCAGGCGCTCGGGCCGCCCTCGACGTGGTCGAGGACGTGCTGCGAGTGCAGGCAGGACGGGCAGTGGTTGCGCCGCGCGCCGTCGGCGGCGAACGTGGACACGGTCAGACCGCACCAGGCGCAGCCGAAGGTGGCGGTCTTCAGGGCATTGCCGGCGCTGCCGGTATTGCCGGCGTTACCGGTGGTGTTGGTGGTGCTGGACACCCGGGGTGCTCCTTGCTGGAGGTCAACGATGACAGCAAGAGCAGGCCGAGCGGCCTCGACGACGATCCGTCAGGCAGTGTGGCGAGGCGCACTCGGCGCGGTCCGGAACATCAAGACACCCTCTCGAAGGGCACGGCGGCCCGTGGCAGACGGAACGGAGCGGCGAGCGTAACAACCCCGCCGACGCCCGTGCCAGCGAATTTCGGCCCGCCGCTCACACGCCGTCCCCACCGCCCCCGTCAGGCGGGATGCCGCCGGACCCGGTGGAACGCGAGGCCGGCCGTCAGCGCCGCCAGCACGGCGAAGAGCGCGGTCTCCCGGAGCTGGAAGGCCCAGTAGCGGTCGGCCGGCTGCTCGGCGATCTCGACATGGACGCCGCCCCCGGCCAGGCAGCCGGGCAGTTCGGCGAGCGAGCTGCGGTCCATGCAGTCCTGGAACCAGGCCGAGTGGCCGACCTCCCGCCCGGCGGCGTCGAGCATCGGGCTGGTCTCGACGACCCACGGCCCGCCGGGGACCCGCAGACCGCCGATGTCCCCGTAGGTGCCGATCTTCGTCAGCCGGCCGATCAGCTCGGCGGTGAGCGGCACCGAGGTGCGCACCGGCTCCTGGTAGGACGGGCGGACCAGCGCGGGCACGGCGATCTGCAGCGCGGCGAACACCACCAGCGTGGCCGCCATGGCGGGGACCGCGCGGCGCAGGAACAGGCCCAGGGTCGCGCCGAGCACGACGGCGAAGGCCGCGTAGCCCAGCGGGGCGAGACCGCGCGAGGCGAAGAGCTCCGGTTCGAAGCGGTTGCCGAGGACGGCGGTCACCGGGCCGGTCGCCCAGGTCAGCAGCAGGCTGTACAGGCCGACGGCGGCCACGCCCGCCAGGCCGACCAGGCCGAGCTTGACCGCCAGCCACCGGCCGCGGGTGACGCTCTGGTTCCACACCAGCCGGTGCGTGCCGGCCTCCAGCTCCCGGGCGACCAGCGGGGCGCCCCAGAACACGCCGATCGCGCCGGGGACGGCGAGCAGCAGGTAGCCGAGCAGATCGGCCCGCAGGCGGTAGCGGTCGGCGAAGGCACCGAGCGGTCCGGCGCAGTCGGCGCGGCCGCCCGCGCAGTGCGCGAGGGTGTCGGCGTGGGCGTCGTGGATCTGCGTGCCGAGCACGACGAGGTACCCGGCCAGGAGCAGCAGGGCGGCCAGCCCCACGAGCGCCTGGGCGCGGAACTGGCGCCAGGTCAGCCAGATCATCGGTGGTCCTCCACGGAGGTCGGGGTGGTGGCGCCGGCGGCCCGGCCGAGGTGGGCGAGGACGAGCTCTTCGAGTCCGACGTCCCGCACCGCCCAGGGGCCGCCGGCCAGCAGCGAGCGGTCGGCCCGCACCACCGCGGTGACCGGGGCGGCGACAGGCGCGCCGGCGGTATCGTCCCGGGCGGGTTCGACGGGCGTGATCACCTCCGCCCCGGCGGGCAGCCCCGCGAGGTCCCGGCGCCGGCCGGTGACCAGGACGTGACCCGCCAGCAGGTCCGCCACGTCACCGGCCAGTTGGACCCGCCCGTCGGCCAGCACGATCAGGTGGTCGCACACCCGCGCCACGTCCGGCAGCGCGTGCGAGGAGAGCACCGCGGCCGCGCCCAGTTCGCCCACCGATTCCAGCAGGTGGTCCAGGAAGGCGTGCCGGGCCAGCGGGTCCAGGGCCGCCGCGGGCTCGTCGAAGATCAGCAGCTCGGGCCGCTTGGCGGCGGCGACGGTCAGCGCGAGCTGCGCCCGCTGGCCGCCGGAGAGCCGGCCGGCCCTGTGCCGGGGGTCGAGGTCGGACCGGGCGAGCCGGCGGCGGGCGAGCGCCTCGTCCCAGCCGGGGTTGAGCCGGGCACCGAGGCGCAGGTGGTCGGCGACGGAGAGGTCGGCGTAGACCGGGGCGTCCTGCGCGACGAAGCCGACCCTGGCCAGGTGGGCGGGCCCGGCGGCGGGCGGAGCGCCCAGCACCCGGATCGTGCCCGAGCTGGGAGCGGTCAGTCCACAGGCCAGCTGCAGCAGGGTCGACTTGCCGGCGCCGTTCGGGCCGACGAGTCCGGTCACCCTGCCGGACGGGACGTTCAGGTCGACGTCGACGAGCGCGTGGTGGCGGCCGTACCGCTTGCCCAGCCGCACGGTTTCCAGTACCGGTGTCATGGTGCTCCCCCGGTCAGCCGCGCCGCGCGCGCTTGCCGCGCCACGACCGGACGAGGCGGAACAGGCCGTGGCCGGCCGCGGCCAGGACGGCCAGATTGAGCGCCCACCAGGCGTAGAGCAGCGGACTGCGCTCGGTCTTCTCGGGTCGGACCGCCAGCAGGTCGGCGAGCAGGGTGGGTGCGGAACTGAGATCAACCATGCGCCCAGCCTGGGCAACCGCCGCCGCTCGCCGCAGCGGCCGAAGGGACGGTCCGCGCCCGCCGGGTCGTACTTTCGGCCGGTTCGACGCCGGCCCCGGATCGCCTAGCGTGAGCCGGGTGAGTACAGCGAAGCGTTCGGCGGCACGGGTCGACGCGGCACTGGCGGTGCTGTTCGCCCTGACCCTGGTCGTCATGGCCGTCCAGTACGCCGCCCAGGGCCGGGTCTGGGCCTTCGACACGGCGACGGGCACCGCCGTCTGCCTGGTCGCGCTCGGCCGCGGGCGCCACCCGGGCTGGGCCGCCGCCCTCGGGCTGGCGCTCGCGGGCGCCGCGGCGGTGACCGCCCGGCTCGCCCACCTGCCCGGCGAGCCGGGGGCCGCCGCCGTCCTGGGGCTGCTCGTCCTCGGCGGCGCGGCCGTGCGGACGCTCGCCCGGGGGCAGGCGGCCGCGGTCGCGGTGGCCGGGCTGGCCCTGATGGCGGCCGGACTGCTGACCGTCGAGGGGCCGGGCACGCCGTTCCGGGTCGGGATCGAGGTCTGGATCCTCGCGCTCGCTGCCGGGCTCGGCCTGCGCCTGCTCGACCACCGCCGACGGGCCGCCGTCGAGGCCGTTCGCCGGGAGGAACGCCTGGCCCTGGCAAGGGAGTTGCACGACGTGGTCGCCCATCACATCACCGGCGTCGTCGTCCAGGCCCAGGCCGCCAGGATCGTGGCCCGGCGGCAGCCCGGAAGTCTGGACGCCACCCTCGCCGGGATCGAGGACGCCGGCGGCGAGGCACTCGCCTCGATGCGTCGGGTGGTCGGCCTGCTGCGCGACACCGAGGACGTCGCCAGCACCGCACCCGCCGTGCCCGGTCCGGAGCAACTGGCCGGTCTCGTCGAGCGGTTCGAAGGCCACGGCCCCGCGGTGGACCTGCGGCTGCCCACCGATCCGGCCCCCTGGCCGCCCGAGGTGGCCACCACCGTCCACCGGATCGTCCAGGAGTCCCTCACCAACATCGCCCGCCACGCCGCACACGCGCGCGCCGCCACCGTCGACATCGACCACGGAGCGGACACCCTCACCGTCACGGTCACCGACGACGCCGCGCCCGTCCGCACCCGGCCGCACAAGCAGCCCGGCGGCTACGGCCTCATCGGCATGCGCGAACGCGTCGAGGCGCTCGGCGGCCGGCTCTCCGCCGGACCGCGCCCGGACACCGGCTGGTCGGTCCGCGCCGCCCTGCCGCTCCCCGGGAAGAGGGCCCGTTGAGCATCCGCGTCCTGCTCGCCGACGACCAGGCGATGATCCGCGGCGGCCTGCGGCTCATCCTGGAGGACCAGGACGACATCACCGTGGTCGGCGAGGCCGCCGACGGCGCCACCGCCGTCGAACTCGCCCGCCGGCTACGGCCCGACGTCTGCCTGGTCGACATCCGGATGCCCGGCCTCGACGGCATCGATGTCACCCGCGCCCTCTCCGGGCCCGGCGTCGCCGACCCGCTGCGGGTGGTCGTCGTCACCACCTTCGACCTGGACGAGTACGTCCACGGCGCGCTGCGCGCCGGCGCGGTCGGCTTCGTCCTGAAGGGCGCCGCCCCCGCGCTGCTCGTCGAGGCCGTCCGCGCCGCCCACGCCGGCGAGGCCCTGCTCTCCCCCGCCATCACCCTGCGCCTGCTGCGCGACCTCGCCCCGACCCGCCCGGCGCCCGTCGCCCGCCCCGCCCAGCCGCTCTCCCCGCGCGAGACCGAGGTCATCCGCGCCATCGCCCGCGGCCGCACCAACCAGGAGATCGCCGCCGCCCTGTTCATCACCCTCAGCACCGTCAAGAGCCACCTGGCGACCGTCCAGAGCAAGCTCGGCCTCCGCAACCGCGTCGAGATCGCCGCCTGGGCCTGGGAGTCCCGCCTCATGGACTCCCCGGCCCGCCCGGCTGACGGCGGACAGGAGGGTGGAGCGCCGGTCAGGCCCGCGTGGCGAGGATGACCGGGTCGCGGGCGAGGTCGGACAGCAGGGCGTCCAGCTTGGCGCGGTCCACCGAGGGCATCAGGAAGACGTGCACGTAGCCGCGCAGGGTCGTCGGGTCGCCGGGGGTGGTCAGGACGTTCTCGCAGGACAGCGACCACTTGGCGACCAGGTCGGCGCTGGGCTTGCGGAACCGTACGGTGATCGCGCCGGGGGTGCGGGCCGGCCAGAGCTCGACGCCGGTCTCCGCCTCCAGCTCGTGGAGCCGGCGCTCCAGGTGGCCGGCCAGCTCCTGGGAGCGGCGGATCCGCTCGACCTGGTCGCGGTAGGAGTGCCGGGAGAGGTGGTCCCAGAGCACCAGCGGGGAGAAGCCGTTGCGGGAACCGGCGAAGGTGCTGTCCGGCGCGCCGATGTACTCGGGCTGGGTCGGCGGTTCGAGCTGGTACTTGGCCTTCGTCATGAAGACGCCGCACGGCCACGGCACGCCGGCCCACTTGTGGCCGCTCATCGCGATCGACGCGACGAGGTCGACGTCCTCGCCCGCCCGGTTCGGCAGCGTGAGGCCGAAGTCGAACTCGGGTGCTCCGGCAGCGGGTTCGGGCGCCCAGCCGTACGCCCCCGGGTCCTCGGCCGCCATCCGCAGGAAGGGGGCGTATCCGGCGCCGAGCGCGCCGTCGACGTGGATCCAGAAGCCCCGGCGCTCGTCACCGCCGCCGGCGGGCAGCAGGCCGTGGCGCTCGAAGACCGGCAGCAGCCGTTCGCACGCGCCCCGGACGTCGTCGTGGGCGCCCTTGAACGTGCTCCCCAGGTTGAAGTTGACGAAGATCGGGTGGCCCTTGGCCGCGAAGAACTCCACCAGGACCGCCAGCGCGTCCACGTCGACGGCGCCGGGGCCGTCCCAGGAGTGGCCGGACGGTCCGGACAGCGAGGGCACCTCGGCGGGCCAGTCGCCGCCGAGCGGGCACTCGCCCGGGTAGTCCGCCGTACCCACCGCGTGGAAGGTGTCGACGCCCAGCACCCGGACGGCCTTGGCGAAGGAGTAGTGGGTGTCCTCCGAGTAGAACGCGACCGGGCGGGGCGCGCCGGGGCGGGTCAGGTAGTCGCGGGCGTTCCAGAGGGCGTACATGTTGCCCTCGGTGGAGCCCATGGAGAGCATGTAGCCCCAGTACGACTCGGGGTCGGCCGGGTCGTACGGGCGCCCGGCGTGCCAGAGGCGCGCGTAGTAGTCGAGCACCGCGCGCTCGACGATCTTGGTGTTCGGCTTGTAGCCGCCGCTCTGGAACGGGTCGCCGAGGTTGTTGATGTTGCTCAGCATGAAGCGGGCGAGGTCGAGGGCGCTGCCCGCGAGTTCCTGGGTGGCCTGGTAGCCGACCAGGTGCCGGCGTTTGCGCGTCAGGTAGCCGTCCATCCGGTCGAGGGCGCGCAGCCGCTCACCGTCGGTGAGGCCTTCGACGGGTATCGCGAAGTCCCCGCTCTCCGGCTCCGCGTCGATGTGCACCGGGGCGGCGGGGGTGACGGCGGTGGTCGGGCTCATGGGTGCGGCGCTCCGGGTTCGCTGGGACGGGGTCGGCCCAGGGCCGCTCGCCCGACAGGATGGAACTTTCCGCCATTCGAGCGAAAGCCTTCCGCAGAAGATTCGGAAACAGGCACTCCCGCCTTGCGGATCTGCGCCCCGGTCGAGGACTCTGACCGGCGTGCCGAATTTTCCGCAGGCCCACCGGGCGCCCGTCGACGACACCGACCGCGCGATCCTGCGCGTCCTCGCCGAGAACGCCCGCACACCCAACAACGCGCTCGCCGAGGCCGTGGGCATCGCGCCCTCGACCTGTCTTGCGCGGGTGCGCGCGCTGCGCGAGCGCGGCATCATCCGCGCCTTCCGCACCGAGATCGACCCCGCGGCGATCGGTCTGCCGCTGCAGGCGATGATCTCGGTCCGGCTCCGGGCGCACACCCGCGAACAGAACGAGAGCTTCCGGAGCACCGCCCCCGACCTGCCGGGCGTGCTCGCGGTGTTCCACATGGCCGGGTCCGACGACTACCTGCTGCACGTCGGCGTGGCCGGCCCGGAGGAGCTGCGCGACTTCGTCGTGGACCACCTCACCACCCACCCCGCGGTGGCGCAGACCCGGACCAACCTGATCTTCGAGCAGATACCGGGCCGCCGGTACCTGACCAACGACTGACGTCGGCCGACCGACGGCCGACCACCGCCCCCGACTACCGCCCGTCGGCGTACAGGGCCTGGACGGCGGCGTAGCCGGGGGTGTCGCCGGAGGCCGACGCCGCCGGGGCGCCGGAGCGGATGGCGAGGGCCGTGGAGACGGCGGCGGCGAGGCCGGTGCGGTAGAGGTACGAGCCCAGGCTGACCCGGGCGACGCCGAGGGCAGCGAGTTCGGGGAGGCTCGGGCCGGCCGGGGTCCAGAGGATGTTCAGCGGCCGGGCGAGGCCGGCGCAGAGCCGCTCGATGGCCGCCGGATCGGTCAGGCCGGGGACGAACAGGCCATCTGCGCCCGCCAGTTGGTAGGCGTCGAGACGGCGGTCGGTCTCCTCGGCGGGGCCGGGCAGGGCCAGCCAGTGGGAGTCGGTGCGGGCGTTGACGAACAGGGCCGGGGCGGCGGCCTTGATCGCGGCGATCTTGGCGGCGTGCACGGCGGTCGGGGTGAGCGTGCCGTCCGGGCGGCCGTCCTCCAGGTTGATGCCGACGACCCCGGCCGACACCAACTCGACGGCGTACGCGGCGACTTCGGACGGGTCGTCGCTGAATCCGTTCTCCACGTCCACGGAGAGCAGGTAGCGCCCGGAACGGCCGAGCCGGCGGGCCAGCCGGAGCGTCTCGTCGCGGGTGGCCGCGGCACCGTCGGGCAACCCGGCCGCCGCCGCGACGCCGAGGCTGGTGGTGCCGACGGCGGCGAAGCCCTGCTCGGCGAGAACGGCGGCGGAGGCGTGGTCCCACGCGTTGGGGAGCAGCAGCGGCTCGCCGGGGCGGCGGTGCAGGGCGGCGAACGGGGTGTCCAGCAGGACGTGGTTCAGCGGGGCGCGGCTCATCGGGGCGTGGCTCATCGGGGCGTGGTCCTCTCATGCGGGCGGAGGTCGCCGACGGCGTTCGCGTAGTACGCGGACTCGGCGACGTGGAAGGCGATCCGGCGGAACGACCAGCCGGTTCCGGGCGAGCGGTCGAGCTGGCCGGGGTCGAGCGCGGCGAGGCGGGCGGACCAGATCCGGGCGAGCCGGGTGAGCCTGCTGCGGGCCTCGTCCAGGTCGGCCGGGGTGAACGGCGCGAGGTCGGCGGGGGTGGTGACGGCGGAGGCGTGCCAGTGGTCGGGCTGGGTCGGTTCACCGGCCAGCCGGGCCTCCAGCTCCGCCAGGTGGTCGAGGAGATGGTCGGTGACCCGGCGGATCGCCTTGTGCGGGGTGTACGTCCGGCCGTCGGCGGTGACCGGGCGGCCGTCCCACCCGGTCCACGTCGCGGCGAGGGCGAGGACGTGCTCGACCATGGCGGGCACGAGCCCCACGGGGTCGCGGTCGTCGGTGGCCGGACCGGGCTCGGCCGCGGACGCCTCGGGCGCCGAAGCCTCGCCCCCGGACGCCCCGCCCTCGACCGGCGGGACGGCCGAGGCGCCGTGCAGGATGCCCGACGCGACGGCGAGCGCGTGCGTCCGGCCGGGGCAGAGCCTCGGCGGGGCGCCGAAGGTCAGCGGCGGCAGGTCGGGGCGGTCGGCCTGGGCGGCGGCGACGTCGAGCAGCACGTCCGCCCCGGCCGGCACGGGCACCCCGCCCACCTCGGTCGGCCGTGCGGCGCGGCGGCGCATCGTCCGCACCGGCGGGTCGTGCCGCAGCGCGGCGCCGAGCGGATCCGCCTCCCCGGCCCCGGCCGCCCGCGCGTGCTCCACCAGGGTGGCGGTGGCGTCGCAGGCCTGGACGAGCAGTCCGATCCGGTTGGCCGCCCGTTCCACGCCCTCGGCGTCCCCGGCGTCCCCGGCGTCCCCGGCGTCCCCCACGTGTTCGCTCCCCGGGAGCATCCGGGGCAGCAGCCAGGCCACCGCCGCGTCGGCCTCCGGGTCCTCGGGCCGCTCCACGAAGTACGACCGCGCGACCACCCCGACGGCCCGCGCCACCTCCTCCGGCTCCGCCAGCCCGAGCGCCTGCGCGAGGACCCGGACCGCCCGAACCCGGACGTCCGCCTCGAACCCGGCCGCCGCCGCCAGGCGCAGCGCGTCCGGGTCGAGCCCGGCGAGGTCCCCCTCGACGAACGCCCGCCGGACGGCGTGCCGCTCGCCCGCGCTGAACCGGGCCACCGTGGCGCGCAGCCAGGCCATGCCGCCGACCGGCCCGGACTCGGCGGGCGGCGGCACCAGCGCCGGATCGGCGAGCGCGGCGGTCACGTCCTCGTACCGGGTGAAGGAGAGCACGGCAACGGCGGCGGAAGTGGTGGGATCGGCCATGTCCGCCACGCTAGGTCCGAAACGTTTCGGCCCCCGCCGAACCGTGTCCGCGGCACCATGGACCCATGTCCCTCGCCCACCTCGCCGGTCTGCTCGCCGATCCGACCCGCGCCGCGTTCTGCATGGCCCTGCTCGACGGCCGCGCCTGGACCGCCGGTGAGCTGGCCCGGCACGCCGGGGTGGCGCCGTCCACCGCGAGCGAGCACCTGTCCCGGCTGATCGCCGGCGGCCTGCTGGCCGAGGACCGCCAGGGCCGGCACCGGTACGTCCGGCTGGCCGGCCCGGAGGCCGCCACCCTGATCGAGGACCTGGCGTCCTTCCCGCTCCCGGCCGGGCCGCCGGACCGGGCCTCCTCCCCCGCCCCCGGTTCCCTGCGCGAGGCCACCCGGACCAGCGCCGAGGCCCGCGCCCGCACCTGCTACGACCACCTGGCCGGCCGCCTGGGCGTGGCCGTCCGCGACGCCGTCCTCGCCCGCGGCCTGGTGGCGGACGAGGACGGCCCGGCCCTCACCGACCGCGGCCGGTCCTGGCTGGCCGACCTG
Organism: Kitasatospora sp. NPDC057965; assembly: GCF_042887135.1. NCBI lineage: Bacteria > Bacillati > Actinomycetota > Actinomycetes > Kitasatosporales > Streptomycetaceae > Kitasatospora > Kitasatospora sp. NPDC057965. The sequence goes on from NZ_JBHVPZ010000037.1 coordinate 28,063, forward strand.
GGCGTGGAACTGCCGCCCCGGGCCGGACGCTCCGGCGGCCGACCGGTGGTCCGCGCCTGCCTGGACTGGACGGAGCGGCGCAGCCACCTGGGCGGCGCGTTCGGCGCGGTGCTCTGCCGGACGGCGCTGGACCGGGCCTGGGTCGAGCGGATCGGCTCCGGCCGCGCCCTGCGGGTGACCCCGGACGGCGACCGCGCCCTGCGCGACCTCCTCGGCGTCACGCTCTGAGCGGCCGCCACCCGGGGGAATCCCCCCGCTCAGCCCATCGTCTTCGCCCCGTCCAGCGCCTCCCGGATGATGTCGGCGTGCCCGGCGTGCTGCGCCGTCTCGGCGATGACGTGCAGCAGCACCCGCCGCACCGACCAGACGGCGCCGGGCTCGAACCACGGCGCCTGCGGCAGCGCGTGCACCCGGTCGAGGTCCGGCACGCTCACCACCAGCGCGTCCGTCTCGGCGGCCACCCGCTCGTAGCCGGCGAGCAGCCCGGCCAGGGTCTCGCCCTCGGCCATCCGGAACTGCGCCTGCCAGTCCGCCTGTCCGCCCGGTTCGGCCCTCATCGCCTCCGCGCCGCCCACCACGAACCGCATCCAGCGCGCCTCCGTCCCGCTGACGTGCTTGATCAGCCCGCCCAGGCACAGCTCGCTGACCGTGGTGCGGCGGGCAGCCTGCTCGTCGGTGAGGTCGCGGACGGTGTGCCGCAGGAAGCCCCGGTGCTTGTCCAGCGTCTGCAGCAGGTCGGCCCGCTCGCCCTGCGGCACGGCGCCGCCGGAGGTCACTCCGCCACCAGGCCCGGCACGTCGCCGGACGTCTTCCCGAGGTCGATCACGCCGAACGCCGCCCCCTGCTGGTCACCGACGGCCGCGAACCGGCCGAACGGGCTGTCCATCGGGCCGAAGTACAGCTTCCCGCCCCGCTCGGTGATCCTGGCGATCGTCGCGTCGCAGTCGTCCACCGCGAAGTACACGCTGACGTAGTTCGGCGCCTCGGGCGGCAGGTCCTTCGGGCCCGCCTGCATCCGGCCGAGCACCGGCTGCTCCCGGACGTGGAAGATCTTGTAGTCGACCTGCCCGGAGTCCATCCGCTTCACGGCGTACGGGAAGACGGCGGGGAAGAAGCCGTCCGCGGCGGCGCCGTCGCGGGTGATCACCTCGGCCCAGGTGTACGCGCCCGGCGCGCCCTGCTTCTCGAAGCCCTCGTGGGTGCCGGCCTGCCAGACGCCGAAGACGACGCCCGCCGGGTCCTTGGCGATCACCATCGAGCCGAACTCGCCGACCGCCATCGGGCCCATCAGTACCTCGCCGCCGTTGCCGCGGATCTTCTCGGCGGTGCCGGCGGCGTCGGGCGAGGCGAGGTAGAGGCACCAGGCGGAGACCGCCTCGCCCTCCTGGTTCGGCATCGGCGGCACGATCGCGGCGACCGCCTTGCCGTCGGAGTAGGCCTGGGTGTAGTTGCCGTACTCGGAGGAGGACTCGCCGAAGGTCCAGCCGAGCACATCGCCGTAGAACGCCTTGGCGCCCTCCAGGTCGGCGAACATCGCGTCGGCCCAGCAGGGCGTTCCCTCGGGTAGCACAGCCATGACGAAGCCCTCTCGTATGTGACGATATGCCCCGTTTCGCCACCCTAGCCAGTCCGCCACCCGTCCGCGCGCGCAGCGCGGCACGACGGCGGCCCGTCGGGGCCGGAACCCCCGACGGACCGCCGCACACCCTCCGGCCGGCCGACCGGCCACCCGAACGGCCCGCTACCCGAACGGCCCGCTACCCGACCGGCCCGCTACCCGACCGGCACCCGGCCGATCGCGCCCGCCGGCGTGGCCGCCGACGTCCCCAGCCCGGTCGGCCGCACCAGCAGCGCACCCAGCACCCCGCCACCCGGCTCGACGGCCTCCTCCGCGACGGTGCCCGGTGCCCCGGCCGCCTCCCGTCCGAAGTGCCGCAGCAGGTCCTCCTCGCGGTACCGCCGGCAGCCCTCGTGCCAGCCCAGGATCCCGGCGAGCCAGTTCTCCAGTTCCCTGACGTACCCCGCGATCACCGCCCGCGCCGGCCCGTCCAGCCCGAAGTCCTCGAACAGCACCGGGAATTCCTCGGCCGCCACGTGCCGGAACTGGTCGAGCCGCGCGTGCATGAGGTCGTCGACGATCCGCACCGCCGCCGGGTAGTCGCAGTTGAAGAAGTTCTGCACCACCAGGACGGCGTTGTGCACCTCGCCCTCGAACTCGATCTCCTTCTGGTACGAGAACAGGTCGTTCATCATGCACGCGTAGTCGGCGGCCGCGTTCTCCAGCGAGCGCATCGGGCCGCTGACGTAGACCCCGGCCGGTACGACGGCCCCGTGCGCCAGCCGGGCGAGGCTCATCGTGAGCTCGGAGCCGAAGGTGGCCCGGCGCATCTCCAGGTAGTCGACCGGGTCCGGGATCCGGTTCTGCACCTGGTTGTTGAGCTCCCAGATCCAGCTCAGCGTCATCGTGACGACGGCCTCGCGCAGCTTTCCGCGCGCCTCGGCGGTCATCGGCCCGGCGGTCCGCTCCCAGAGGTCCGCCAGCCCGCGCTCCAGCGCGGTGAGCGGCTCCGCTCCCGGCTCGCCGTCGACCGGCATGAGCAGCTGGAACCGCTCGTGCGCGGCCTTGGCCCCGGCCAGGTCGCCGGTCCGGCCGAACGCCACCGGGAAGTAGTCGTCCGCGTAGGTGCCCCAGGCCAACCAGTCGGTGGTGAGGTCGAGTTGGTCGGCGCTGGCGTCCGGGTGGATGCCGGCCGCGCAGAGCGCCAGGTCGTAGTCGGCCATGCTCTCGGCGGTCCACACGCCCGCGGTCGGGTCGCCCGGCCGGATCTCCAGCAGGCCCGTCCGGCCCGCCCAGTCGAGGGTGTGCAGTCGCGAGGACTCCAGGTAGGGGCTCAGCTCGACCTTGAACGGCAGCCGGAACTCCGGCAGTTGCGACGGCCCGACGGCCTGGAACGGCACGTGCGCGTGCGACCGCGCCCGCCGCACCCCGGGGTCGACGTCCCCGCGCGAACCCCCGACCGGACCGGTCCCGGGCGACTCCAGCGACGCGCCCGAACCCGTCGCCCCCAGCCCGAGGGCCCCGGGAGCCCCGACCCCGAGAGCCCCCAGCAGCGCGGCCACCGGCGACTCCCCGACGGTCGGCGCCCAGGCCTTGGTCACCGGCCCGGACCGGCTCAACGAGCCCAGCTCGTCGGCCAGATCGTCCAGGGCGCCGTTCGACTTCAGCACGTCCAGCGCCGAGGTGCCGACCCCGCCGATCGCGAACGGGTCCCACCACGCGGCCTCGCCCGCCCCCGCCGTGCCCGACGCGTCAGCCGCCGCCCCGCCGTCGTTCATGTACCGGCTGGACCGCAGGTGCCACTCGTGCCCGCCGGCCTGCCAGTCCTGCAGCCCCTTCACATAGGCCAGCACCGCGGCGCAGCCCTCCGGGTCCAGCCCGGTGTCACCGAACAGCTGCGGCAGCTCGGTGACGACGGTGTTCTCGAACTGCTGGAGGCGCGAGGTGAGCAGGTCGTTGACGGCCTCGGCCGCCTCCTGCGTCGTGCACTCCAGGAACTTCTCCAGTACCAGGACGCCATTGCTGAGCTCGCCCTCGTCCTCCACCTCGCGCTGGTACGAGAACAGGTCGTTGCGCAGGTGGACGCCGTCCGAGAAGGCGTCCATCAGCACCCGCAGCGGCCGCGAGCCGGACACCGTCGCCGGCACCTCCGCCCCGGCCGCGTACTCGATCAGCCCGGCCGACCAGGGCGCGCCGCCCACCTTGCGGCGCATCTCGATGTACTCGACGGGGTTGGAGACCCGGCCCGCGTTGATGTTGGCGAGCTCCCAGAGCGACTCGTTGAGCAGGTTCCGGGTGCTCTCCGCGAACCGCACCCGCCAGTCCTCGCCCATCGCCGGCACGGTCCGCCGCCACAGGTCGGCGAGCCCGGCCTCGACCGGGTTGGTCGGCTCGGGCACGGCCGCGGCCGGGTCGGCCGGCATGAACAGCGGCAGCCGGTCCAGGTACGCCTTGCCGCCCACCCGGTCGTTGGTCCGCTTGAAGACCTCCAGGAAGTGGTCGTCGAAGAAGAACACCCAGACGTACCAGTCGGTGACCAGCGCCAGCGCCTCGGCGGACGCGTCGGGGTGGGTGTAGGCGCAGAGCAGTCCGTAGTCGTGGGCGTCCAGATCCGCTTGCGTCCAGACCCCTGACCCTTCCAGCATGCCCATCTCCCGGGCCCATCCGGAGGAATGGGCCCGGGCGTGGTCGAGATGCGGGTTGAGCCGCGCCGGGTGCGGCACGTAGAAGGACGGCAGTTCGAACGGCTGGGACACCGGGCGAGCCTTTCTGGACGCGTCGACAAGGCCGAATCAGCTTTACCCGAGTTCAACGATCTCAGCCGGAGAACCGGAACAGTCATATGAGATTTGCCGACCCACTCGAACACTTGCCCAACTCGCCGCCCCCGACTGGATCATTCGTGCGACTGGTCGGCCCCACCCCACCCTTCCTCGGCCCCGCCGCCCGCCACCCGCGGATCCCCGCTGACGGAACCGCGCAGCACCTCCCACGCCGAGGTCACCGGCCCGGGCCCGGCCTCGCCCCCACCCTGCGGCTGCACCGGCCCCATCACGAACACCCGCTGCCCCGGCACCCCACCGGGCGCGTCCGGCGGCGCCGCGTCCGGCGAAGGCTCTGCCGCGCCCCCGTCATCGTCCCCGAGAGTCGCCCGGATCCGCGCCGCCTCCTCGGGCCGGCCCGCCGCCTCGGTGATCCGGGCCACCCGGTGGGCGTAGACCTTCTGCTCATCGGCCTGCGCGAGCTTGATGTCGCGCATCAGGTTGTTCAACGGGCCGATGACCGAAGGCTCCTGGTTCTGCGGCCGGACCGGACCGAACGCCGGCTCCCCGCCGAAAACCGCCCCCGGCCCGCCGGCCGAACCGCCGCCCGCGGCCGCCACCGGCGCGACGCCGTTCAGGAACGGCACCTCGTCCGCCCGCCCCGCGCCCGGCGCCACCAGGTGCTCGTACAGCAGGTCCACCGCCTGGTCGTTGGCCGCCGCAGCGAGCTGCGCCAGCGGTCCGATCATGTCGACCGCCTCCTGCACCTCGTCGTCGTTCCGCGACAGCCACCACACCACCGCGCTGCCGGGCGTCTTGAGCACGTCCTCACCGAGGTACGTGCGCTTGCTCCGCTCGTACCTCCGCTCGTGCTCCCAGATCTCCTCCGCCTTGCGGACCTCCGCGAGCTTCTCCAGACGTCGGCGGTCCGCCTCCGGCAGCTCCAGACCGACCTGCCCGGCCATCGCGACCACGATCCCGTAGCCGTCCGGGCTCGGCGTCCCGAGCACACCGTCCAACTGGTGCCGGACCAGCTCCGGCCGCCCGGGGTGCTCGCGCTCGGTGACGGCCCTGGCACGGGCCAGCACCGCGTCGATCGCCAGACTGCCCGGCGCGGCGTGGGCGACACCGCCCGGGTCGGCCAGCTCCCGGAACCAGACCGTCGCGGAGAACAGGAAGTCGTAGTCCGGCACCGCGCTCGGCAGGGCCACACCCGTCACCGAGGTCGACCGGTAGGGCTGCTCGACCGGCGGCTGCGGAACCGGCGGCGGGATGTAGGGCGGCACCGGTGCGGCGGCCTGCGGAGGCGGAGCCGCCGGCGGGACCTCCGGCCGCACCCGTGCCACCGAGGTCAGCAGCACCACCGCCACCACCGCCGCGGACGCCGACGACCAGAGCCAGACCGGCCACCCCATCCCCAGCCCCAGCGCCGCGGGCACCACCCCGGCCGCGACGGCCAGCGCCGCCGTGCGCGTCTTCTCCATGGAGCTCACCTGGTCCTCTCCTCGGACCGCAGGGCCCGAACCGGGTCGTCCGGCTCGATGCCCTGCGCGATGTCGATCTTCTGCCAGAAGCGCGACGCCACCTCGGCCCGCGCGAACCGCTCGTCCCGCGGGCCGTCGACGGCCCACGCGTGTGCGGTCAGGTACAGCGCGGTCAGCCGCTCCGGCCGCGCCTCGGCGGCCTCCACCAGCACGTCCAGCAGCCGCTCACCCGCCTGCGGCTCCACCCGGACGGCCGCCAGCCACCGGTGCGCCGTCTCCGCCCACTGCTCCCGCCCGGCCACCGCCAGGACCTTGGCCCAGGTGGCGGCCAGCGCGTCGTCCGGCACCGCACGCCGGGGCGGCGGCTCACCCACCAGCTCCAGGAAGAGCCGGACGTCGGCCTGCCAATCACGCCTGGAGGCCAGCCCGTCCCAGAACCGGGCAAGCAGCTTCAGGTACAAACGGCCGTCCTGTCGGACCAGTTCGTACAGCGTCTCCCGCACCTCCTGCGCAACCGGTCCGGTCCGGCCGGTCCGGCGCGCGAGGTGATGCAGTCGAACGAGGGCCTGGTCCGGGTGCGTACGGGCCATGACCTCGACACAGGCTCGGGCCAGCACCCGGGCCAGAGTGGGCGAGGGCTGGTCGATCGCCCACTCGTAGATCTTGGACCGGAACCCGGCACCGTAGCGCTCGTGTTCGAGACCGAGCCGGAGCACGGTCATCGCCTCGGCCGCCCGCCGGGGGTCGGCGGCCCACTTGCCCGCGAGTCCGTGCAGCACCCGCCAATCGGCGGCCCGCAGGCTCTGCTCCGCGAAGCGTTCGACCAGCCGCCGGCGGTCCGCCGCCCCGAGCGCGGGGTGCGGCGCTTGCACGACGTCCTCCACCCACCGGCCGAGCCCCTCCCGCAGCCCGGGCATGTACGTCCAGAAGTGCGTGCGGACGGCCGCGTCGTACGCCAGCGCGACGAAGCGGATCCGACCGCGCGCATCGATCTCCAACGACGGCAGCGCCTTGAGCCGTTCGGCCAGGTCGGCCCGTTCCAGCAGCGGCCTCTCGTCCGGAGTGTGCGGGACCAGACCGAGCAGCCGGTCGGCGTGGTGGAAGACCGCGTCCGCGGAGGCACCGGCCAGCATCGCGACCGACAGCAGCAGCGCGCGCTGCGGGCCCGACTCCAGGGCGGCGACCCTCTGTGCCACCTCCCCGGCCCGGTCGCCGAGCGCGCCGAGCGCCTGGCTGATCCACTCGGCGGCCGGCCCGGCCGGGGCCGCCGCCTTCGCCTGGGCCACCAGGCCGGCGAAGCGCTGCACATCACGCATGGCGAAGCCGCGCAGATGAGCGGTGAGTTCGACCCCGCGAAGGTCCTCCGGGTCCAGCTGGACCAGGTCGTACTCCAGGTGCCGGCGCAGCACCGCCAGCTCTCGCGGCCGCCCGATCCCGACCACCAGCTGCCGGAGCGCGGGGAGCAACAACTCCTGGTCGGCCGAGGGGAGGACGGCGACCATACGAGCGCCCGCCTGCTCCACCCTGCCCCAGTAGCCGTACAGCAGCGCCTGGGCGGCCTCGTAGTCCTCCTCCGCGATGTTGGAGAGGTCCAGCAACAACCGGTCACCGGGCTCCGGGACCGTGGTGTCCTCCCTCTCCCGGAAGAAGGACAGCTCGACGAACGAGGTGGTCGGGCCCTGCGGCTCGTGCAACAGCATCACGGCGGCGGTCCGCCGCCCGCTGCCGGGCGGCCCGGCGAGCAGAACGGTGGTGCCGGGCGTCTCCAGCCTGCTCCTCGCCTCGTCGAAGCCCTGCGGCCGGACGAACCGGCGCTGCAGCCAGAGCCGGTGGTCAAGGGCCACCCGGGACGGATCCACCTTGGGGCGGGGCAGCCGGAAGTCTCCCCCGAACACGTTGTACTGCGGGCCCGGCCCGGTGTTGGTGGGCCCGCGCGCCTCGTCGATCCAGGTACCGCCGTCCGTCACCGGTCCCGGTCCTCGCGCTCCGCCCGGCGGCCGTCGAACCACTGCTGCGCCGTCCCCCGCTCGACGTAGTTGCCGCCGTCGCCGTTGAAGTGCACGCCGCCGCTGCGCAGGTCGTTGTGCTGCGGCCCGTCCCCGGTGTGCACCGGACCACTGGCGTTGTTGATGAACGTCCCCACGTCCCCTCCGACGTTGCCGATGCCGCCGCTCTGGCGGTGCGTGTAGTCCCGGGCCTGGACGACGCTGCCGTCCACCCGGCCGACCCGGTTGCGGACGTCGCCACCGGCCTCGCCGCCGGCGTCCGCGCTGCGCGCGATCTCCCGCTGCGCCTCGGCGAGCCGGGGCACCGCCTCGGCGAGGTCGTCGCCGATCCGGGCGAGGTCCCCGTCCGCGTTGCGGGTGTCCAGCCGGCGGTACTGGCAGTCGGCCAGCTCGGCCAGCTCCGGCGGCAGCTCGTGCCGGTTGAGCCGGGTGGCCCGGCCGATCAGCACGGGGACGACGAGGGCGCCGCTCTCGAAGGCCTCGACGATCTCCCGCCGAGTCCAGTCCTCGGGGTCGTCGAGCGCCCGGGAGCCGTCGGCGGTGCGGGCGTCGGCCCAGCGGTCGCCGATGACGGCGATCAGCACGCTGCTGCGGCGCACGGCGGTGAGGAGTTCCTGCGGGAAGCGGCGGCCGATCTTGATCGACTTGCTGGCGCGGAACACCCGCTCGCTGCCGAACCGCCGGGAGAGCTCGCGTTCGATCATGGCGGCGCCGGTGTCCTCGTCGCTGCTGCGGTAGTTCACGAAGATGTCGGGCATGGCGGAAACACCTCTCCGGTGAAGGGGACGGCCGGAACGGCCGGGTCGGGTCGGCGCCGGGGAAGCGCGACGGCGGGGTCCTCAGGACCTGGGGTGGAGTGCGGCGGCGAGGGCCGGCTGGAGGTCCCGTACGGCCGGGTCGGCCCGGAAGCGGGAGAGCTCGCGGTCCAGCCGGGCGACGTCGGTCGCGATCGTCGCCGACCGCAACCCGGTGACCAGCGGCAGCAGTTCGGCGGCGATCGCGCACGCGTGCGCGGCCTCGCCGGCCGCCGCGTGGGCGAGGGCTCGCCGCAGGCCGTACCGGGCGCGGGTGCGCACGGCGTGCGCGGGGATCCCGGCGCACTCGCGGTCGAGCACCTCGGCGGCCTGGGCGGGGCGGCCGAGGTCGTACAGGCACCAGCCGGTGACCATGGCGGCCGGGTCGGCGAGATTGCCGGTGCCGAGCACCGGTCCGCCGCCACCCCCGTCGGCGGCGGACCGGTCGAACAGCTCGCGCGCCCGGTCGAGGCTGCGCAGGCTGGCGGTGTGGTCGCCGGCCAGGGCGTGGCCCTGGGCCTCCCGCTGGGCGGCGAGGCCGCGGATGCGCGGCGGCAGCCGGCCGTCCCGGGCGACGGGGTCGACCAGGCCCACGGTGGCGGCGGCGTCGCCCGCGTAGAAGGTCACGAGGGCGCGGCGGACGAGGGTGTACGAGCCGAGGTCCCGGTCGTCGCCGCCCTCGGCCAGCTCGACGGCGCGGGCGGTCCACCAGAGCGCGGACGGGTTGTCGCCTGCCTCCTGCGCCATCCACCCGGCGAACTCGGCGTACCGCGCGGCGAGGCCGAGCAGCCGGATGCGGGCCACCGTGTCGGCCTGGAGGGCGAGTTCGCGCAGGGTGTGGGTCTGCACGGTGAGCATGGGCAGCAGCAGGGCGGGGTCGGTGCTCTGGCCGAGCAGGCGCATCTGGTCGAACTGGGCGCGGAAGATCTCCGTCGGCGAGACGTCCGGCCGGGGCACCTCCCGGACCCCTTGCGCCCCCTGCACCTCCTGCGCCACCGCCCGGCCCGCTCCGGCCGCCCCCGCGACGCCCAGCCCCAGCACGGACGTCGCACCTGCGGCGAGCAGTTGGCGCCGCCCGAGGCCGCCGGGCCAGCGGACGCCGTCGCGGTCGACCCGCAGGAGTACGGACTCCTCGTCGGCCGCGATGTCGCCCGCCCCCGTTCCGCGTCCGGCGGGCCCTTCGGGCGGCGCCAGTCTCTCCAGCTCGCCTCCGGCGCCCAGTTGGGCGTCGCAGCGGCGGGCCAGATCGGGCGGCGGGACCTTCTGCCCGCGTTCGATCTTGCTGAGGTGACCCTTGCTGTAGTTGAGCAGCTCCGCGAGCCGGGTGAGCGTCAGCCCGGCCGCGAGCCGCCGCCTGCGCAGCTCGGGGCCGAACTCACTCGCGGGCGAACTGGACATGCGCATGCCAACCCCCTCCTCGGGAACCACCCGGTCACCTGTCGTCGTCCCGGGACCGGAAGCGGACTCTCCCCTGCTTCCGCCAAGAATGGTGGCACGCGCATCGGCGGGCCGAACGGGGAATGCGGGCGTTTCCCGTTTCCTCTTTTCCGCCGTGCCGACAAATTGGCTACTCGCCTTGCGGACAAACCGAGTTCGCCGGGTCGCCCTCCTCTCCTCGCCGCCTCCTTTCCCAGGCCGGAATACCGATCATCAGTGCGACGGAGTTCACCGCCCACCACACCAGCCGACGGACGCCGGGCCGCCCGGGATCCACCAGCAGCGCGGCGAGGGTCGAGAGTCCGACGGAGGCGGCGACGATCAGCAGAACGGCGCACACCTCCGTCCGGACGTGCGGCTTCACGCCCGGAGCCCCTTGCGGGCCGGGCCGGCCGAGGGAAGCTTGATGCCGACGGCCGCGAGCGCGGCCCGGATCCCCTCGAACACGGCTTCGGCACACCGCCGTTCGGGCTCGACCGGCCGTCCGAGGATGCTCACGCGACCGTTCACTCCCCCTGCACGCCGTCGGCCCGAACGAGCCACCGGGGGTCGGCCTCCCACTCGACGCCACCCTTCCGGGGGCGCAGGTGGACCTTGCCGCACTGCTCGCCCATGAACACGCCCCACCGGGCGGTACGGGCGTCGAACACGACCTCGCCCTGTTGGGCGGGGCGGTAGGGGCGAGCCGGGGCGACGGGGCGGGGGACGGCGGCGGGAGCGGCGGGCAGCAGGTCGGCACTGCGGAAGCGGGCCTCTGGGATGGCGTCGCCACAGCGGGGGCAGCGGCACGGGGGGAAGTTGCGTTCGATGACGATCGAGGGGACTTCCTGATTGTTGGTCATATTAGTTCTCCTGTCATTCGCTGACGATCCACATCCGCTATCGAAAATGAGAGCGGGTGGGTTTCGCGGAATCGGTTGCGAAATGATTCTCGACCTGTGAGCGTTGGGTAACCAAGCGATTCCACAAGAGACTTCAGGCGTTCTTGACGCCGGGGAGAGGTGGGGGACGATGGCCCGCCGCAAGGTCGAGCCCGGAGACCGCCCCAGGCAGTGGGGTGATGAGCTGGCGTTCTGGAGGAAGGCGGCCGGTCTGAGCCAGGAGGAGCTGGCCCAGATCGTGAACATGCATCAGACACGGGTCTCCCAGTTCGAGCTGGGCAAGGCCTTCCCGGTTCGACGAGACGTCGAGCTGTTCGACGCGGCGGTGGGAGCGGGCGGCCAACTCGTCCGCAGCTTCGAGCTCGTGGCGCCCTACATTCGGGACTACTATCCCGACTGGTTCGAGGAGTTCACCCGCTCAGAGCTGAAGGCCAGGATTGTCCGCGAGCTGCAAGCCGGACGTATCTCCGGCCTGTTCCAGACCGAGGACTACATGCGCACCCTGTTCACCGCACAGGTGCCGAATCGCACTCCGGATGAGATCGACACCATGGTTCAGCGCCGCGTGGAACGGCAGAAGCGCGTGATCTGGTCCACGGCCCCGCCCCGCGTCCTGGTCATCCAGGAGCAAGCAACCCTGGAGAGGACCGTCGGCGGCCCCACGGTCATGTTCGGCCAACTCCAGCATCTGCTCACCGTCATGCAGCTCCCGCACGTCACCGTGCAAGTTCTGCCCTTCTCTGCGACGGAGGTGATCCGCATGCAGGAAATGATGATGCTTGACACAATCGACGGCCGTCGACGCGTCTACTCGGAGAGCATCAACCGTGGCCACTTCATCGACGAAGAGGTCGAGGTGGACCTCTGGGACGCTGTCTATGATCGGGCCAGAGCCGCGGCCTTGTCGGTGTCGGAGTCGGTCGACCTGATCAGCCGCATCATGAGAGGACTGTCGAACCATGTCCGAGGCCATCGATCTGTCGACCGCACGCTGGTACAAGAGCAGCTACTCCGAGGGGAACGGCGGCGGCTGCATCGAGGTGGCCCCCGGCTACCCCCGCACCGTCCCCGTCCGTGACAGCAAGGATCCCCATGGCCCGTCCCTCACCTTCACCTCCACGGCCTGGGCTTCCTTCGTCACCGGTGTCCGCACCGGCGACTTCGACGCCTAAGAAGGAGTCCGGGGATGTACATCACTCAACTGAGGATCTCCGAGATCCTCGGATTCCGTGGCCCCCGCAATGTTGACCTCAGCTTCGAACGCCCCGACGGCACTCATGCGGGTTGGACCGTCCTCGCCGGACGCAACGGCTCCGGCAAAACCTCCATTCTCCGCTGTATCGCGCTGGCGGCCATCGGACCCGAGGCCACCAGATATGTCACACCGAACCCCTGGGCCTCGTCCGAGGGCGAGATAGCGATCCACGCTACGAGCAGCCGGGCGCTCCTCGTCGCGGGTTACGGACCCTTCCGCCGCCTCTCCTCAAGCATCTCGCTCAGCCCGGCCACCGCCGGAATTCCGGAGGAAATCCACGCCGGCCGCAGGGTCGCCACCCTCTTCAACGAGGAGGCGACTCTGGTCGAAGGGATGGCTTGGCTCCTCAACCTCCATCTCCAGCGCCTGGAGAAGCGCCCCGGTGCCAGCGGTCTTCTCAATACCGTCCTCTCCCTGCTCGGCGACGGGCTTCTCCCTGACGGGTACCGAATCTCCCGAGTGGACTCCCGAGGCCTTTGGGTCGTGAACGGGGACGGACGCTTTCCCCTCGGCGAGATGAGCGCCGGCTACCGCAGCGTCACCGCGCTCGTCCTCAACCTCGTCCACAGCCTTCACGACGTCCACCGCGACCTGGATGTCGGCCGCTCCAAGATCGCCAAGAAGACCATCCTCAACCCGGGCGTGGTGCTGATCGACGAGATCGACGCCCACCTCCACATCTCCTGGCAGAAGCGGATCGGCGGCTGGCTCAAGGCCCACTTCCCGAACATCCAGTTCATCGTGACCACCCACAGCCCGTACGCCTGCCAGGCCGCAGACCCGGGCGGCCTCATCCGCCTCGCCGGCCCCGGCGAGGAGCGCTCGCCCGAGGTCGTCGGCCAGGACCTCTACCAACGCATCATCTACGGCAGCGGCGACGACGCGGCACTGTCCGAACTCTTCGGTCTCGATTCCCCCTACTCACCGGCCGCCGACGAGCTCCGCCACGAGCTGATCGCACTCGAAGAGGCCGTGTTCGCGGGTACCGCCACCAAGCGCCAGACCGCTCGCTACCACGAGCTCGCCGGGATCCTGTCGAGTTCCAGCGCCGCCCGGGTCGACGAAGTGGCCGCGCGCCTCAGCGGTGGCGGCAAGTGATCCCACTCCAGCGCTCACCGATCGACAACAGGTTCCAGTCCCGCCTCACCCGGGCGTCCAGCCCGATCCTGGCGGCCCCGGCCAACACGGACCTGGCCCGCGAGCGGTGGAAACAGAGCCGAATCCCCCGGCGCCCCAGCCGTCTTCGGGCCCGAGGTCACCACCGCCCTACGCCGCATCCGAGGCGTGGTTCTCCCACTCGCTCCACTCCCGTGAGGACTGATCCGATGCCCCAGAGCACAGCCCTCTCCCTGTGGCGCAAGAGCAGCTACTCCGGCGGCAACGGCGGCAACTGCGTCGAGGTGGCCCAAGGCTCCCCCCACACCGTCCCCGTCCGTGACAGCAAGGACCCAAACGGCCCCGCCCTCACCTTCACCCCCGCCGCCTGGGCCTCCTTCCTCACCGCCCTCCGCACCGGCGACTTCGACCACTGACAGGGGATCACACACCATGCAGTACATCGAGGTCGAGCAGAAGTTCCGACTCCTCAGCCCCTCCGCCGAGTTGAAGGCTCAGCTCACCGCCCTCGGCGCCACGCCGGGGCGGCCGACGCGGCAGGTCGACACGTACTACAACGCGCCGCACCGGGACTTCCTCGACAACGACATCGTCTCCGAGTGGCTGCGCGTCCGGGTCGAGGACGGGGCGGGGGCGTCGGTCAACTTCAAGCGGTTCCATCCCATCGCGTCGCCGGTCAAGACGCACTGCGACGAGTACGAGAGCGGCATCGGCGACGCCGAGGCCGTCCGGCGGCTGCTCGGTTCGCTCGACTTCGCGGAGCTGACCGTCGTCGACAAGACGCGTGAGGAGTGGCACATCGACGGGATCGCCGTCGCCTTCGACAGCGTGGCCGGCCTCGGCGACTTCGTCGAGTTCGAGTTCAAGGGCGACGCCGACACGGTCGACCGGGCCACCGCCCGCCTGGAGGCGTTCATCGCCACCCTGGACATCAGGCTCGGCGACCGGATCCACCTCGGCTACCCCCACATGACCCTCGGTCTGGAGTAGCCGACGCCGCCGACGGCCTCCGCACGGCCGGCGCCTCGCGCAGGGCCTTCTCCACCGTCTCGGCCGGGGTCGCCGTACCCGGTACCCGGGCTGCTCGCGCGAGCAGCCCGTCATCCAGGTCGAGTGCCGTTCGACTCACCCGTTCACCACCCGCCTTTCCATCACCAGTGTTTCCGGTCCGGATAGTTCCGCCGACGAACCACCGCCTGGTTCCAAGGAATCACCCGGTCATGGCGTGTTGACGCGGCCGCCTCACCCCCCGTCCAGCAGACTGGGCGCGACCCGAGTCCACGCTCCGAGGAGGCATCCCATGAACGTCACCGTGCGGCTCGCGCAGCAGCCTCAGGCCGACGAGCTGCTCGGCCGGAGCCCGCTCGCCGCGCTCGTCGGGATGCTGCTGGACCAGCAGGTGCCGATGGAGTGGGCGTTCACCGGGCCGCTCACGATCGCGCAGCGGCTGGGGCACGAGGACCTCGACGCGCACGAGATCGCCACCTACAACCCGGAGGAGTTCGTGGCGCTGTTGTGCGAGAAACCGGCCGTGCACCGGTATCCGGCGGCGATGGCGAAGCGGGTGCAGCAGCTCTGCCAGTTCCTGGTGGCGCAGTACGACGGGGACGCCGGTGCGCTGTGGAAGGACGTGGCGACCGGGCGCGAACTGCTCAGCCGGCTCAACGCCCTTCCGGGGTTCGGGAAGCAGAAGTCGCAGATCTTCCTCGCGCTGCTCGGCAAGCAGTACGGCGTCCGGCCGGAGGGCTGGCGGGAGGCGGCCGGAGTGTACGGCGAGGAGGGGGCGTTCCGTTCGGTCGCGGACATCACCGGGCCGGATTCGCTGGAGCAGGTGCGCGCCACCAAGCAGGAGGTGAAGCGCGCCGCCAAGGAGGAGAAGGCGGCGAAGGAGGCCCAGGCGAAGGCCAAGGCCCGGGTCTGACACCGCGGTCGGGCGCCGCAAACCCGTTGCCCACCGCCGCCCCGCGCGCGACGCTCGGGACATGACCGATGCCGCCGTCGCCCCCGCCGTGTCCGCGCTGTTCGCCCCCGACGGCCGGCTGATCGCCGTACCCCGCCGGGCCGCCCGCCGCGAGCAGCTGCTCGACCACCTCGCCCGGACGCTCTTCGAGCCGGACCGCTCCTACACCGAGCGCGAGGTCAACGACGCCCTGCGGACGGTGCACGACGACTTCCCGGCCCTGCGCCGCTACCTCGTCGAGGGGCGGCTCCTCATCCGTGCCAAGGACGGCAGCAGCTACCGGCGCGCCGACGCCTGAGGACTCCCCCGGTGCGCACACGAGAGGCCCCGGCCGCGCACAGCGCGCGACCGGGGCCTCCGCACGATCCCGACGGCTACACCAGGACCAGCTCCTGCTCCGGCTCCTGGTCCTGCTCCGAATCCGCCGCCGCCGTCGTCGGACCGGCACCCGCCGCCTTCTGCCGCCCGGGCAGCGCGAACATCAGCAGGAACACCACCGCCAGCACCCCGAGCACCCACCACATCGCGTGCTGGAACGCCCCGACGAACGGCTCGCCGGCCACCGTCCCGGTCGGCACCGCGCCGAAGAACGCCACCGACACCAGACCCAGGCCGAGCGCCAGACCCACCTGGTTCACCGTGTTGATCAGGCCGGACGCCGAGCCGGCGTGCTCCCGCGGCACCTCCGCCAGCACCGCGTTCGTGATCGGCGCGACGATCAGGCCCATCCCGGCGCCCATCAGCACCAGCGGCAGCGCCATCTGCCAGGGCGCGATGCCGGTGCCGTACCGGTGCGCCTCCGCGATGTAGACCAGCACACCGGACGCCATCACCAGCGCGCCCGCCTGGAGCACCTTGCGCCCGAACCGGGGGACGAGCTGCTGCACGGAGACGCCGGCCGCCGTCGAGCAGGCGAGCGAGAACGGGATGCCGGTCGCGCCGGCCTTCAGCGGGCTCCAGCCGAGGCCCAGCTGCATGTAGAGGGTCCAGACCAGGAAGAAGATCCCGGTGACGACGCCGAAGGTCAGCTGGACGCCGATGCCGGCCGCGAAGGACTTCACCCGGAACAGCGACAGCTCCACCAGCGGCGAGCCGTCCCGCCGCGTCTTCATCCGCTCGTAGACGACGAACAGCGCGAACACGGGCAGGCTGCCGGCCATCACCAGGTGGCCCCAGAGCGGCCAGCCGGCCTCCCGGCCGTGGGTCAGCGGGTAGATCAGCATCAGCAGTCCGGCGCTCGCCAGCACCACGCCGAGCAGGTCGAGCTTCAGGGCCCGCTCGGCCTTCGACTCGCCGATGAAGACCCGGCCGAGCAGCAGGCCGGCGATGCCGACCGGCAGGTTGATCAGGAAGATCGGGCGCCAGCCGAGGCCGAACACGTCCCACTCCGTCAGCACTGCGCCGATCAGCGGGCCGCTGACCGCGCCGAGTCCGACCACCGCGCCGAACAGGCCGAACACCTTGCCGCGCTCCTCCGCCGGGAAGGTCGCGTGCACGATCGACAGCACCTGCGGCACCATCAGCGCCGCCGTACCACCCTGCAGGATCCGCATCGCGACGAGCATCTCGGAACCGCTCGCGAAACCGCACAGGGCCGAGGCGAGCGTGAAACCGGCCATTCCGATCAGGAACAGTCGCTTGCGACCGTAGATGTCACCCAACCGACCGCCGGTGATCAATCCGATCGCGAAGGCCAGCGCATAGCCGCCGGTCACCCACTGCACGGCGGAGAACGACGCGCCCGTGGACTCCTGGATGCTCGGGATCGCGATGTTCACGATCGTGACGTCCACCAGGTCCATGAACGAGGCCGTCATCACGATCGCCAGCGCGATCCACCTCCGCCGGTCCGCCGCCGCATTCGCCGCCACGTTCGGCACCACATCCGCCGCCGGATCCGCCGCCTTGCCCTTGCCCACCACACGCTCCTCGTCGCCGTTCCTCTTCAGCACGTCGACGAAACTAACGGGCATCTAGGTCAGATCCTGACCGCCACTTCCGGCACCCTGATCCCATGACCGACACCCCGGCACGACTCCTCAGCCTCCTCTCCCTCCTCCAGACCCCGCGCGAGTGGCCCGGCAGCGAGCTCGCCGACCGGCTCCAGGTCAGCCCGCGCACCATCCGCCGCGACATCGACCGGCTGCGCGACCTCGGCTACCCGGTCGAGGCCACCATGGGGCCGGTCGGCGGCTACCGGCTGGTCGCGGGCACCGCGATGCCGCCGCTGCTGCTCGACGACGAGGAGGCCGTGGCCATCGCGGTCGGCCTGCGGGCGGCGGCCGGGCACGCCGTGGTCGGCATCGAGGAGGCCTCGGTGCGCGCCCTCGGCAAGCTGCTCCAGGTGCTGCCCGCCCGGCTCCGGCACCGGGTCGCCACCCTCGACCGGGCGACCCTGCCGCTGCTCAGCGGCGACGGTCCGACCGTCGACCCGGAGGACCTCACCGTCCTGGCGGGCGCGGTCGCCAACCGCGAGCGCCTGCGCTTCGCCTACCGGGCCGGCGACGGCGCCAAGACCCGGCGCCAGGTCGAGCCGGACCGCCTGGTCTCGGCCGGCCGCCGCTGGTACCTGGTCGGCTTCGACCTCGACCGGGACGACTGGCGGCTCTTCCGGGTGGACCGGATCGGCGAGCCCTTCGCCACCGGCGCCCGCTTCACCCCGCGCCCGCTGCCCGCCGAGGACGCCGCCGCGTACGTCGCGAGCAAGCTCCGCCGCCAGTCCCCCACCCCGACCCTGGAGGCCACCCTCCAGCTGCCCGCCGACGAGGCCCGCCACCGCATGGGCGGCTACGGCGATGCCGACGAGATCGAGCCGATCGACGAGCACAGCTGCCGCTTCCGCTCCCGCACCGACGCCCCGGACTGGCTGGCCGTCCGCCTCCTGATGCTCGGCTGCGACTTCGAGGTCCACTCACCCCCCGAGATGCGCACCCGCCTGCGCGCCCTCGCCACCCGCGCCACCCACGCCGCCGGCCCGGCCTGAACTCCCGGCCCGGACAGCCCCGCCCGCACGGACGACGCCGCCGCCCGTGCGGTCACGGACGGCGGCGTCGGGGCTCCGGCGGCGGGTCAGGCGCCGAACTCGGCGGTGATGACGGCGCGGGCCAGGGTGTGGAAGGTGATGTTGAAGCCGACCTGGGCCGGCGGGGCGTCGGCGGAGACGTCCAGGGCGTCCACGTCGAGGGCGTGGACGGCGAAGGCGTAGCGGTGGGCCGGGCCGGGCGGCGGGGCGGCGCCGTCGTACTTGTTGCCCGGGAAGTCGTTGCGGGCGTGGAACGAGCGCTCGCCCGGCAGGTCGGCGTCGGAGGCGCCGGCGCCGCGCGCCAGGCCGGTGGTGTCGGCGGGCAGGTTGAGGGCGAGCCAGTGCCACCAGCCGGAGCCGGTCGGGGCGTCCGGGTCGTAGCAGGTGACGGCGATCGAGCGGGTGCCCTCCGGCAGACCGGACCAGGCCAGCTGCGGCGAGAGGTTGTCCCCGCCGTAGCTGAACTCCTTGGCCAGCGTCCCGCCCTCGGTGATGTCCTCGCTGGTCAGCGGGAAGGACGGCACCTGCGGCAGGAACTCGTACGGCAGCGGCGGACGCACACTCATGGAGGGTCACCTCTCGGCACGGTGGGATAAGGGGCCGCCCGGACCCGGGTGCGGGCCTTCGGGCGGGATGCGCAGGATTCACCTTAGTGGGGTGACCAACCACCCACCCCGGCCCTACAGTCGGGTTATGTCCCCGCGATTCGCCCGGTTGCTCCGTGACTCCCGCGCCGCGCTGTTCACGATGCTCGGCGCACTGGCCGTCATCTGGGCGGTGCAGGTGGCGAACTGGCTCGACGACTACCGGCTCTCGTACGAGTACGGGGTGAACTCCGGGCGGCTGGACGAGCTGCCGGACATCCTCACCGCACCGCTGCTGCACTTCGGTTGGGACCACATCGAGGCCAACTCCTGGCCGCTGTTCGCCTTCGGCTTCCTCGCCGCGTACCGGGGCATGAAGCGGTTCCTGCTGGCGACGGTGCTGATCGTGGTGGCCAGCGGCTTGACGGTCTGGTTCTTCGAGCGGCCCGAAGCCGTCACGGCGGGGGCCAGCGGGGTGGTCTACGGGTACTTCGGCTACGTGGTGCTGCGCGGGATCTTCGACCGCAACCTGGTGGACACCGTGATCGGCGTGGTCGTCGCGGCGATGTACTCGTACCTGTTGCTGGGCGTGCTGCCGAGCGCCCAGGGCGTCAGCTGGCTCGGCCACCTGGGCGGGCTGGTCGGCGGCCTGGCCGGCGCCTGGCTGCTGCGCGACCGGGGCGAGCGGACCCCGAAGAGCGGCCCGAAGAGCGCCGCCGACCCGGCCGGCCCGGGCTCCGCGCTGCTCAAGGAACTCGACGACCTGGGCATCTGAGCGCGCCACCCCGGCCAGGTATAGACCATTCCCACCCCGGCGGTTAGCGTGAGCAGGCACCTGCCCCCTGCTCCGGAGCCGCACCGTGGAGTCGTCCGTCCTCGCTTTCGCCACCGACCTCCTCGACGAGGGCGCCGACACCTTCTTCGGCAACCTCACCGACCGGGCCGGGGTCGGCGGCGTCACCCTCGCCTCGGTCTACCACGAGGCCCGGGACGTCTTCCCGCACAACCCGCACCGGGTGATCCGCTACCTGGAGCCGGGCGCCGCCTACTTCCGCCCCGACCCGGCCCGCTGGTCCGGCCGGCGGCTGCGGCCCGTGCCGTCCACCGCGATCGGCGAGCGCGACCCCTTCGCCGAGGCCGCCGAGGAGGCCCGCCGGCGCGGACTGAAGCTGCACGCCTGGACGGTGTTCTGCCACAACGACCGGCTCGGCTTCGAGCACCCGGACTGCGCGCCCGCCAACGCCTTCGGCGACCGCCACCTCACCGAGCTGTGCCCGGCCCACCCGGAGGTCCGCGAGTACGCCCGCACCCTGGTGGCGGAGCTGGCCCGGTACGGCGTGGACGCGATCCGGGCCGAGTCGCTGCACTTCCACGGGCTGCGCCACGGCTACCACCACGAGCGCTACTTCGAGGAGCTGGGTCCGGCCGCCGAGGCGCTGCTCGGCCTCTGCTTCTGCGCGCACTGCCGGGCGGCGGCCGTCCGCGCCGGCGTGCCGGCCGACGAGGTGGCCGCGGCGGTCCGCACCGAGCTGCGCCGCCGGCTGGCCGACGAGTCGGCCGCCGCCGAGCCGGCCGCGCTGGACGAGCTGGCGGACGGCGCCGTCGCCGCCTACGTGGACGCCTCGGCGGCGACGGTGACCTCGCTGGCCGCCGAGGTCGCCGAGGAGGCGGCGCGGCACGGCATGCGACTGACCTTCATGGACGGCGGCGGGCCGGGTACCGGCTGGCTGTCCGGGATCGACCTGCCGGGGCTGGCGAAGGCCGCCCACCAGATCGAGACGCTCGGCTACGCGCGCACCCCGGAGGCGGTGCGCGAGAAGGTCGCCGCCTTCGCCCTGCACGGGGTGCGGCCGCAGGACATGGCGGTCATCCTGCGCCCGATGGCCTCGGACTGCGACGGCCCGGCGAACCTCGCGGAGAAGATCGCCGTCCTGCGCGCGCTGGGCGTGCCGGAGGTCGAGTTCTACAACTACGGCCTGATGCGCCTCTCCTCACTCGACCGGATCGGCGCCGCGCTGCGCTGACACCACGGGCGACGGCCCCTCACCGACGCCCTCACCGGCGCCGCCGGGACGTGCCGAACAGGCTCCGGGAGATCTCCCTCCCGAGCTGCGTCCCGGCGGACCGGGCGAAGGACTTCAGCGCCGGGTTGGCCAGCAGCGAGCCGAGCAGCCCGGCGTCCGCCTTCTCCCGCCGCGCCCCGGGCGCCCGCTCAGGCTCCCGCGCGGGCTCCCGCTCCCCCGCCGGCACCGGCTCCGCCTGCGGCCGGGCCGCCCGCGCCGCCAGCTTCTCGTACGCCGACTCCCGGTCGACCGCGTCCCGGTACCGCCCCAGCAGCGCCGACCCGTCCACCGCCGCGCGCAGCGCCCCCGGCTCCAGCGGTCCCATCAGCGACTGCGGCGCCCGCAGCCTGGTCGCCGCGACCGGCGTCGGCGCGCCCTTCTCGGACAGCACCGTGACCACCGCCTCGCCCGTCCCCAGCGAGGTCAGCAACTCCGTCAGGTCGTACGCGGCCGACTTCGGGAAGGTCGAGACGGTCGCCTTGAGCGCCTTGGCGTCGTCCGGGGTGAACGCCCGCAGCGCGTGCTGCACCCGGTTGCCCAGCTGCGCCAGCACGTCCCCGGGCACGTCCTTCGCCGTCTGGGTGACGAAGAAGATTCCCACCCCCTTGGAACGGATCAGCCGCACGGTCTGGGTGATCGCCTCCAGGAAGGCCTTGGATGCGCCCTTGAACAGCAGGTGCGCCTCGTCGAAGAAGAAGACCAGCTTCGGCCGGTCGAGGTCACCGACCTCGGGCAGCTCCTGGTAGAGGTCGGCGAGCAGCCACATCAGGAAGGTCGAGAAGAGCCGCGGCCGGTCCTGCACCGCGGGCAGCTCCAGCACCGAGACCACCCCCCGGCCGTCCTCGGCCCGCCGCAGCAGCTCGGCGGTGTCGAACTCCGGTTCGCCGAAGAACGCCCCGGCGCCCTCGTTCTCCAGCAGGGTCAACGAGCGCAGGATCACCCCGGCGGTGGCGGCGGAGATCCCGCCGATGCCCTTCAGCTCCTCCTTGCCCTCGGGCGAGGCGAGGAAGGTGATGACCGCCGTGAGGTCCTTGAGGTCGTACAGCTCCAGGCCGTTGCGGTCGGCGTAGTGGAAGACCAGGCCGAGCGAGGACTCCTGGGTCTCGTTCAGGTCCAGCACCTTGGCCAGCAGCAGCGGCCCGAAGCTGGTGACCGTCGCCCGCAGCGGGATGCCGGTGCCCTGGCCGCCGAGCGCGTAGAACTCGGCGGGGCAGCCCCGGGCCGTCCAGTCCTGGCCGACCTCGGCGGCCCGGGCGGCGGTCCGCTCGCCCGGCTCACCGGGCGCTGCCACCCCGGAGACGTCGCCCTTGATGTCGGCGAGGAACACCGGCACGCCCTGGGCGGACAGCTGTTCGGCGATCAGCTGGAGGGTCTTGGTCTTGCCGGTGCCGGTGGCGCCCGCCACCAGCCCGTGCCGGTTGAGCACCCCGAGCGGCACCCGGACCGGGGCGTCGGCGTACGCGGTGCCGTCCAGCAGCACCGCGCCGAGGTCCAGCGCGGGACCGGCGAAGGCGTACCCGTCGGCGATCTCCCGGACGGCGGTCGGAACGGCAGCGGACATCGGTCACCCTCCAGAGCGCTGCGGCGGGCCGGACGAAAGGGCGGCAGCCGCGCGGGACCTACACGACATTTCCCATGAAACAGCCGCAATCCCCCGCCCGCAGCCGGTACCGGTGCGCGTGGCGGCGTCGCGGCTGCTGCGCCATCCGCCGCCCAAACGGTAGGCTTTCCGTGTGATCTTCAAGCGCATCGGCAATGGGCGGCCGTACCCGGATCACGGCCGTACCAGCACCCGCCAGTGGGCGGACGTCGCCCCGCGCCCGGTGCGACTGGACCAGCTGGTGACCACCAAGGGACAACTGGATCTGGAAACCCTCCTGGCGGAGGACTCCACCTTCTACGGGGACCTCTTCGCGCACGTCGTGAAGTGGCACGGTGACCTGTACCTGGAGGACGGACTGCACCGCGCGGTCCGCGCCGCGCTCCAGCAGCGCCAGGTGCTGCACGCCCGCGTCCTCGAAATGGAATGACCCGGGGGCCGGCCGGCCCGGCCCCGTACGCGTTCGGACCGCTCTCCGGGATTCCGGAGGGCGGTTCCGTTCGTACCCGGGTGCGGTCGCGGTGCCGCCATTCGGGTACCGGCGTACTCCTGATGATGATCGTTTAGTACCTTCACCGCTGTACGGCACTAATCTGCTGACTACGGCCGCGACCGCGTTCGCGTGACACCGCCTTCGCGGGCACCGCGCCCGGCCCACCGTCACCCGATCCCCGCCCCGGCACGAGGGGGAGACAAACCGTGAGCATGTTGACTCCCCAAGGCCTGAAGGGGAAGCAGTACCGGATCACCGGCAACTCCTACCCGAGGCTGGGCCGCCCGCCGAAGCGCAGCCGCAGGGTGCTCGCGCTGATCGCCGCGGTGCTCGCGCTGGCCCTGATCGGCCTCGGCGGCGTCCAGCTCTGGGACATCTTCAGCGGCAAGGGCAAGAGCGCCTCCGCCCAGGCCTGCGCCACCCCGTCCGGCAAGCCGCTGGCCGCCCCGACCGAGGCGGCGCCGACCGCGCCGGGCTCGGCCACCGCGCCGATCGACCCGAAGGCCGTTCCGCAGCCGGCGGCGGTCACCGTGAACGTCTACAACGCCACCGCCAAGGCCGGCCTGGCCGCCCGCACCGCCGAGGAGCTGAAGAAGCGCGGCTTCACCATCGGCAAGGTCGGCAACGCCCCGGCGGAGCTCGACAAGAAGGTGCCCGGCACCGCCCAGGTAATCGCCGGAGCGGCCGGCGCCGGGGCGTCCACCCTGGTCGGCTCGGTGATCGCGGGCGCGACCAGCACCGCCGACGCCCGGACCGACACCACCGTGGACTTCGTCATCGGCGACAGCTACAACGCACTGCTGGACGAGACCCAGGCCGCCGCCGCGCTGGCCCTGGCCACCAAGCCGGTCCCGGCCCCGAGCACCACCGGCAGCTGCTGAGCACCGGACCCCGCAGGACGGACGAAGCCCCCCGGCACCGCGCCGGGGGCTTCGCTTCGTTCGGGTGGGCCGGAGGGACTCAGCCCGCCGTGCCGTACAGCCGGTCGCCCGCGTCGCCGAGGCCCGGGACGATGTAGCCGTTCTCGTTCAGCCGCTCGTCGACGGCCGCGGTGACCACGGTGACCGGCAGGCCGGCCAGCTCTCGCTCCATCACCGCGACGCCCTCCGGCGAGGCCAGCAGCACGACGGCGGTGACGTCGGTGGCGCCGCGCTCGATCAGCATCCGGATCGCCGCGACCAGCGTGCCGCCGGTGGCCAGCATCGGGTCGAGCACGTACACCTGGCGGCCGGAGAGGTCGTCCGGCATCCGGGTGGCGTAGGTGGAGGCCTCCAGGGTCTCCTCGTTGCGCACCATGCCCAGGAAGCCGACCTCGGCGGTCGGCAGCAGCCGGGTCATGCCGTCCAGCATGCCGAGGCCGGCCCGCAGGATCGGCACCACCAGCGGGCGCGGGTAGGACAGCCGGGTGCCGGTGGTCACGGCCACCGGGGTGGTGATCTCCACCTCGTCGGTGCGGACGTCCCGGGTGGCCTCGTAGGCGAGGAGGGTCACCAGCTCGTCGGTCAGGCGACGGAAGGTCGGCGAGTCGGTGCGCTCGTCGCGCAGGGTGGAGAGCTTGTGGGCCACCAGGGGGTGGTCGACGACGTGGATCCGCATGCATCGAGGTTAGCCCGGGTACGGACGCCCGTACGACACGCCGTGCCAGGGCGGGCCGCGCCCGACGCCGGGCGGGTGACGGGTCGCACGTCACTCGCCGTCACGCGCCGTGACCCGCCGAGAACGTCCGGACGGATCGGCCTCCTGTGGTATCAATCCGGCCGATCTGGGAAAGTCAGGTCCTATGACGAGCAACCCGAACCCCGGGGACGGCTCGGCGGACGGGGCCGCAACCCCGTCGGGCCCCCACTCGGGCCCGCCCCCGGACCGGCCGGAGACCGAGGCGGAGCGCCGCAGGCGCCGCGCCGTCTTCCTGCGCGAGCTGACCGAGGCCCGCGAACTGCGCGAGCGGGTGCAGCCCCGCCGGACCAAGGAGCGCCGGATGCGCGAGGCCATGCGGATGCGAACCTTCCGTTTCTGACAGGCCCTCCACGGCTTCTCCACACTCCCGCTGCCACCCGGTCGTCCGTTCACCGTCCGACGGCCAACCCTTCCGACACGACCTGCAAAGACGCGCTGCAGAACACCCCCCGCAGAGCCTTGCTTTCTGTCACGATTCCGATGGGACGGTCCGAACAGCGGACCGCCTCTGGCGCGGGGGCGGCCAGTACCGCGTCGCCCGCGAGCGCCGACAGCCGAGACCGAGATCTTGGGAGTGTCCCTGGTGGCGTACTTCGCTGCAGTGCTTGCTCGCACCGAGGACGGGTGGGATGTGAGCGAGACGGAGCTCGACGACGTCGAAACCCTCGCCGACCTGGCCGACCTGGCCCGTCAGGCGGCCCAGGACGACGACAGCGTCCTGCTCTTCATCGAACAGGAGGACGCCTGGTTCGCCATCGTCCGGGTGGACGGCGAGGAGGATCCGCGGATCTTCGTCTCGGACGGCGCCGCCGCGGCCCGCAGCTCCTACGGCTCCGTCCTCACCGACGAGCTGGTGGACCAGGCCGGCGAGAGCGAGTTCGGCGACCTCGACGACCTGGTCGCCGAGCTGGAGGACGGCACCGAGGCCCAGGAGCAGGAGGACGACGAGGACGGCGACGACCCCGGCGGCGTCCCGGTCGGCCCGCTCGGCGACGCCCACCTGCTGACCGAGTTCGGCCTCGCCGCCGACGAGCTGACCGCCCTCAGCGGCGAGGGCGCGGTGCCCGGTGACGCCCTGGAGGAGATCGCCGAGGCGCTCGGCTGCGGCGAGGTCCTGGAGGCCGTCCGGTAACGCCCCGTGTCCGCCGTCCGGACGGCCGGACCCGCGCCATGCCCGACACTGGATGCCATGCAGTCCGTCCGCCCGATCCCGCCGCTGCCCGCTCCCGTCCGCCCCGACCCGGTCCGCGACCGCTGGGCGGCGCCGATGCGCCTCGCCATCGCCGAGGCCGCACTGGCGCCGGCCACCGGGGACGTCCCGGTCGGGGCGCTCGTCCTCGGCCCGGACGGTGAGGTCCTCGGCCGCGGCCACAACGAGCGCGAGGCCGTCGGCGACCCGACCGCGCACGCCGAGGTGGTGGCCATCCGCGAGGCGGCCGCGAAGCTCGGCGAGTGGCGGCTGAGCGGGTGCACGCTGGTCGTCACCCTGGAGCCCTGCACCATGTGCGCGGGCGCGATCGTGCTCTCCCGGATCGACCGCGTGGTCTACGGCGCCCTCGACGAGAAGGCCGGCGCGGCCGGATCGCTCTTCGACGTGATGCGTGACCGGCGGCTCAACCACCGCCCCGAGGTGATCTGGGGCGTCCTCGCCGACGAGTGCGGCGAGCAGCTGCGCGCCTTCTTCGACACCCACCGCTGAACCCGCCCCGGGAACGGATTTCGTTCCCGCGCCACCCGTCCGGTAGAGTTCCCCTCGGTAGCGTGTCCGAGCGGCCAAAGGAGCACGCCTCGAAAGCGTGTGTGGGGGCAACTCCACCGTGGGTTCGAATCCCACCGCTACCGCCAGCAGGCCCGAAGGCCCGTCCGGTTCACCGGACGGGCCTTCGGCGTTCCCGCGCACCCTCGAACGCGGAAAGGGCTCCGTACCCGTCGGCCGATGACCACCAACGCCTGTCGAGTACGGAGCCTGGAAGAGGGGGAGCGGTTCGGGGGGACTGACCGCTCCCCCGGCGGAGTCCCACAACCGGGGCCGCGTCGGGGGGAAGCCGCGGCGCCCGGTCCCACAGCGGGGAGCTCCGGATCCACGTACCGGGGATTCCTGCCAGATCCTCGGTACATCAACCATCCTGCCGCCCTCCGGCGCCCCCGGCACCCGGAGAAAGGCCCCTGTCGCGGGGACCTTCGTCCCGGCAGGTGAACGCGTCGCTCACTTGATAGGCCGTCCGGGTGGATAAGCTGCCCGTTGCACCGGGCCGCTCGGGGACCGAGCGACGACGGCCCACGGCAGGGAGGAAGGTCACGGATGGCGCAGGCGAAGAAGATCGGAATGGTCCTCCTGCTCATCTTCGTGCTCTACACGATCATCACCTCGCCGGCCCGGGCCGCCGAGCTGGTCCAGTTGGGCTTCGAAGGCATCTCGAACGCCGCCAAGGCCGTCGGCACCTTCATGACCGGCCTGGTGAAATAGCCCGCACCCCACCGGCTACGGTGGGCCCGACACCCGACCCCGTCCGCGAGGAGCGGCACCGTGATCCGCCACCTGGTCCTGTTCAAGCTCAACGAAGGCGTCAGCAAGGACGACGAGCGCGCGCTCGCCGGCGCCAAGGCCTTCGCCGAGCTCGGCCCGCTCGTACCCGAGCTGCGCGAGTGGGAGTGCGGCTGGAACACCACCGACCGCGACATCGCCCACGACTACGCGATCAACAGCCTGGTCGAGGACCGCGAGGCGCTCCAGGCGTACCTCACCCACCCGGCCCACCAGGCCGCGGCCGCGCAGTGGCGCGAGTTCGCCACCTGGGTGATCGCCGACATCGAGGTCTGAGCCCGACGGCCCACGGCGCCCCGCCCGGCATTCGGGCGGGGCGCCTTGCGCCGTCCCGGCCCGGCCCCTCCCCCGCACCGCCGCCGCACCCCGCCCGGCCCTGCGGCGCACCAACACACCTCCGCGCGGTACTTGCCCGACATGCGCCCGCCTTGTGATGCTATGACCGGTTTTGCCGGACATGGCGAGGGCGGTGACGAGACGCGACACCCGGTCCGCAGGTCCCACCGTTGTCGACTATGGGAGGGGTGACGTGTCCGTGCGGACACCAGGGAGCGCGCCGGACGACGAGGTGCTGGCCGCCGTGATCAGCCCGGCCGGCGAGCTCCGCCCGGACCGCCTGCGCGGCCCCGGCGGCCGACCCGCGGTCGACGTGCGCACCCTCACCCGGGTGCTCTTCGAGCGGCTCGCCGAGCTGCCCCCGGACACCCCCGAGCGCGAACGGGTCCGGGCCGCGCTGATCGAGGTCAACATCCCCCTCGTGCGCTACGCCGCCACCCGCTTCCGCAGCCGCAGCGAGCCGATGGAGGACGTCGTCCAGGTCGGCACCATCGGCCTGATCAACGCCATCGACCGGTTCGATCCCGGCCGCGGCGTGCAGTTCCCCACCTACGCGCTGCCGACCATCCTCGGCGAGATCAAGCGCTACTTCCGCGACAACGTCCGCACCATGCACGTCCCGCGCCGGCTCCAGGAGCTCTGGGTGCAGGTCAGCGGCGCGATGGAGGAGCTGACGGTGGTGCACGGCCGGGCCCCCAAGGTGCCGGAGATCGCCGCCAGCCTGCGGATCCCCGAGGAGGACGTCCGGGCCTGCCTGGACGCCGGACGGGCCTACAACGCGGCCTCGCTGGAGGCCGCCCAGGAGCACGAGGGCGGGCTGGCGCTGCTCGACCGGCTCGGTTACGAGGACGCCGCGCTGGCCGAGGTCGAGCACCGGGACATGGTCCGCCACCTGCTGGTGCAGCTGCCCGAGCGGGAGCGCCGGATCGTCATGCTGCGGTTCTTCGCCAATCTGACGCAGTCGCAGATCAGCACCGAGCTGGGGATGTCCCAGATGCACGTCTCACGGCTGCTGTCGCGGATCCTGACCAGGCTGCGGACCGGCAACTCCTGGGAGGACTGACCGCACCCCGGGGGTGACGCCGCGATAGCGGCGCGTCACCGCCGCGTGACATCTTGCGACGCTCGGGTTTGCCGGGGACCGTGAGCCGGTATGGAGGGTGCGAGGGGGCCGGCGCGAGCACGGGAACGTTCCGACCGCGGCACCCGTTGGACCGTCAGTCACGAGGGGGTGGGTGCATGTCCTCAGATGTGGGCACTGCGGAGATCCACGCTGCACCGGCCGGCGCCGCGGAGATCCCGCTCCAGCGCGCCGCGGCCGCGCCGGACGCCGGGCTCGACACCCGGACGCTCTCCCGCTCCCTGTTCGGGCGGCTGGCCGCCCTCGATCCGGGCAGCGCGGAGCACACCTACGTCCGCGACACCCTGATCGAGCTCAACCTGCCGCTGGTCCGCTACGCCTCGGCGCGTTTCCGCAGCCGCAACGAGCCGATGGAGGACATCGTCCAGGTCGGCACGATCGGGCTGATCAAGGCGATCGACCGGTTCGACCCGGAGCGCGGCGTCGAGTTCCCGACCTTCGCGATGCCGACGGTGGTCGGCGAGATCAAGCGCTTCTTCCGGGACACCAGCTGGTCGGTGCGGGTGCCCCGGCGGCTCCAGGAGCTGCGGCTGGCGCTCACCAAGGCCGGCGACGAGCTCTCCCAGCGCCTCGACCGCTCCCCGACCGTGGCCGAACTGGCCGCCTGCCTCGGCGTCAGCGAGGAGGACGTGGTGGAGGGCCTGGCGGTCGGCAACGCGTACACCGCCAGCTCGCTGGACTCCAGCCCGAGCGAGGAGGACGGCGAGGGCCCGCTGGCCGAGCGGCTCGGCTACGAGGACCTCGCGCTGGAGGGCGTGGAGTACCGGGAGTCGCTCAAGCCGCTGCTGGCCAAGCTTCCGCCGCGCGAGCGCCGGATCATCATGCTGCGGTTCTTCGGCAATCTGACCCAGTCGCAGATCGGCGAGGAGATCGGCATCTCGCAGATGCACGTCTCGCGGCTGCTGACCCGCACGCTCACCCAGCTGCGCGAGGGCCTGACCGCCGAGGGCTGAGCACGGCGGTCCGGGGCCGGCCCCGGACCGCGCCGGGCCGCGTCCGGGCGCCCGCGGGACTCAGGGCGCCAGCAGATTGGCCCGCAGACCCGCCAGCACGGCCCCGTCCAGACCGAGGCCGTCGGCCCAGAACGCCCCGAAGTCCGGCCAGCCGGTCTCGACCTCCTCGAAGGCCGCCTCCAGGTAGCTCCGTTCGGCCTGGAAGACCGGCAGCAGCAGCTCGGGCTCGTCCATCAGCCCGCGGGTCCGGAAACCCTCCAGGACCGTCGTGACGACGGCGGCGGAACGCTCGTTGGTGAGCAGATAATCCGTCATCACCGTTTCCCGGTCGACGCCGAGCGCGGTCAGCAGCACGGCCGCCGTCCAGCCGGTGCGGTCCTTTCCGGCCGAGCAGTGGAACAGCAGCGGAGCGCCGTCCGGATCGGCGAGCAACCGCAGCACGCCGGCGAACCGTTCGCGTGCGATCCGGTCGGTGACGAACCATCGGTAGAGGCCGGTCATCATGGCGTCGGCGCGGCCCCCGCCGAGCAGGGCGCGCTGCCTGCCCGGATCGCGATCGGCCAGCGCCTCGCGCAGCGTGGCGTGGACGTCGAAGTCGGTGGCGAACACCGGCATTTGATGGACCGCCATGCCGTCGACGATCCTGTCCGCGCCGGCCTCGCGCACCTCGGCCGGGCTACGCAGGTCGACGATCCGCCGTAGGCCCAGCCCGGCCAGTCGTGCGAGGTCCTCGTCGGTGAGCCGGCTGAGGCCGTCACTGCGCAGGGCGACGCCGGCCCGCAGCAGCAACCCCTCCGCGGTCCGGTAGCCGCCCAGGTCGCGGGCGTTCACGGCGCCGAGCAGACCCAGGCTGCGGGCGGCCGGAATTGCGGCGGTTTCGGTCTGCGGCTCGGTCACTCGGCGGCCTCCATTGGATATTCGGACGGTGACGTTGCACAACCGTGAGCGATATTGCATGAACCTGCCCACTGAAACGGCAGGATGTGCGAGAGTGTCAGGGGCAACGCCGCCAGTGTAGGGTCCCGTTCAGCCACCGGGCCGCACGATGGGTGAACAGCGGTAACACTAGGTTCCGGGTTTTAATTTTTAATTCATTATTTGCGTGGCCGATGCGCTTTCGGCCACAATCAGCGCCCTCATGGCACGACCATGAACGTTGGTAACAGATTCGCTGCACTCCTGCCCGTTCGGTCCCTCCTGCTACGGATGTTCCATCAGGATGGGCGCCGGGCAGCCTGCTGCCCGCGACCAGCTACGAGGGCGGGCGAGCGCAAGCAGCGGAGCGCCCTGCCCAGGGGAGGAAGAAAAACATGGGTCGAGCGACCCGAAGAGTTGCCGCCTGTGCGGCAGCCGTTCTGCTGGCCGGAGGCCTGCAGTCGTCCCTCGCGCACGCCACCACGACGCCCCGGATCGATCTCACGGTCCTGGTGATCAGCGACGGCGGGCCGGCCACGGCCGCGATCGCCGCCGAACTCAAGAGCCAGGGCACGCCGTACAAGCTCGTCGACCTCAACGACGCCAACCGCCCGGTGATCGACGCGGCCTTCCTCAGCGACACGCTGAACGGCCAGCCGCGCGGCAAGTACCAGGGCATCGTGCTGCCGAACGACAACCCGTTCGCGGCCGGCTCCGCCGAGATGACCGCGATCGCCGCCTACGAGGCCGCGTTCAACGTCCGTCAGGTCGACGCGTACACCTACGCCCGTCCCGACGTCGGCCTGAACTGGGCCGTCAACCCCGGCTACATGGGGACCCTGGACGGCTTCCAGGGCCAGGTCACCACGGCCGGTCTGAGCGGACCGTTCAACTACCTCAAGGGCGCCGTCCCGTTCGAGGACAACGACCCGACCGTCTCGGAGAGCTACGGCTACCTGGCCACCCCGCTGGCCACCCTGCCGGCCGGCTCCAGCTTCACCCCGCTGGTCGAGGTCCCGATCCCGAACAGCACCGCCAAGGGCTCGCTGGTCGGCGAGTACCAGCACGCCGGTCGCAAGGAACTGGTCGTCACCTTCGTCTACAACCAGTACCAGCAGCAGTACCGCCTGCTGGCCCGCGGCATAGTCGACTGGATAACCCAGGGCGTCCACCTGGGCTACGACCGCAACTACTTCGCGGCCCACGTCGACGACGTCTTCCTGTCCGACGACCGCTGGGACACCGTGCTCAAGTGCACCCCCGGCGACGTCACCTGCCCGCCCGGCACCCCGGAGACCGCCAACCCGATCCGGATGACGGTCGCCGACGCGCAGTACGCCAAGCAGTGGCAGCTCGACCACGGCTTCACCCTGGACATGGTGTTCAACGGCGGTGGCAGCGAGGACTGGAAGTCCGACCACGAGACCACCACCGACCCGGTGGTGGACGAGATGATCGCCGACCAGACCAGCTACCGGTGGATCAACCACACCTACACCCACCCGTACCTGGGCTGCCTCCAGGACGTCTCGGTGGTGCCGTGGAAGTGCACCAAGACCTCCTCGGGCAGCACCGTCTGGGTCGACCAGGCCACCATCTCCTCCCAGATCAAGAACAACCTGGACTGGGCGGCCGCCCGGGGCCTGCAGCTGGACAAGACCGAGCTGGTCACCGGCGAGCACTCCGGCCTGCTGACCGCGCCTCAGGAGACCAGCGACAACCCGTACCTGGCCCCGGCGCTCGCCGCCAACGGGGTCAAGTGGACCGCCAGCGACGCCTCCCGCGAGACCGGCCAGCGGGCCGTCGGCGCGGCGCTGACCGTGCCCCGCTACCCGATGAACGTCTTCTACAACGCCGCCACGGCGAAGGAGGAGACCGACGAGTACAACTGGATCTACACCAGCGTCGCCAACGGTGGCAGCGGCATCTGCCAGAACGCCAACTCCACCTGCCTGCCGACGCCGCTGGACGTCAACACCGGCTACCAGTCGTACATCGTGCCGCTGGAGGCCCGGATCGACCTCGGCCACGTGCTGAACAACGACCCGCGGCCGCACTTCATCCACCAGTCGAACCTGTCCGAGGACCGGATCGTCTACCCGGTGCTGGAGAAGATCCTCTCCACCTACCGGTCGCTGCACGCCGACAACGCCCCGGTCGTGAATCTCGCGCAGAAGGAGATCGGCCAGGAGTTCCAGCGGCGGGCAGCCTGGAACGCCGCCCTCGCCTCCGGCCAGGTCACCGCCTACCGCACCGGCGACACCGTCATGGTGAGCGCCCCGGCCGGCGTCCAGATCCAGGCCACCATGCCGACCGGCACGGTCCAGCAGCTCGCCATCGGCACCACCGGCTTCGGCACCGCCTACGCGGGCTCGCTCTCCGGCTGGGTCAAGCCCGGCCAGCTGCAGAGCGGCGTCCTGCTGACGCTGCCCGCCACGGGCACCCCGGCCGCCCCGGCCGGCACCAGCCCGAGCCTCGCGGCCAAGTCCGTCCCGGCCCCGGCCCCGGCCGACACCAAGGTCGTCCCGCAGGGCACCGTGGACGCCGTCCCGGCCGGTCCGGGCGACACCGACCGCACCGAGGCGCCGACTCTCATCCCCGGTAGCGGGGCCCCGGTTGCCGGCAGGAACGTCTCTGCTGGTACGACTTCGGGTACGGCGAGCGGCACCGACGGAAAGGCCGTCGGCCACGGCGGTACTCCGCAGCAGCACGGCAAGGCCTCCGGGGGGAAGGCCGAACCCGCGAGGAAGACCGCCGGCTCGCCCGGCACCCGCTAGACAGGTGAACCCGGTGGCGGACCGCAGCACGGCGGCCGCCACCGGCACCACCCGGACCGGCCTGCTCGGCCGGGAGCTTGAGGCAAGAACAGGAGGGGGGACACAGATGCGCGTCACCCTGCTCACCGAGGGGACGTACCCGCACCAGCACGGTGGTGTGAGTGTCTGGTGCGACCAGCTCGTGCAAGGCATGCCGGACGTCGACTTCGACATCATCGCCGTCACCGGCACCGGCCACGAACCACTGGCCTGGGAGCTGCCCGCCAACGTGCGGTCGGTCACCACCGCCCCGCTGTGGGGCCCGGCCTCGGAGGCGAAGGCCCCGCGCGGCAAGGAGATGCGCCGCTTCCTCAACGCCTACGAACGGTTCCTGCACTCCCTCCTGGACCCGGTCTACACCACCCACTTCGGCACCGAGCTCTACGGCTTCGCCGACCTCGCCCAGCGCGGGCTGCTCAGCCCGGCGCTGCGCAGCGAGCGCGCCCTGCGCACCCTCCAGCACGTCTGGACCCGCGACTACCTCTCCACCGCCGTCTCCCGGCCCACCATGCACGACGCGCTGAACGCCACCGACCTGCTGGAGCACGCGCTGCGCCCGCTGTCGGTCGAGCCGCCGCGCGACGGCGTGGCGCACGCCGCGAGCGGTGGTCTGGCCACACTCCCGGGGCTGATAGCCGCTCAGCAGTTCGGCGTACCGTTTCTCCTCACCGAGCACGGCATCTATCTGCGCGAGCGCTACCTCGGCTACCGCACCGGCCCCTACCGCTGGCCGGTCAAGGCCCTGCTGCTGGGCTTCTACCGGATGCTCGCCGAGGAGAGCTACCGGCGGGCCGCGCTGGTCACCCCCGGCAACCGGTACAACCGGCGGTGGGAGGAGCGCGGCGGCACCCCCTCCGCGCACATCCGCACCGTCTACAACGGCGTCGACCCGGCGGCCTTCCCGCCTGCCGGGCCGGAGCCGGAGACCCCGACGCTCAGCTGGGCCGGCCGGGTCGACCCGATCAAGGACCTGGAGACGCTGATCCGCGCGTTCGCGATCGTGCGGCGCGAGATACCCGACGCCCGGCTGCGGCTGTTCGGCGGCACCCCCAAGGGCGGTGAGGCCTACCGCGAGGCCTGCGAGGCGCTGGCCGCCGAACTCGGCACCGGCGACTCGGTGGTCTTCGAGGGCCGGGTCGCGGACATCACCGACGCCTACGCGGCCGGGAACGTGGTGATGCTCTCCTCGATCAGCGAGGGCTTCCCGTTCACCCTGATCGAGGCGATGTCCTGCGGCCGCTCCACCGTCTCGACCGACGTCGGCGGCGTGCGCGAGGCGGTCGGCGACACCGGCCTGGTCGTCCCGCCGCGCGAGCCCGAGCCCATGGCCGCTGCGGCGATCGAGCTGCTGCGCGATCCGGAGCGCCGGGCCCGGCTCGGCGAGCAGGCCCGGCTGCGGGTGATCGAGCAGTTCACGCTCCGCCAGAACATCGACGGCTTCCGCGGCATCTACACCGAACTGCTGGGCACCGCCCGCTGGCTGCCCGAGGGCGTGGTCGCCGTCACCGACGGACCGCCGGACCCGGACTGGGAGCAGCCGACCGAGCGCGAGCGCAGCGAGGTGGGCGCATGAGTGAGCGCAGCGAACTCGTCATCGACAGGTGCGTGACCCGCGAAGCGGCCGCCGAGCGCAGCGAGGTGGGCACATGAGTGGGCCACTGCGCCTCGTTCCGAACGAGGCCGACGAGACCGTCCAGCTGCGGGTGCTGCCGCTGAAGCGGCGGCGCCCGACCCTGCCCGCGCAGCGTCCCGGGCCGGACGCGGACCAGCTCGAACTCTCCCCCGACCCGCTGGACGAACTCGCCGATCGGCTGCAGGACATCTGCGCCGACGCCGTCCACCCCTACGAGATCGCGGCCTTCCTGGAGGCCGACGGCCTCTCCGACGAACAGGCCGGTCTGCTCTACGGCCGCCCCGACGCGTTCACCGTCGCCGAGGAGCTGTTCGAACGGGTCGAGCGCCGCTACCCCGGGCCGAGCGCCGAGTTCGCCAACCCCTGGCGGGCCGATCCCTGGCGGTGCGTCGTGCGCGGCCTGGTGTTCGCCCTGCCCGGCCTCGGCTACCTGCTCGGCGCCAACCTGTTCGCCGCCGACCGGATGCGCTTCGGCCTGCCCTCGGGCATGCTCGCGCTGTCCGTCGCGACCCTGGTCAGCTGGTCCTGGAACCAGGCGCTGGCCCACCGCTCGTACGCCTGGCTCGGCCGCGGCCGGCGCCGGTCGGCCGCGGCCTGCCTGGCGATCGGGGCGCCGCTCGGCGCGCTGACCGCGGCCGCCGCCGGGTACGTGGTCGGCGGACCGCTGGGCGCGCTCTGCTTCGCCGCCGGGCAGTCCGGCTACCTGGCGGCCGCCACCGTGCTGCTGGTGCTCGGCCGGGAGAAGTTCCTGCTGCTGGCGCTGGCACCGTCGGCGGTCGGCGCGGGCGTGGTGCTCGCCGTCTCGGTGCCGCAGGCCGTCCGCACCGCGGTGCTGCTGGCCTCGCTCGGCCTGGCCGTCGGGCTCGCCGCCCGCGAGCTGCTGCGCTGCCGGCGCGCCGAGGCGGAACCCGTCCCGCTGCGGCTGCCGCTGCACAAGGAGATCCCGCACCTGCTGTTCGGACTCGCGGTCGGCACGCTGACCCTGATCGCCGGACTCGGGGTCACCGTCCACCAGGCGGTGAGCACCGGCAGCGCCCAGGGCGCCTCGGCCAGCCCGACCGGCCCGGCGATGATCGCCCTGACGCTGAGCCTCGGCCTCGCCGAGTGGCTGCTCTTCCGCTACCGGGCGATGGCGGTGGCCGCGCTGCGCACCAGTCACACCCCGGTCGAGTTCGCCCGCCGCACCGGCGGCGTGCTGCTCGGCTGCCTGTTCATCTACCTCACCACCGTGGCCGCCCTCGACGCCGCCGCCACCGTGCTCTGGCCCGGCGCCCCGGCGCTGGGCGTCCCGGAGCTCGGCGCGCTGCTGCTGCTCGGCGGCTCGCTCTGGCTGGCGCTGCTGCTGAACGCCTTCGGGCTCAGCTGGAGCACCGCCCTCATCTGTCTGGCAGCCGCGGGCGCCGAGTGCGCCGGGCTGCTGACCGGTTGGGACCCGACCGTCCTGCAGCTGATCGGCTGCGGGGGTGCGGCGGCCGTCCTCACCAGCACCGCCGGGCCCGTGCTCGGCCGCACCACCAAGCACCGCTGAAACGGGCACCGCCGAACAGCTGAACAGCGCACCACGGAACCCGCACCGACGGAACAGCACCACCCGTACCGGCCCGGCCGGGTCACCACACCGTCGCACCACCCGGCCGGGCCCGCACGACACGTCCCCTGAAGACACAGGAAGCGATTCACCATGAGCAGCGTCGCCGTCACCGGAGCCGAGGGATTCATCGGCTCCCACCTCGTCGAGACCCTGGTGGCCGACGGCCACCGGGTCCGCGCGATGGTCCAGTACAACTCGTTCTCGTCGTTCGGCTGGCTGGAGACCCTCTCGAAGGAGGTGCTGGACTCCGTCGAGATCGTCCTCGGCGACGTCCGCGACCCCGGCTCCGTCAACGGCCTGGTCAAGGGCACCGAGGCGGTCTACCACCTGGCCGCCCTGATCGCGATCCCGTACTCCTACCTGGCCCCGCACTCGTACGTCGACACCAACGTCACCGGGACCCTGAACGTCCTGGAGGCCGTGCGCCACCAGGAGATCCCCCGCCTGGTGCACACCTCGACCAGCGAGACCTACGGCACCGCGCAGACCGTGCCGATCACCGAGGACCACCCGATCAACACCCAGTCCCCGTACGCCGCCTCCAAGGCCGGCGGGGACCGGCTGGCCGACAGCTACCACGCCAGCTTCGGGACCCCGGTCGTCACCCTGCGCCCGTTCAACACCTTCGGCCCGCGCCAGTCGATGCGCGCCGTCATCCCGACCGTGATCGCCCAGCTCGCCGCCGGCGAGACCGAGATCACCCTCGGCGACCTGCGTCCGACCCGTGACTTCATGTTCGTCAAGGACACCGCGCTGGCCTTCCGCACGGTCGGCACCGCCCCCGCCGAGACCGTGGTCGGCAGGACCTTCAACGCCGGTACCGGCGGCGAGATCTCGGTCGGCGACCTGGTCACCCTGGTCGGCAAGCTGATGGGCGTGGACGTCACCGTCAAGGAGGACGAGCAGCGCATCCGCCCGGCCAACTCCGAGGTCATGCGCCTGGTCGCGGACGCCACCCGGCTGCGCACCGCCACCGGCTGGGCCCCCCGGTTCTCGCTGGACGAGGGTCTGGAGCAGACCATCGAGTTCTTCCGCGACCCGGCGAACCTGGCCCGCTACAAGACCGACATCTACAACGTCTGACCCGGCTCCGCCTTCCGTCCGCTCCCGGCACCGAAGGCCCCTTGTCGAACCGACTTCTGTGGGGGAACCACATGCACGCAGTGATCCTGGCCGGCGGTAAGGGCGTACGCCTCCGCCCGTACACCACCGCGCTTCCCAAGCCACTCGTCCCGATCGGCGACCAGCACGCGATCCTGGAGATCGTGATGCGCCAGCTCGCCGCCGCGGGCTTCCAGACCGTCACCCTGGCCATCGGCCACCTCGGGCACATCATCCGCGCCTACGTCGGCAACGGCTCCCAGTGGGGGCTGCGGGTCGGCTACGCCGTCGAGGACAGCCCGCTCGGCACCCTCGGCCCGCTGCTCACCATGCAGGACCGGCTGCCGGACAACTTCCTGGTGATGAACGGCGACGTCCTCACCGACCTGGACTTCGCCGGGGTGCTCAAGCACCACGAGGCGTCCGGGGCCCCGCTCACCATCGCGACCTACGCCCGCCAGGTGAAGATCGACTTCGGCGTGCTGACCGCCGAGGACGGCTCGATCACCGGCTTCCAGGAGAAGCCGAGCATCGACTACCGGGTCTCGATGGGCGTCTACGGCGTCTCCCGCGCCGCGCTCGCCCGGTACACCCCGGGCCTGCCGCTGGGCTTCGACGAGCTGGTGCTGGACCTGCTGGGCGCCCAGACGCCGCCGTCCGCCTACGAGTTCGACGGCTACTGGCTCGACATCGGCCGCCCGGACGACTACGACCGCGCCAACGCCGAGTTCGCGCTCAACCGCTCGCTGCTCCTCCCGGGCGAGCCGGCCAGCGCCGCCCCGGCCCCCGGCGAGGGCCTGTACGCCGTGCCGAACGGCCAGCCCCTGCCGATCCCCGCCGCCAGAACCGCACCCGAGGCCGCCGACGGGCAGCCGACGGCCACCGCGGCCACGGCCGCGACCGTCCCCGCCGGCCCCGAGAACGACGGACGGGCCGCGTGAGGATCCTGCTGCTCGGCGCCGACGGCTTCCTCGGCCGGCACGCCGCCGCCGCCCTGCGGGCACTGCCCGGCGCCACCGTGCTGACCGCCGGGCGGCGGCCCGACCACGACCTGCGGCTCGACCTGGCCTCCGCCCAGGCCGGCCCGCTCGGCGAGGACCTGGCCGCGCTCGCCCCGGACGCGGTGGTCAACTTCGCCGGCGCCGTCTCCGGCAGCGCCGTCACCCTCGCCGAGGTCAACGCCCGCGGGCCGGCCGTGCTCTGCGAGGCGCTCGGCCGGGGCGCCCCGAAGGCCCGGCTGGTGCACATCGGCTCGGCCGGCGAGTACGGCGTCTGCGCCCCCGGCGACTCGCTCGCCGAGGACGCCGACGCCCGCCCGGTCGGCGTCTACGGCGCCACCAAGCTGGCCGGCTCCCTCGCGGTGGCCGGCTCGCCGCTGGACGCCGTGGTGCTGCGGGTGTTCAACCCGGTCGGCCCCGGGGCCCCGGCCGGCTCGCTGCCCGGCCGGCTCGCCGCCGAGCTGCGCCGGGCCGCGCCCGAGGGTGTCGACGGAGTGGTGCGGGTCGGGGACCTCTCGGCCCACCGCGACTTCGTCGACGCCAGGGACGTCGCCCGTGCCGTCACGCTCGCCGTGACCGCCCGGGAAGCGCTGCCCCGGGTGCTCAACCTGGCCTCCGGGCAGGCCCGGCCGGTCCGGGCGATCGCCGACGGTCTGGTCGCGGCGGCCGGGTTCGCCGGCCGCATCGACGAGAGCGGCGCCGGTTCCGAGCGCTCCGCGGCCGTCTCCTGGCAGCAGGCCGACGTGTCGGCCGCCGCCCGGGTGCTCGGCTGGCGCCCGGAGACCGGGCTCGACGAGACGCTGCGCGACCTCTGGCTCTCCACCGAACTGGTCACCGCATGACCGGGGGCAACCACCCCGACGGCCGCCTGCTGGTGCCGCTGTACGTCCACCCCGCGGTGGACCCGGCGGCCTGGCAGGCGGTCGCCGCCGCCGATCCCCAGCGCATCGCCGCCGTCGTGCTCAACCTCGCCGACGGTCCGGGCGAGCCCGACCACGTCTTCACCGAGGCCGCCGAGAAGCTCCGCAAGGCCGGCCTGCCGCTGCTCGGCTACGCCGACACCGACTACGGCCGGCGGTCGCACGCGGCCGTGGTGAACGACATCCTGACCTACCGTCAGCGCCACGGCATCTCCGGCGTCTACCTCGACCAGGTGTCGGCCGCGCCCGGCGCGCTGCCGCACTACCGGCGCCTGGCCACCGCGGCCCGGGCCGCGGGCTGCGCCACCGTGGTGTTCGGCCACGGAGACCACCCGGACCCCGGGTACGCCGAGGTCGGCCTGGCCGATCTGCTGGTCACCTTCGAGGGCGACTGGGCCGCCTACCAGGCGCTGGCCCTGCCGCTGTGGACCGGCCGGCACGCCGCCGCCCGGTTCTGCCACCTGGTCTACGACGTGCCCGCCGAACGGGCCGCGGAGGTGGCCGCGTTGATCGCCGCCCGCCGGGCCGGGGTCGGCTGCGCGGTGCCGGGCGCCGGGGAGAACCCCTGGAGCACCCTGCCGCACCAGCTGACCGCCGGACGGCCGCTCACCGAACCCATCTGAGAACGCATCCGACCCGATCCGGAGTCCGTGCACCGTGACCCGCGCAACCCGGCCCGTGTGGGCCGCCCTCGCCCTCGCCACCGCCACCGCGCTGCTGGCGACCTCGTGCAGCAGCTCCGGCTCGGACGACGAGGACGACACCTCGGCCGAGACCGGCGCGAGCGCGCCCCCGGCGGCCACCGCCGCCCCCGTCCCGGGCGCTCCGAGCACCCCGGCCACCCCGGACGCACCGGCCACGCCGGGCACCCCCGGCACGCCGGTCACCCCGGACGCCACCACCGGCCCGGGCTCGCCGACCGCGTCCGGCCGGCCGTCGGCCCCGTCCGGCACCCCGGGAACCCCCGGCACCCCCGCCGTCCCGGGCACCCCCGGTGCCCCGGCCACCCCGGCCGCCCCGGGAACGCCCAACACCCCCGGTACGCCCGGCACTCCGGGGACCCCCGGCACGCCGGGCGCCACCGGCGCCCGCTGGCAGCCCACCCCCGGCCTCGCCTGGCAGTGGCAACTCGGCGGCTCCGTCGACCAGTCCGTCGACGTCCCCGTCTACGACGTCGACGGCTTCGAGACCGACGCCTCCGTGGTCGCGGCCCTGCACGCCAAGGGCCGCAAGGTGATCTGCTACATCAACGCCGGTTCCTGGGAGGACTTCCGCCCCGACTCCGCCGCCTTCGCCCAGGCCCTCCAGGGCTCGGGCAACGGCTGGAAGGGCGAGAAGTGGTTCGACATCCGCAAGATCGACCAGCTGAAGCCCCTCATGGCGGCCCGCTTCGACATGTGCCGGCAGAAGGGCTTCGACGCCGTCGAGCCCGACACCATCGAGGCCTACAACCAGAACAGCGGCTTCCCGCTGACCGCGGACGACCAGCTCCGCTACAACCGCATGCTCGCCTCGCTCGCCCACGAACGCGGCCTGGCGATCGGTCTGAAGAACGACCTGGAGCAGGTCCCGGCGCTGCTGAACGACTTCGACTTCGCCGTCAACGAGGAGTGCGCGCAGTTCGACGAGTGCGCCCGCCTCTCCCCCTTCGTCCAGGCGGGCAAGGCGGTCTTCCACGTCGAGTACAAGCTGGGCACCGAGAAGTTCTGCGGCCGCACCAAGGCGTTGGGCTTCAGCTCGATGCAGAAGAAGCTCGAACTGGACGCCTGGCGGAAGCCCTGCTGAGGGAACAGGGACCGACACCCGCGGGCCACCGGACCGCCAGGCACTCCACCGCGAGGACTACTTGACGGCCAGCCAGACGACGGCGCCCAGCACGGCGAGGGCGACCACGGCGATGATCGCGATCACGCCGGTCCGGCTGCCGCCGCCGGTGTTGCCGTAGGTGTTGACGGAGCCCGGCGCCTGCGGCGCCGGGGTCTCCTCGACGAAGGCCCGGAACATCTGGGTGCTGCCGGCGGGGTCGTACTCGTTGTCAGCCATGGCAGGGACTCTAACGAATCCGCGGACCACCCCGACACCCGGTCTCCGTGCTGCGGACGTGCAACGGGCGTGTGAAGTACGCCTCGTTCACGGAATGCCGGCCCGGCCGATCGGGTTGACTCGGACCATGACCGATTCCCGCAGCGACGCCCCCCGTTACGTGCAGCTCGGCAACTCCGAGCTCTCGGTGTTCCCGCTCTCCCTCGGCGGCAACGTCTTCGGCTGGACCGCCGACGAGGCCGAGTCCTTCGCCGTCCTCGACGCCTACACGGCGGCCGGCGGCAACTTCGTCGACACCGCCGACACCTACTCCTCCTGGGTGCCGGGCAACACCGGCGGCGAGTCCGAGGCCATCATCGGGAAGTGGCTGCGCAGCCGCGGCAACCGCGACTCCGTGGTCGTCGCCACCAAGGTCGGCCTGCACCCCGAGGCCCGCGGGCTGAGCGCGGCCAACATCAAGGCCTCCGCCGAGGGCTCGCTGCGCCGCCTCGGCGTCGACCACATCGACCTCTACTACACCCACCAGGACGACGACACCCCGGTGGAGGAGTTCGTCACCGCCCTGGACGCGCTGGTGCGCGAGGGCAAGGTGCGCGCCGTCGCCGCCTCCAACATCGGCGCCGAGCGGCTCACCGAGGCGCTCGCCTTCGCCGGGCGCGAGGGCCTGGCCGCGTACACCGCCGTCCAGCCGCACTACAACCTGGTCTCCCGCGGCACCTTCGAGGGCCCGCTGGCCGACGTGGTCGCCGCGCACGGCCTCGCCACCGTGCCGTACTACGCGCTGGCCTCCGGTTTCCTCACCGGCAAGTACCGCCCGGGCGGCGCCGAGGTGGCCAGCGCGCGGGCCGAGGGCGCCGGCCGCTACCTGGGCGACCCGCGCGGCCCCAAGGTGCTGGAGGCGCTGGACACGGTGGCCGCCGAGCACGACGTCGAGCCCGCCACCGTCGCCCTGGCCTGGCTCGCGGCCCGGCCGACCGTCGCCGCCCCGATCGCCAGCGCCCGTACCGTCGGCCAGCTCCCGCCGCTGCTGGCCGCCGCCGGGCTGGAGCTCACCCCGGCGCAGACCGCCCTGCTGGACGAAGCCTCCGCCTGAGCACCGTCACCCGAAAGGGGCGCGCCGTCCGCAGCCGGACGGCGCGCCCCTTCGTGTTCTCCCGGGCCGGGCCGCTGGGCCCTCCCCTACGGCCGGCCGAAGTGGGTCGGGTAGAAGCCGCTGCTGATCGTCGACACCCGGACCGTCTTGCCCGGCCGGGGCGCCTCGACGAACTTGTTGTTGCCGAGGTAGATCCCGACGTGGTGGATGCCCGAGGCCCGGCCGCTGTCCGACCAGAACAGCAGGTCGCCGCGGCGCAGCTGCCCCGCGCCGATCGGCGTGGTCGCCGCGTACTGGTCGTCGGCCACCCGCGGCAGGCTGATGCCCGCCCGCCGGTAGGCCTGCTGCACCAGCCCCGAGCAGTCGTAACCGGAGGGGCCGTCGCCGCCCCACACGTACGGCTTGCCCAGCTGTGCGAGCGCGTACTCGATCGCGGACTCCAGGCGGCCGCCGGACCGGGTCTCGGCCTGGGCGGGCGCGGTGGTGGTGCCCGAGGCGGCCGCCCCGCCGCCGGACTGGCCGGTGCGGCTCAGGTAGACGTCGTAGTGGCTGGTGTACCGCCACTCGCCGCTGCCGTTCTTGAACCAGTACTTCTCACCGTCCCAGCCCTGGCGCATCCCGCCGGAACCGGCCGAGCCGTTGGTGGCCGTCCGCGTGCCGGCCGAGCCGGCATCGCCGGACCCCACGGCCTCGGTGTACACGCTGTAGTGGCTGGTGTACCGCCACTCGCCGTCGCCGTTCTTGAACCAGTACTTCGAGCCGTCCCAGCCCTGCTTGCCCGGCGCGGCGTGCGCGGCCCCGGCCCCCGCCGTCAGGCCGACCACTCCGGCGCCGGCCAGCACCGTGGTGGCCAGGCAGGTATTTCGCACCGCCCGGTGTATTCGGCCTCCCCCGTACGGCTCCGCCGGGCGGGCGGCGCGCGGCCGCACCACGCAGTTCGGGCAGGCGCAGCCGGTGATCGCCGGGATCGTACCGAGGCTCTCCTCGAAGCCGATCAACGCCGTGTCGTCCGCGTCCGCGAGCACCGCGGCGGCGTCCGTGCCGGTGGCTATCCTCATGCCGGTCGTCCTTCCTTCCGCCCGGCCCGGGCGGCCGGGGGCGGTACCGAGGCGGCCACTCCGGCCGGGGCGACGAAGGCGACCAGCAACTGTTCCATCAGCGCGCTCCGGGCGGCCTCGTCCAGTTCGTGCGCGGTGGCGCGCTCCAGCCGGCGCACGGCGAGCGCCGCCGCCTCCACGGCGTCGTCCACCAGCACGGTGCGCAGGCCCGCGTCCAGGTCGGCCAGT
Organism: Kitasatospora sp. NPDC057965; assembly: GCF_042887135.1. Lineage (NCBI taxonomy): Bacteria > Bacillati > Actinomycetota > Actinomycetes > Kitasatosporales > Streptomycetaceae > Kitasatospora > Kitasatospora sp. NPDC057965. The sequence continues at coordinate 72,126 of NZ_JBHVPZ010000037.1, forward strand.
CGGCGGCGGCGCATCGACTCCGCCACCTCCGGCGCGTAGTCCAGCGCCAGCGGCTGCACCGAGTAGACCTCCAGCCCGGCCGGCGCGACCTCGGCGGCCAGCGCCCTGGTCAGTTCGTCAGCGAACCACTGGCCGTCGCGCAGCGCGGGCCCGGGCGCCGCATTGCTGTCGCAGGGCAGCGTCGAGGCGGTCCGGGTGAGCACCGCCTGGACCTGCTCGCGCAGGTAGCTCTCGTGGTCCTCGATCGCCAGCATCGCGCGGGCGGTGTCCTTGACCCGCCAGACGATCAGCAGCCGGACCACGATCGGGGTCCCGGTGCGGTCGACGACCTTGACCGGCTCACTGCGCCAGTGCCGCAGCCGGACGTCCACCCGACGGCGGCGCAGCAGCGGGTTGACCCAGACCAGACCGGTGCGGCGGACGGTGCCCCGGTAGCGGCCCCAGCGGGTGAGCACCCGGGTCTCGCCGCCCGCGTTGGCCAGCAGACCCGCGAGCGAGAGCACGACGAGCAGCCCGGCGGCGGCCACGGCGGCCACCGAGCGGGCGGTCACCTCGGCCCCGCCGGCGGCCCGGGCGGCCTCCGTGCGCAGGTCGGGCAGCACGTCCCAGTACGGGATGACACCGTCGCGCAGCAGCACCAGCAGCACGGCGGCCGTGCCGAGCAGCAGCCCGAGCAGGGCGACCCAGCCGGGCAGGGCGGCGGCGGTGCGCTCACGGAGCGTCTGGTCGGCGCGCGGGGGCCGGCGCGAGGTGACGGCGGTCGCCGCCCCGGCCGGGGCGCCCTCCGGCTCGTCCGCGGCCAGGACCGTCGAGGCCACCGGCGGCAGCGGGGCGGTCGGCGTCGGGCGGGCCGCCGGGTCCACCGGGTCCGCCAGCTCCAGCGGATCGCGCAGGTCGATGTGCCTGCCGTCGGCCGGACCCGGGACCACCGCGATCGGGGTGGTGGCCGGGCCGTGGTCGGTCGGCTGGGCGGGCTTGGATGCCCTCGTCGCCCTCGCCAGCGGGCTGGAGCCCGAGGCGGAACGTTCCGGCATTCCCGGGGGAAGCGTCTTGGGCAGGTGGTCGGGTCGCTGCGAAGAATCGCGGGTGACGTCCATGCACGGATCCTCAGGTTCAGTGTGTCGCGCAACGGGCGGCCCGGATCTGACGGGCAGTGCCAGGGCCAGGCTAAGTTCATACGTCATCAAATGCGACATTTGAACCGGTGCGTGTCGACATTTACTGACGAATCATCCGAGACCGGACCTGACGCGCAGGCACATGAGCGGACAGGGGTGAGCGGCTCAGTGCCGCCCGGGACCGGATCCCCGGCCGATCACCCGACGAGTGATCAACCCGATACCGGTGAGCACCAGCAGGACCGCGGCGAGCACGCCCCGCCAGCCGTCCGACGGGTGTCGGTCGGCGGCCGTCGGCGACGACGGCTCCTCGGCGGCGGTCTCGGCCACGGCGGCGCTGTTTGCGGCGCCCGCGGCCCGGACCGTCGGCCGTGCCCCGCCCGGCGGCGGCGCGGCCGGCGCCCGCTCGGCCCGCTCCCGGTCCGGGGCGGCGGAGGCGAGGGAGGGGACGGAGGCGACGGAGGGGACGGCCGAGGCCGACGACGGAGCCGGAGCCCGGGGCGTCGGAGCCTGGGACGTCGGGCTCGGGACGGACAGGGCCGGAGCGGGAGCCGGGCCGGGCGCCGTGGGTGCGGGCGTGGGTGTCGGCGTCGGAGTGGGCGCCGCCGCCCCGGCCGGCGAGCCGATGGCCGGTGGCACGACAAACGGCAGCAGCCCGCTCGGAACGGGGGCCGGCACAGTGGCGGGCACGGCGGCGGACGCGGGCGAGGCCGGAGCGGGGGCGGGAACGGCGACGGTCGGGACCGGGGCCGCCGGCAGGACGGGCGACGGCCGCCCGGCCGGAGTGGGAGTGGGAGCGGAAGCGGCCGGGGACGGTCGCGCCGGTACCGGGACCGAGGGTGTCGGCGACGGCGGCGCGGTGACCGTCGGCGACGGGGCGGCCGCCGACGGCCGGGGAGCCGAGGGCGCGTCCTGCGAGGGGGTGGCCACCGGCGAAGGCGCCGCGGCCTTCGACGCTGAAGGCGACGGCGCAGGCGACGGTGTCGGCGCCGACGACGGCGTGCGCGTGGGTGTGGGTGTGGGCGTCCGCGTCGGGAACGGCGGGAGCGGAACCTGCGTCGTCGCCGCCGGCCGACCGATCGCCTCCACCCGGACCACCACCGCCTCGGCCGCCGTACTGTTCCCCGCCGGGTCGGTCGCCGTGACGATCAGCCACCGCTCCCCGTCCGTCAGGTCCCGGTTGGCCGTGCACGTCCAGCTGCCGTCGACCGCCGCCGTCGCTCCGCAGGCGACGATCCGCGCGGGCCCGTCACCACTGTCCGGCCCCGCGGTGACGAGCACCCGCGCCCCCGGTTCGGCCTTCCCGGACAGCCGGGGCCGGGCGACCCGGACGGTCTCCCCGGCGGCGGGCGCGGTGAGCAGCGGGCGGTCCGGCGGCGCGGTGTCGACCACCAGGTCGGCCGGCCGGCCGGCGGTCCGGTTGCCGGCGAGGTCGGCGGCGGACGGGGTGAGCCGGTGCCGCCCGTCCGCCAGGTTCTCCACCGGCAGGCAGGACCAGCCGCCGTCGGCCCCGACGGTCGTGTAGCAGAGGTCGTCCTCCTGGCCGCCGGGCGACCGGTCGGTGACCACGACGGTGCCGCCCGGCTCGCCGGTGCCGGTCAGCCGGATGCCGGGGTCGTTGGTGGACTCGGACAGGGTGAGCGCGGTGGCGCCGCCCTGGTGGAGGCCGGCGGACGGGCGGTCCGGCTCGACCTGCCGGGCGGCCGAGGGCGGCGGATTCCAACCGATCACCAGTCCGGTCGCCAGGACCGCGGCGCCGGCCGCTGCCGGGAACTGTCGGTTCATCCGGCTCTCCTTCGCATCGGCTGCCGGAGCGGCCTGGATGGCCGGGCAGTCTGGACACAAGATCAGACAAAACGGAATCACGATCCTGAGCCGGTCATATGGCGACACTTGCGCTCTCGGCCGCATGACACCCGATTGGCGGTCCTCCGTCCGGCAGGACGGGATGTACCCGAAAGAACCGCATTTCACCCCTTGAGCGAGGTATCGCGAGGTACCGCCAGGGGTCGCGGGCCGTCGCGGGCGCCGAGGGGTGTCCGGGCGGCACCCCGGCCGGGCCGGAACGGGCCCGGGAAACGCAGAAGCCCCCGGCCCATGGCCGGGGGCTTCTCGCTGGTGCGCTCAGCAGGATTCGAACCTGCAACCTCTTGATCCGTAGTCAAGTGCTCTATCCGTTGAGCTATGAGCGCAAGTGCCGGGCGGACCCGGTCTTGCGGGGTTTGGTGCGCTCAGCAGGATTCGAACCTGCAACCTCTTGATCCGTAGTCAAGTGCTCTATCCGTTGAGCTATGAGCGCTCGCCCTGGCGAACGTTCCTCCGGGGCGGTGCGGGGACAACATTACATGACCTGCGGCGCGGGGCGAAATCGGTTGATCCGGGCGCCCCGGACCCACCGGCCGAACGCCCTTCCGATCATGTCCGGAGATGCTCCGGACGTGCTCCGGGCGTGCTCCGGACATGCGAAGAGCCCCGCCGACGAGATCGTCGGCGGGGCTCTTCGGCTGGCGGAGGCTGAGGGATTTGAACCCTCGATCAGGAATAACCCCGAAACCGCATTAGCAGTGCGGCGCCATAGACCGGACTAGGCGAAGCCTCCTCCACATGGAGCAAGCCCACGTGCGCGGACCCGTTCCTTGTGCCTGTGATGATGCCACAACCCGGGGGCCCGGCACCAACCGCCGCCAACGTTACTAGGCGGGTCGTCCCCGCCGCAAAGAAGAATGAGATACTGCCGTCTCCGGAGAGAGCTGCCCTGAGCCGAGGAGACCTGTCGACGTGAGCAGCAGGCCGATCCGAGGCGCTGCTCGCCTCGCCGCCATACTCGACGCCCTGCCCGACGCGCTGCTGCTGGTGAACAGCAACGGCACCGTCGTCGATGCCAACAACGCGGCCGTCCAGGCGCTCCAGGCACCGGGGACCTCACTGGTCGGCATGGGCGTGCTCGACCTGCTCCCGGAGTTCGACCCCAGTCGGATCCCCGGCTCGATGCGGCCCGCCGCCCGCGAGGACGAGGCCCTCGACCGCCCGGTGCGGATGACCGCCCGGCGCACCGACGGCACCACCTTCCCGGTCGAGGTCTCCGGCAACGACTTCGACGACGACGGCACCGGCACCGGCACCGGCGCCGGCTACGCGCCCCCGGCGCCCTACGACCCCTACCGCGAGGGCTCCCGCTCCTCCGACCTGCTCCTGCTGCTGGTCCGCGACCTGACCGGCCGGCTCGGCGTCGAGGCGGAGCTGCGCCGCCAGCACAAGCAGACCGAGATGATCCTGCGGGCCGCCGCCGAGGGCGTGCTCGGTGTCGACCTCGAAGGCCGCTGCGTCCTGGTCAACCCGGCCGCCGCGCACATCCTGGAGTACCGGGCCAGCGAGCTGGGCGGCCGCGAGCTGCACCCGCTGATCCAGCACTCCCGCGCCGACGGCACCCCGCTGGCGCTGGAGGAGTCCGCGCTGCTGGACACCCTGACCTCCGGGCGCAAGCACCGGGTGCGCGGCACCGTGCTGTGGCGCAAGGACGGCCGCCCGGTCACCGTCGACCTCACCACCGCCCCGGTCCGGGACGGCGACCAGCTGGTCGGCGCCGTGATGACCTTCACCGACCGCAGCCGCGAGCTGGCGCTGGTCGCCCGCAACGAGCACCTCACCGCCGTCCTGGAGAGCGAGCTGGGCGGCGCGCTGACCGCGCTGCACCGGCGGATCGACGCGCTCGCCACCGACCCGGCCGGGCAGCTCTGGCCGGAGGCCAACTGGACCCTGCGCCGGCTGGCCGACGAGTGCCGCCGCTACGGCAAGCTGATCGAGGGCGTGCTGGCCCACCAGCGCTCCGAGGCCGGCGAGAGCGGCGCCGCCGAGGGCAAGGACGCCACGGCCGGCGGCAAGGGCGGTACGGAAGGCGGCAAGGCCGGGCGGAAGAGCGCCGAGCGGATGCCGGTCGCCCTGGACAAGGTGGTCCGCCGGGCCGTCGAGCACGCCGGCGAGCTGGTCGGCGCGGGCCGGGTGCGGTTCTCCGTGCACGCCGCCGCCGTCGAGGTGATCGCCGACGAGCAGCGGCTCGCCCACGCGCTGGCCCACCTGGTCGCCGACGTCAGCGGCATCGGCCTCGCGCTGGACGACGTCGCCCCCGAACTGCCCTCCCCCGGACTCGCCGCCCCCGGCGCGCCCGCCCTGCCGCCGGCCGGCGCGGACACGCCGGCCGTGGTGCTCGCCGCCGCCCAGCGCGGCGAGGTCGCCCGGGTGGAGATCCGCGGCCCGGGACGCGGTGGCAGCCCCGTCCACCTGCCGATAGCCCGCGCGGTGGTCGAGCGCCACGGCGGGGTGCTCCAGCCGCACGAGCTGCCGGGACGCGCCGGCACCACGTACGTCGTGGAACTGCCGCTGGACCCGGCCGCCGCCAAGGCCGCCGCCGAGCGCGCGTCCGCCGAGGGCCGGTCGGACCGGCCGAAGGAGAGCGACAGCGCCGTCCTGCCCGACCTGCCGGGCATCCCGCAGCTGCCGGCCGCGGCCCCGGCCGAGGAGCCGGCCACCGCCGAGGGCACCCCCGCGAAGGCCCCGGCCGAGGGCCCCCGGGAGGGCGCGCCGGACGGTTCCGCCGACGCCCGGAGAGCCGAGGCCGCGGCCGGACCGTCCCCGGCCACCGGTGCGCCGGGCGAGGAGCCGGTGGTCGAGCAGCGGCGCGGACGCCGCGGCCGGCCGGCCGTGGAGCTGCCGCCCGCCGCCCCGGAGCAGCCGGGCCGCGAGGCCGCCGAACCCACCGCCCCGGCCGGCGCCGTCGCCCCGGACATCCCCGCCGACCAGTGGCCCAACGCCCCCGCCCGGATCGAACGGGCCGTCCCCGAGCAGTGGAACGGCACCGGCAACGACCCCGCGTACGGGCGCCAGCGCCTGGGCGGCCCGAACGGCCCGCAGAACGACCCCTGGGGCAAGGACGACGGCCGCTCCGGCACCGCCTACGCCGTCCCGGTCGACGGCGGGCGTCCGGACAGGCGCCCCGGCGAGCCGAACGGCGCGGCCCCCGGTGACGGCGAGCGCCGGGCCGCCGCCGGCGAGGGCGCCGCACGCACCCCGATCGCGCTGGGCCCGGGCGGCGGCGACACCGCCCCGGAGGCCCCGGCCGGCCACGACGGCGGGGACGCCGAGCCCCGGCCGTCCCGGCGCCGCCGCGCGCTGCCCGGCACCGAGGACTCCTCCGGCGGGTTCGCCCTGCCCGGCGGCACCGAGACCCCCGTCTACCCGGGGCTGGAGCACGCCCTGCCGGCCGGTCCGGCGCCCGCGCCGCCCGAGCCCGCCGCGCCCACGCCGACCGGCCGACGGCGTCGGCTGGCCGTCCCGCC
>NZ_JBHVPZ010000038.1:0-53496 GCF_042887135.1 Kitasatospora sp. NPDC057965
CGGCCTGCTCGGGCGCCCGCCCGGGCGCCGGGACTCCGCGCGGTGCGGCGGCGGCCGGTGCGGCCGGCACCGGCCCGGCCGGACGCACGGGGTGCCCCGGGTGCGCCGGACGTCCCGGGTGTCCCGGTGCCCCGACTCGCTCCGCCCCTGGCCCGGCACCCCGGACGGCGCCCGCCCGGCCCACGCCCGGCACGCCACCGGCCGGGCCGACCCCACCGACCCCACTGGCCCCGACGCCGCCGTTCCCGGCGGCGGCCTGGCCGCGCCCGGCCCCGCGGCCCCGGCCGAAGGGCCCGCCGGAGCCGTGGCCGGCCGCGCCGCCCGGCATCGCGCCCGGGCCGGTCGTCGCACCGCGCGCCGCCAGTTCGCTCAGCCGCTCGTGCAGCGCCGCCGCGCCGGGCCGTTCGGCGGGCTCCTTGGCCAGGCAGGCCCGGATCAGCGGCGCGAGCTGCGCCGGCACCGCCGACAGGTCGGGCTCCTCGTGGACGACGCGGTAGAGCATGACCTCCGAGGAGGCCCCGGAGCCGAACGGGCTGTCCCCGGTGAGCGCGTACGCGAGGGTGGCGCCGAAGGCGAAGACGTCGGTCGCGGGTGTGACGGCGGCCCCCCGCACCTGCTCGGGGGCGAGGAAGCCGGGCGAGCCGACGGCGGTGCCGACGTGGGTGAGCGTGCTGGCCCCGCGCGACCAGGCGATGCCGAAGTCGATGATGCGCGGCCCGCGCGGCGACAGCAGGATGTTGGACGGCTTGAGGTCGCGGTGGACGACGCCGGCCTCGTGCACCTTGACCAGCCCGTCGGCGAGCGAGGCCCCGATCCGGGCGACCTCGGACCAGCCCAGCGGCCCCTCGTCCCCGACCCGCTTGTACAGCGACGGCCCGGGGACGTACGCGGTGGCCAGCCAGGGCCGGTCGGCCTCGATGTCGGAGCCCATGACGCGGGCGGTGCAGCCGCCGCGGATCCGGGAGGCGGCGGCGATCTCGCGGGCGAAGCGGGTGCGGAACTCGACGTCCTCGGCCAGCTCGGCGCGGATCAGCTTGAGCGCGACGCGCTGCCCCCTGCGGTCCGATCCGAGGTAGACCACGCCCATGCCGCCGGCTCCCAGCCGCCGGTGCAGGCGGTACGGCCCGACGATGCGGGGGTCCTCACGCCTCAGCCGCATCATCGCCATTCTCGTTTCCCCGTCAGACTGTGGGTGAGGCCCCGTCGGATGGGGCGTCGTCAGTTCCTGTCTGGCACAGCTTACGGACTGCCCGCTGCGGTGTGCTGATACGCAACACCTGAAGCCACCGTCCGATTGTCGGATCTTGCACTGACATCCGGTCGGTGTGCCGGCGAATCGTTTCTCGGGGTCGCCTCTCAGGGTTCCCCCTGGGACCGGGTCTCGGACGTCTCCCCCTGCGGTAGTACTACCCAGGTCTGATCGTCATCCTCCGGGAGGCCCGGAGAACAGTACGACGGCATGACGCCCGCCAACCCCCTCCCGCCATACCGTTGTTCTCAGCGGTGGACGGGGAGCTCGTCCCCCGAGGTAAGCCGTCCACCGCGTCCACGTGCACCACCGTCCATCCACCGGCCGAGCTCACGAAAGAGGAGTCAGGGGCATGGCACCGCAGCCCACGGGATCCACCTCCCGCCGACGTCGGCCGGCCTTCACCCAGCCCGGCGCCGCGGAGCGGACCCGGCACCCGGCGGTGGCGGTGGCGATGGCACTGCCCTGCGCGGTGCTGCTGGCCGTCCTGTTCGGCGGCTGGGAGCAGATGGCGAACCAGGCCCAGGCGGTGGCCGAACTGATCGGCCGCTGACCGGGCCGGGCACCTCGGGTGCCCACCGAAACGGGCACTGATCCCCTGGGGACGGGGAGCCAGTGCCGCCGGGGAGGCCGCGCCCGCGATGACACGCGGACGGGCGAGGAGCGGCGCGCAGAGCGCCCCGGCAGGCGGAGAGGCCGCGTACGGACGTCGGTGAGGGCGACCGTACGCGGCTCTTCTGCGTCTTCCGTTCCTTCCGGGCAGCGCTCCCGGGCGACGCCCTCGGGCAAGGCTTTCGGGAACACCCCGTGAGAACGGCTCCGGGAACGCCGAAACGGCCGGGGCCGCGACCCGTACGAGTCGCGGCCCCGGCCGTCACTGTGCGCGATACTGGGATTGAACCAGTGACCCCTACCGTGTCAAGGTAGTGCTCTCCCGCTGAGCTAATCGCGCCTGGTAAGGCGGTCCTGCAGCAGGCCCCGGAGGACCCGACGTGCGCGATACTGGGATTGAACCAGTGACCCCTACCGTGTCAAGGTAGTGCTCTCCCGCTGAGCTAATCGCGCTGGTGCGGTGGTGTTCCGCGGCGAACCCCGGGATCCGAAGATCCTGGAAGATCCGACGTGCGCGATACTGGGATTGAACCAGTGACCCCCACCGTGTCAAGGTGGTGCTCTCCCGCTGAGCTAATCGCGCGGGGCAGGTGTCCGGCAGGGCCGGGCATGGTGCGCGATACTGGGATTGAACCAGTGACCCCTACCGTGTCAAGGTAGTGCTCTCCCGCTGAGCTAATCGCGCGGGGAGGCCACCCGGCGGAGCCGGGCGAGCCTCTTGGAGGTGGAGACGGGATTTGAACCCGTGTAGACGGCTTTGCAGGCCGTTGCCTCGCCTCTCGGCCACTCCACCAGGCAACACTCGAAGGACGATCTTACACTGTCCTTCGTCGAGCGGACGACGAGATTCGAACTCGCGACCCTCACCTTGGCAAGGTGATGCTCTACCAACTGAGCCACGTCCGCCTGTCTGCCGGGATCTTCACCGGTTTTCCCGGCTGCGCTCCGTGGCGACGTGTTGAACTCTAGCGGATTCCCGGGCCAGCTAAAAATCCGTTCCCGCAGCATGTCCGGCGGGCGGCCGTCGGACGCCCCGGCGCGGACCGGCCCGGACGGGCGCGGCGGCGGTGGAACGACACCCTGAGTGACACCCGCAGGTCACCCCGCGTACGCCCGCGCGACGGCCGGTTCTGCTCGCGCCCCCCGACCTACACTTCAGGCACCGCAACCCCAAGCAAAGCCCCGCGCAGGAGAACCGTGTCCGGCCACCTCGACCCCCAGCACCCCCTCGCCCGCTTCGGCGGCCGCCTCGCGACCGGGCTGCGCGACGTCACCTCCGACCCGGCCGCCCTGGACTCCGCCGGCTGGTGGGCCGTCGCCCACGACTTCGAGGGCCGGCTCACCTGCGCCCGCTTCGACGACGTCCGCCCGGCCCCCGCCCCGCCCTCCGGCGCCGGCTGGCACGGCCCGGCCGCCGGCTCCTGGCACAGCTCGCTCGACCGCGCCGCCTACACCGCGGGCGTGCGCCGCATCCGCGAGCACATCGCGGCCGGCGAGGTCTACCAGGCCAACCTCTGCCGAGTGCTCTCCGCGCCGCTGCCCGACCCCGCCCGCTCGGACGTCGACGCCCTCACCGGCCTGCTCGCCCACGGGAACCCGGCCCCGTACGCCGGAACGATCCGGCTGCCCGGGCACGGCGTGGAGATCGCCACCGCCTCGCCCGAGCTCTACCTGCGCCGCACCGGCCGCACCGTCTCCTCGGGCCCGATCAAGGGCACCGGCCGCACCGAGCACGACCTGCTCGACAAGGACCACGCCGAGAACGTGATGATCGTCGACCTGGTCCGCAACGACCTCGGCCGGGTCTGCGCCACCGGCACCGTCACCGTGCCCGACCTGTGCGCGGTCGAGAAGCACCCCGGCCTGGTCCACCTCGTCTCCACCGTCGAGGGCACCCTGCGCCCGGACGCCGGCTGGCCCGAGCTGTTCGCCGCCACCTTCCCGCCCGGCTCCGTCACCGGCGCCCCCAAGTCCAGCGCCCTGCGGATCATCGAGGCCCTGGAGACCGCCCCGCGCGGCCCCTACTGCGGCGCCGTCGGCTGGGTCGACGCCGACCGCGGCGAGGGCGAACTCGCCGTCGGCATCCGCACCTTCTGGATCGACCGGACCGACCCGGCGGTGCCCGAGCTGCGCTTCGGCACCGGCGCCGGCATCACCTGGGGCTCCGACCCCGAACGCGAGTGGGCGGAAACCGAGCTGAAGGCCGCCCGGTTGGTCGCGATAGCGTCGGGCACCGAGCCCCGTCCCGACACCGACTGAACCCGCCCCGGACCCGACCCGCCCCGGACCGCGCCCGCCACCGCCGCCGGCCGGCCCGCACCCTCCCGCGAGGAGCACCCCGCGATGCAGCACCCGACCACCAGCTGGGTCAACGGCACCCTCGTCGACTCCGCCGACCCGGCCCTGTCCGTCCTCGACCACGGACTCACCACCGGCGACGGCGTCTTCGAGACCATGAAGGCCGTCGACGGCAAGGCCTTCGCCGTCACCCGCCACCTGGAGCGGCTCACCCGCTCCGCCCGCGGCCTCGGCCTGCCCGACCCCGACCACGACCGGGTCCGCGAGGCCTGCGCGGCCGTCCTCGCCGCCAACCCGATGCCGCTCGGCCGCCTGCGCATCACCTACACCGGCGGCACCGCGCCGCTCGGCTCCGAGCGCGGCGACACCGGACCCACCCTGGTCGCCTCCCTCGGCACCGCCACCCGCCGCCCCGACACCACCGCCGTCACCGTCGTCCCCTGGCGCCGCAACGAGCACAGCGCCGTCGCCGGCCTCAAGACCACCTCCTACGCCGAGAACGTCGTCGCCCTCGCCGCCGCCCACCGCGCGGGCGCCTCCGAGGCGCTGCTCGCCAACACCGCCGGCCGGCTCTGCGAGGGCACCGGCTCCAACGTCTTCGTCGTCCTCGACGGCCGCCTGCTCACCCCGCCGCTCTCCTCCGGCTGCCTGGCCGGCATCACCCGCCGGCTCGTCGTCGACTGGTGCGGCGCCGAGGAGGCAGACCTCCCGCTCGACGCGCTTCGGGAGGCCGAGGAGATCTTCCTGACCTCCTCGCTGCGCGACGTCCAGGCCGTCACCCGTGTCGACGACCGCGAACTGCCCGGCCCCGGCCCGGCCACCGCGAAGGCCATGGCCACCTTCGCCGAGCGCAGCGGCGACGACCTCGACCCCTGAGCACCGCCCCGCGCCGTCCCCGCCGGGAACCCCGCGGCGGGGACGACGCGTCCCGGCCGGTAGAAGAGCCGGACGGCGGGGAAGGGACCCCGACATGACCACCACGCTGCGCCCCGAGAGCCCGGAGACCCCCACCCCCACCGGCGGCCGCACCCGGCGCTGGCAGATCTGCGTCAACGGCCGCCCGGTCGGCGGCCTGCGCACCACCGCCGTCCCGCGTGGCAGTCAGACGTGGGGCGAGATAGCCGAGTTGGAGGTCCACAGCGGACGCGGCCGGGGGCGCGGAACGATCGGCGCGCTGGCCGCCGAGGAGGTGCTGCGCGGCTGGGGCTGCACCCGGGTGGACGCCGACATCCCCGAGTCCGCGCAGGTCGCCCGCTCGCTCGCGGTCACCCTCGGTTACACCGAGCGGATGCGGAACATGGTCAAGCGGCTGGACGAGCCGCCCGCCCTGCCGTCCGGCGCCACCGCGCGCCCGATCGGGGCCGAGGAGTTCCCGGCCTGGCTGGCCGACTCCAAGGCCGGCTACCTGGAGGACCTGCGCGCCTCCGGCCTCGGCGCGGAGGAGGCCCGCGCCAAGTCCGACGCCGACCACGTGAGACTGCTGCCGCAGGGCGCGGACACCCCGGGCGTCGCGCTGCGCCGGCTGTACGCGGCGGGCGAGGAGCCGCTGGGCTCGCTCTGGCTGGCGCTGCGGCTGCGCGACCTGCCCGACGGTGCCCCGCTGGCCTGGGTCATGGTGGTCGAGGTGGCCGACGCCCACCGGGGCCGCGGTCACGGCCGGACGCTGATGTGCCTCGCCGAGCGCGAGTGCCTGGCGGCGGGCGTCCGCGACCTCGGGCTGAACGTCTTCAGCGGCAACGAGGTCGCGATCCGCCTGTACGAGTCGCTCGGCTACCGGGTCACCAACCGGGTGTTCGGCAAGCCGCTGCTGTGACGGGTCAGGAAGCCCGCGCGGCCTCGACGGCGGCGATGACGCGCTCCAGCAGGCCGTCCTGACTCTGCCCGCCGTCGAAGCGCTGCCCGGCGACCACGTACGTCGGCGTGCCGGTCACCCCGATCGCCCGGCCCTCGGCCTGGTCCGCGTCCACGATCAGCATGTGCCGCCCGTCCACCAGCGCGGTGTCCACCTCCTCGGCGTCCACCCCCACCTGCCCGGCCACCTCCAGGAGCACCTGGGTGCCGCGCGCCTCCAGGTCCTCGACCCGCTCCAGCAGCGCCTCGACGAACGGCCAGCCGAGGCCCTGCGCGAAGGCCTCCTCGGCCGCCTCGGCGGCGGGGTAGGCGTGCTTGTGCTTCTCCAGCGGGAAGTGGCGCAGCTCGATCGGCAGCGCGTCGCCGTAGCGGGCACGCAGCGCGCGGACGTCGCCGAGGGCGGTGCGGCAGTCCGGGCACTGCAGTTCGCACCAGAACTCAAGACGGGGGAGGGAACCTTCGATCATGCCCCCAGTGTTCCATCAGTGGGGCCCGTGCCGTTCCGGCGGCCGGGTCCGGCCGGTTCGCCAGACCGAGGTAGTGGGAGGTCCGACGAGATGATCAGTCCGACTGGCAGTCCGACATCCGGAGCGACGCCCGGAGCGCCAGGGACGACGGCCGCGGGGAGGCGGCCGTGCTGACGGCGGCGGTCGCCTTCGCGCTCACCGCGGGCGGCGTGGCGGTGGCGGGCCTGCGCGCCTACCGCCGGCGCTTCCTCTCCGCGACCCGCTGGTTCGCCGTCGCGCTGCTGCCCGCCGGCCTCTATCTGACCGGCCTGTTCCCGGTGGCCCGGACGATCGGCGACGAGATCGCCGACTGGGCGGTCAAGCTGGTCTTCGACCCCCGGGTGTGGACCGGCATCGTGCTGCTGGCGGTCTCGGCGGGGCTGCTCGTCACCACCCGCTGGGTGGGCCGGCGCGGCGCCGTGACCGGGGGACGCGAGAGCGCCGCCCCCGCCGCCGGGCCCGCTCCGGCCCGCCCGGCCGTCGCTCCCGCCGGCCAGGGCGCCCAGACGGAGCCCAAGCGCGCCGAGAAGGCCCAGCGCGCCGAGAAGGGCAAGGGCGACGACGGGCTCGGCGACTTCGCGGACATCGAGGAGATCCTGCGCCGCCGCGGCATCTGAGCCCCGTGCGGAGCGCTCAGGCGGAGGGGACCGTCTCCGCCGAGCGCTGGCGGGCCCGGTAGGCGGCCACGTGCAGCCGGTTCCCGCAGGTCCGGCTGTCGCAGTAGCGGCGCGAGCGGTTGCGCGAGAGGTCCACGAAGACCCGCGCGCAGTCCGGCGCCTCGCAGCGGCGCAGCCGCTCGCGCTCGCCGGCGGTGAGGATGAACGCCAGTGCCATGCCGATCTCGGCGGCCAGGTGGTCGCCGATGGCGGCGTGCGGCGCGAAGTAGTGGATGTGCCACCCGTGGTGGTCGTGGTTGGTCAGCCGGGGCGTCGTGCCGGCCGCCGCGACCAGGGCGTTGACCAGTTCGGCGGCCTCCTCGGTGGACTCCGTGCCGAAGACCTCGCGCAGCCGGGAGCGCAGCCGGTGCACCTGGTGCAGGTCGCCGTCGGTCAGCGAGTCGACCTCACTGATCTCCTGCCGGACCACGAAGGCGTCGAGCGCGGCCACGTCGGGCAGCAGCTCGGTGCCGCACACCTCGGGTGCGGTGTTGAGCAGCTCGACGAGGATGCTCAGTGCGCACTCGGTGTCATGGGTGATCAGCACGGGCGGCTCCTCGCGCGGAGGGGGCCGTGGGCACCCCGCGACTACGGGTCATTCCCAGACCTTACCGGGGTGGTGCGACGTGCGGCGGTGGCTTCCGTCGAAGATGCGTACGGATCCCGTCACTCTGTGCGGAGATTTCCGCGGAAAACGGCCGCGCCCGGCAGCGAGGCCGGCCATCCAAGAGATGGCCGGCTCCGGTGCCGGGCGCCTTCGGTGCTTCCGGCCCGCTCCGATTGGGAGAGAACCGTTTCGTCACCGGCCCCGAGACCGCGTCGTGCGCGGCTGAGTCTGCTGCCGTGCCCCCGAGTAGGACGGCTGCGGTTGACGGCAGGGGTTACGACCCCGCGTGCAGCGGGGTGCGACCGCCTCCGGTCGGGGTCAGCTTTCGGCGAGGATGTGGGACAGCTCCCGGTCGAGGTCGAAGTGACGGTGTTCGGTGCCGGGGGGAACGGCGGCGTCCGTCCGCTTGAGGAACGACTCAAGCGCCCGGGCCGGGGCCTCCAGCAGGGCTTCTCCTTCCGGAGAGCTCAGGGCGATGCAGACCACCCCTTGTCCGTGGCTGCGCGAGGGCCACACCCGGACGTCGCCCGTACCGGTGGGTCGGTGCAGCCCCTCCGCAAGGAGATCTCGGGCGAACACCCACTCCACGGTCTCGTCGGCGCCGGTGTGGAAGGTGGCGTGCACGGCATAGGGGTCGGCGGTGTCGTAGCGCAGGCCCGCGGGGACGGGCAGTGAGGACTCGCTGGACACGATGAGGCGCAGGTGCAGCTCGCAGCTGACCGTGGTGTTCATAAGCGCCATGGCCTTTCGCTCAGTGTGCGCTCGGGGAATCGCACGTCGGCGAACGGACCATCCCACCTCCACGACCGATGTAAACCCCTCTGTCCCGATTCGGGCGCGAGTCGTACCCCTTACGGCGCATTGCGGAATCGCCACAGAGTGCCCGCCGGACGATTACCGGTCCGCTTCTCGGTTAGTTTCGTGGCATGACTGTGCGAAGCGACGAGGCACGCGGGGACGCGGGCGGGAACACCGGAACGGGGGATGCGATCGTGCCGGACGACACGGGGGTGCCGACGGAGGCCGGCGACGGGGCCGGTACGGAGGGTGACAAGCCGCTGGGCTCGCGCGCCCCGGGGTTCATCCGCCGTTCCCGTCCGCTGCACCTGAGCTGGCAGGTGGCCGTCTTCCTGGTCGGTCTCGCCGTGGTGGTGCTCGGTGTGATCATGCTTCCGCTGCCCGGCCCCGGCTGGGTGGTCATCTTCCTCGGCATGGGCATCTGGGCGACCGAGTTCGTCTGGGCCCAGCTGGTGCTGCGCTGGACCCGCCGCAAGGTGGCCGAGGCCGCGCAGAAGGCCCTGGACCCGCGGGTGCGGCGCCGCAACCTGACGCTCACCGCGATCGGCCTGGCCGTGATCGCCGCGCTCTGCGGCTGGTACCTGTGGAAGTACGGGCTGGTCATGCCCTGGAAGATCCACGAGGACTGAGCCGCCCGGCCCCGTCCGCCGCCGCCCCCGGGCGGGGCCGTCCGGGGGCGGCGGAGTGTTCGGAGCACCCTCCGGGATGCGGTAATGTTTTCTCTGCACCCGGGCGATTAGCTCAGCGGGAGAGCACTTCGTTCACACCGAAGGGGTCACTGGTTCGATCCCAGTATCGCCCACCGGAATGCATTGTGATATGTGAGGCCCAGCCGATTTTCGGCTGGGCCTCACATGTATTTCCACAATCCGCCGAACGGTGCCGGGAATGTGCTGAGGGGCAGTCACCTTCCGCTTCGCGCGGGAGTTCTGCGGACGCGTCGGCGGCACTCCCTGAACGAGTTGTACGACACCGCCCGAATGGTGCTACAGTTCTTCTCGTTGCCCGGGCGATTAGCTCAGCGGGAGAGCACTTCGTTCACACCGAAGGGGTCACTGGTTCGATCCCAGTATCGCCCACCGGACAGCACGCAGGCCCTGATCGGGAGACCGGTCAGGGCCTGCGGCGTTCCCGGGCCCGGCGGCTACGCCGCCACCTCGCACGCGTGCTCCGGCGACAGCCGGCGGCCGCAACCGCACCGGGCCGGCCGCAGTGGCCACGACAGGTCCACCCGCTCGTCCGCCCCCGACCGGTCGAACCACGCCTGCAGCCCGCGCGCCTGCGCCGCGTGCCAGACCGTCTGCCGTTGGTGCAGCTCCGCCGCCGTCAGCCCGCCCAGCGCCCTCGGGAACCGGGTGCCGATGGCCCGCACCAGCTCCAGCGACGCCGTCGCGTCCGCCCCCGCGTCGTGCGCCCCGGCCAGCTCCACCCCGTAGTGCGCGCACAGGTCGGTCAGCGTCCGCCGGCCGCGGCGGTAGCGGTCCACGTACTTGTCCAGGACCCGCGGATCCAGCACCAGCAGCTCGCCCGGGCCGATCGCCCCGGCCAGCGAGACCCCGCGGTGCCGACGCAACTCCCGGTCCAGCAGCGTCAGGTCGTACGGCGCGTTCATCACCACCACCGGCCGCCCGGCCCGGGCCTGCTCGGCGAGCGCGGCGGCCAGCTCCGCCACCACCACCGCCGCCGGCCGCCCGTGCGCCCGCACCCTCTCGTCGCTGATCCCGTGCACCGCCCGGGCGCCGTCGGGTATCGGCACGCCGGGATCGGCGAGCCAGTCGGTGGCCTCCGGGACGGCGCCCGGGGCGGATTGGACGACCAGGGCGGCCGAGACGATGCGATCGGTCTCGACGTCCACGCCGGTGGTCTCGGTGTCGAAGGAGGCGAGCGGGCCGGTGAACCAGTGCTGCTGCATGACTGCCCCTCGAAAACTGCGCGGTCCCGCCCGGGTGATACCCGCCCCTGACGCCCCCTCAACCGTTTGGCGCCGCACCGGCCGGGCACCCTGCCCACGGGCGCCCTGTTCGAATCCGGACGGGCCCCTGAGGGACGGGGGAGGCCGGACGGTCATGGCGCTGACGCAGCCGCAGCCCGAGGAGGCGGCGGCCGTCCTGCGGGGCGAGCTGGCGGTGACCGCCTGCATGGAGACCCTGCAGGTCGGCTACCTGCACGCGGTCGCCGCCGCGGCCGGCTGCTCGCTCTCCCAGCCGTTCCCCGACAACGGCATCGACTGGCAGGTCAGCCACGGCTCGCGCAGCCACGAGGTCGACGACGAGGTCACCGTCAAGATCCAGCTGAAGGCCACCCAGCAGATCGCCCCCGACCCGCGCGGTCCCTTCTTCTCCTTCACCCTGGACAACGACCACCTGCGCAAGCTCGCCCGCCCCCGGGTCGCCGTGCCCCGGATCCTCGTCGTCATGCTGCTGCCCCGCCGCGTCGACCGCTGGCTGGCCGCCCGCCCCGACGCCCTCGAACTGCGGCACTGCTGCTACTGGGTCAACCTGGCCGGCCACCCGATCACCGGGCAGCGCCGGACCAACGTCCGCGTCCCCACCGCGAAGGTCTTCGACGACCGCGCCCTGTGCGACATCATGGCCAGGGTCGGCGCGGGCGGCAGCCCGTGACGGCCCGGCCCCGGCCGGGAGGAGCCGCCCCATGACACTGCCCCACGGGCCGATGCGTCCCACGCTCGGCGAACCGCCGCAGACCGGGCCGCTGCCCGATCCGGGCGCCGTCGACCCCGCGGTGCTCGCCACCCTGCTCGCCCGGCACGGCTGGGTCCGGCGCGGCGGACCCTCTGCCCGCTACGGCCGCTGGACGCCCCCCGAGGGCACCGACCCCGGTGTCAGCCTGCTCGTCCCCGCCGGCGACGGCTTCGACGACGCGGTCGAACTGCTCACCGACGCCGTCACCGCCCTCGCCCGCTCCGCCAGCCCCTCCGCCCGCGCCATCCTGCTCGCGCTGGCCGTCCCCGGCGACGAACTCCAGTGGCACCGCGACCTCGCCGCACCCACCGGCGCCACCGCCCCCGGTGCCGCGCCCTGGGACGACACCGAACGGCTCCGGCACGCCGCCCGCGCCATGCTCGCCGCCGGCGCCAAGGCCGGTCGCACCCGCGCCGCCTACTTCGGCGCCCGCCTCGACGCCTGGGCCGGCGACTTCCTCGACCGGGTCCTGGTCGTCGCCGGCGGCCCCGGCCTGACCGCCTACACACCCGCCCCCGAGGGCCGGGCGGCGGTCACCACCCTGGTCCGCGCCCTGGAGGCGCTGCGCGACGCCGTCGACTACCGGCGGGTCAGCGGCGGCGGCGAGGCCTTCGAGAACGCCGTCCAGTCCGGCGTCAGCCGCGAACTGGTCGAATCCGTCCAGGACCTGGTGCGCGGCGCCACCGCCGGCCGGTTCACCGTCGCCTGGTCGGCCGCCGCCGGCACTCCGGGCGGCTTCGGCGACCGCCGGATCGCCGTCGAGTTCTCGCCCGGCGACCTGCCCGCCCTCGGAGAGGCCGCCGACCTGCTCGAACGCATCGAGCCCGCGGTCGCCGTCACCCTGGTCGGCCTCGTCGTCCGCCTCAAGCGCGCCGACCCCGCCGGGCCGGGCAGCGTGCGGCTGCGGGTGCTCGGCGGCGCCGAGGTCGACGAGGTCAAGGTCCGGCTGCCCGACCCGGCCTACCGGATCGCCGCCGAGGCCCACCTGGCCGGCACCCCCGTGCGGATCAGCGGCCGCCTGGAGCGGCGCGGCGGCTTCCGCCGGCTCGTCCGGCCCACCGGCCCGGAACCCTGCGGGCTGGAGGAGGCCGAGCGGGAGCGCCTGCTCAAGACCCTGGGGGAGGGGCGGAGCGGGAAGGACGCGTAGGAAGGGTACGGAGGTGACGGTGGGGCCACCGCTCTCGGTACCATCGTCAGGCGCAGCGCTGTGCTGCGTCCTCTGAATCCAGCACGTCAGGAGAGACCGGTGACGGACGTCCGGGTAATCATCAACCGCGAACCCGATCGGGAAGAGCGCGTGGTGACCACGGGCACTACGGCCGCCGAGCTCTTCGCCGACGACCGCTCGATCATCGCCGCCCGCGTCGGCGGCCAGCTCAAGGACCTCGCCTACGCCCTCCAGGACGGCGACGAGGTCGAGCCGGTCGTGATCAGCAGCCAGGACGGCCTCGACATCCTGCGCCACTCCACCGCGCACGTCATGGCCCAGGCCGTGCAGCAGCTCTTCCCGGAGGCCAAGCTCGGCATCGGCCCGCCGGTCAAGGACGGCTTCTACTACGACTTCGACGTCGCGACGCCGTTCCACCCCGATGACCTCAAGGCCATCGAGAAGAAGATGCAGGAGATCATCAAGCGCGGGCAGAAGTTCTCCCGCCGGGTGGTCACCGACGAGGCCGCCCGCGAGGAGCTCGCCCACGAGCCGTACAAGCTGGAGCTGATCGGCCTCAAGGGCTCCGCCGCCACCGCCGGCGAGGGCGCCGACGTCGAGGTCGGCGCCGGCGAGCTCACCATCTACGACAACCTGGACGCCAAGAGCGGCGAGCAGTGCTGGGGCGACCTCTGCCGCGGCCCGCACCTGCCCAGCACCAGGATGATCCCGGCGTTCAAGATCATGCGCTCCGCCGCCGCCTACTGGCGCGGCAGCGAGAAGAACCCCATGCTGCAGCGCCTCTACGGGACCGCCTGGCCGAGCAAGGACGAGCTCAAGGCGCACCTGGAGTTCCTGGAGGAAGCCGCCAAGCGCGACCACCGCAAGCTCGGCAACGAGCTCGACCTCTTCTCCATCCCCGAGGAGATCGGCTCCGGCCTCGCCGTCTTCCACCCCAAGGGCGGCATCATCCGCCGCGCCATGGAGGACTACTCGCGCCGCCGGCACGAGGAGGAGGGCTACGAGTTCGTCTACACCCCGCACGCCACCAAGGGGAAGCTCTTCGAGAAGAGCGGCCACCTGGACTGGTACGCGGACGGTATGTACCCGCCCATGCAGCTCGACGAGGGCGTGGACTACTACCTCAAGCCGATGAACTGCCCGATGCACAACCTGATCTTCGACGCGCGCGGCCGCTCGTACCGTGAACTGCCGCTGCGCCTGTTCGAGTTCGGCACGGTGTACCGGTACGAGAAGTCCGGCGTGGTGCACGGTCTGACCCGCGCCCGCGGCTTCACCCAGGACGACGCGCACATCTACTGCACCCGCGAGCAGATGGCGGACGAGCTCGACTCGACCCTCACCTTCGTGCTCAACCTGCTGCGCGACTACGGCCTGACCGACTTCTACCTGGAGCTGTCCACCAAGGACCCGGAGAAGTTCGTCGGGGACGACGCGACGTGGGAGGAGGCCACCGCCGTCCTCGCCGCGGTGGCCGAGAAGCAGG
Organism: Kitasatospora sp. NPDC057965; assembly: GCF_042887135.1. Taxonomy (NCBI): domain Bacteria; kingdom Bacillati; phylum Actinomycetota; class Actinomycetes; order Kitasatosporales; family Streptomycetaceae; genus Kitasatospora; species Kitasatospora sp. NPDC057965. The sequence continues at coordinate 13,934 of NZ_JBHVPZ010000038.1, forward strand.
GTCTGCCGCTGGTCCCGGACCCGGGCGGCGCGGCCTTCTACGGCCCGAAGATCTCGGTGCAGGCGCGGGACGCCATCGGGCGCACCTGGCAGATGTCGACCATCCAGCTCGATTTCAACCTGCCGGTCCGTTTCGACCTGGAGTACACGGCGGCGGACGGTTCGCGCCAGCGGCCGGTCATGATCCACCGGGCGCTGTTCGGCTCGATCGAGCGCTTCTTCGCGGTGCTGCTGGAGCACTACGCCGGTGCCATGCCGCCGTGGCTGGCCCCGGTCACCGTGACCGGCATCCCGATCACCGACGAGCACGTGCCGTACCTGCTGGAGGTCGCGGCCGAGCTCAAGAAGCGCGGGATCCGGGTCGAGGTGGACACCTCGGACGACCGGATGCAGAAGAAGATCCGCAACGCCCAGCGCAGCAAGGTCCCGTTCATGCTGATCGCCGGCAACGACGACGTCGAGGCGGGCGCGGTCTCCTTCCGCTACCGCAACGGCGAGCAGAAGAACGGCGTGCCGCTGGCCGACGCGATCACCGAGATCGTGGACGCGGTCGAGCGCCGGATCCAGGTCTGACGCCGGGCGTCGGGCGTGAGCGCGGGGCGGGCTCCTTCGGGAGTCCGCCCCGCGCGGCTTCGCAACCACGGTTGGGCGAATATGCTGATCAGCATGACGACTGAGCCGGAACTGCAGCAGGGCGTCGGGGAGCCGGACGGCTTCCGCCGCCTGTGGACCCCCCATCGGATGGCCTACATCCAGGGCGAGAACAAGCCCACCGGCCCGGCTCCGGACGACGGCTGCCCGTTCTGCTCGATCCCGTCGCTGAGCGACGAGGACGGGCTGGTCGTCGCGCGCGGCAACTCCGTGTACGCGGTGCTCAACCTGTACCCGTACAACGGCGGGCACCTCATGGTGGTCCCGTTCCGGCACGCGGCGGACTACACCGAGCTGGACGAGGCGGAGACGGCCGAGCTGGCGGTCTTCACCAAGAAGGCGATGACGGCGCTGCGCGCGGCCTCGGGCGCGCACGGCTTCAACATCGGCATGAACCAGGGCGCGGCGGCCGGCGCCGGCATCGCGGCCCACCTGCACCAGCACGTGGTGCCGCGCTGGGGCGGGGACACCAACTTCATGCCGGTGGTCGGGCACACCAAGGTGCTGCCGCAGCTGCTGGCGGACACCCGGAAGATGCTGGCCGAGGCCTGGCCGCAGGGCTGAGACCCGCGACGCGCAGGGCCCCCGCCGACCGTCGAGTCGGCGGGGGCCCTGCGCGTCGGTGGGCAGGTGGTCGGCTCAGCCGGCGTCGTACTGGTCGACCCTGAACGGGCGGCTGCCCTGGGCCTCGGCCTTGAGTCCGGCCGCGCGGCCCTTGAAGGCGCGCTCGGTGTCGAGGTCGTGCTCGGCGAGGAACTCCAGGGTGGCGGTGTGGACCGCGGCGAGCACCGGGTGGGAGGCGTTGAGCGCGTTGTCGGCCATGGTGCGGGTGCCCCAGGGCTGGCCGGCCCAGGTGTGCCGCAGACCGAAGGGCTCGGGCAGGCCGAGGCCGCCGCCGAGCCAGGAGAGCAGGCTGGGCGTCCGGTAGAAGGGGGCGCGGACGGCCTGCCGGACGACCTCGTCGTTGTCGATCAGCGGGAGCTTGACCGTGCGGTCCTCCCAGAACCGGAAGGTCTTGGAGACCGACTTCTCCTTGTCCTTGGGCTTGTCGAAGAAGAAGCCGTTGATCGGGCCGAGGGCGTAGCCGGCGACGGTGATGTTGAGGGTGTTGGCGAGCAGGACGACGGTGACGGTGAAGGTCAGGACGAGCTTGCCGTCGTGGGTGATGAACTGGGTGGCGAGGTAGTGCCGGGGTCCGCCGCCGAAGGTCTGCTTGTCGGCGATGGCCTGGACGGCGAAGTCGCGCATGTGGTCGCCGTCCATGTCGGCGCTGCCGGGGCGGCTGATCTCGTCGGCGCTCTCGCCGACCTCGAAGACGACCCACTGCTTGACCTGGACGTTGGGCATGCCGCTGTTGGCGACCTCGCTGATACCCAGGGCCTTGAGGTGGCCGGAGATCTTGCGGACGAGGTCCCAGGGGTGGAACTGGCGGAAGTCGATCTGCCCCTCGGCGGGACGCAGGGTGTCGATGAGCTTCCACTCGCCCCAGCGGCGGCCGGCGCCGAGGATGCCCTTGGGGCCGGCGTAGTGCTGGACGTTGGTCTCCTGCTCGGCCTCCAGGCGGCCGAGTTTGGCGCGCAGGTCGGCGGCCTTCTTGTCGAGGTCGTCGCGGGGGACGGCCATCGGGACGGTCGCGGCGACGGCGTTGCCGTCGGCCAGGGAGAGCCAGCGGGCGCGCAGGTCGACGGCGGTGCGTTCGACGATCCGCCGGGCGAGGTACCAGCCGATCACCGGGGCGAGCATGACGACGCGCAGGTAGAGGCCGAGGATGCCGCCGGCCGGTGGCTTGATCGCGAGCAGCACGGCGAGCGCGGCGGCCAGGAGCAGGACGGCGGCCCCGTAGGCGCCGGCGTTCTTGGGGTTGTCGCGCTTGAGCCAGGCGCGCAGCTGGAAGGCGCCGAGCCAGACCAGGGCGCCGGGCAGGCAGAGCAGGCCGGTGACGACGGAGACGGTGGACAGCTGCCGGTCGCGGTTGCGGCGGATCTCCTCGGCGGCGAGGGCGTGCTCGACGATCTGGCGGGTTTCCACCCCGAACGAGGGCACCAGGGGCTTGCGGTCGCCGCCGAGCGCGCGCGAGATGAGCGCCTTGCTGAAGGCCTCGCCGAAGTTGGGCGCGAACAGGGCGAAGCGGCCCTTCTTCGCGCTGACGCCGTCGAGTTTGCCGGCGCCCTCCTCCAGGTTGGTGTCGCGGTAGGCGGCCGAGGAGAGCGCCTGGGTGCCGGCGGTCTGCGGTCCGGCGTCGGTCCGGGGTATCTGCGCACCCGGGGTCATGTCGAGTGTGGTCACGGTGGCGTCCCCTCCTCCCCTTTGTCCTGCGGCAGGTTACCGTGCCGGGGTGCCGGCGCGGGCATGATCGTCTGAAGTGCCGTCACGAACGGGCCACGATGGACCTGTGGGGCATGATGCCCACGTTTCGACCGTCCGACGCACCGTCCGGTGCCCGGTCGCGGGCGGTCGGACGGGATGGTGCACGATGACGGCATGGAGAGCGATGGACTGACGGATCCGGTGCTGGTGTTCGACGGGGACTGCGGGTTCTGCACGACGTGCGTGACCTGGGCGGAGCGCTATCCGCGGCAGACGCTGGCGTCGGGGGGCTGGGAGGCGGTGCCGTTCCAGTTCGCGGACCTGGCGGGGCTGGACGCGGTGGCCGGGGGGCGCGCGGAGGTGTCCTGGGAGCGCGCGGAGCGCGAGGTGCTCTGGGTGACGCCGGCGGGCCGGGTGTACGGCGGGGCGCAGGCGGTGGCGCGGCTGCTGATGCGTTCGGGCGGGGTGTGGGCGTACCTGGGCGGGGTGCTGGCGCTGGCGCCGGTGCGGCCGGTGGCGGCGCTGGTGTACCGCTGGGTGGCGAAGAACCGGCACCGGATGCCGGGCGGGACGCCGGCCTGCGCGCTGCCGCGGCGCTGAGCCGCGGCGACTCGGAGACTAGTCGTCCCGGCCGTCGAAGCGGGCGGCGAGGGCGGCCGGCATGGGCTCGTGGCGCAGGTGGGCGCGGGTGAACTCGGCGGTGCCGTGGGTCAGCGAGCGCAGGTCGACGGGGTAGCGGGCGAGTTCGAGTTCGGGGACCTCGGCGCGCAGCAGGGTGAGGCCGGGGCCGCCGGTCTCGGTGCCGAGGACGCGGCCGCGGCGGGCGGAGAGGTCGCCGAGGACGGCGCCGAGGTAGTCGTCGGGCAGCAGGACGCCGACGGCGGCGACGGGTTCGAGGAGCCGGATGACGGCGTGTTCGGCGGCGTCGCGCAGGGCGAGGGCGGCGGCGTTCTGGAAGGCGGCGTCGGAGGAGTCGACGGAGTGCGCCTTGCCGTCGGTGAGGGTGACCCGGATGTCGACGAGCGGGTGGCCGGTGGCGACGCCCTTGGCGAGCTGGGCGCGGACGCCCTTCTCGACGGAGGGGATGAAGTGCTTGGGGACGGAGCCGCCGACGACGTGCTCCTGGAACTCGAAGCCGGAGCCGGCGGGAAGGGGTTCGACCTCCAGGTCGCAGATGGCGTACTGGCCGTGGCCGCCGGACTGTTTGACGAGGCGCCCGTGGCCGGCGGCGGCGGTGCCGAAGGTCTCGCGCAGGGCGACCCTGTGCTCGACGGTGTCGACGTGGACGCCGTGGCGGTTGCGCAGCCGGTCGAGGACGGCGTCGGCGTGGGCCTCCCCGGTGCACCAGAGGACGAGCTGGTGGGTGTCGGGGTTCTGTTCGAGGCGTAGCGCGGGGTCCTCGGCGGCGAGCCGGGAGAGGGCCTGGGAGAGCTTGTCGTCGTCGGCCTTGCTGTGGGCCTCGACGGCGATGGGCAGCAGGGGCTCGGGCAGGGTCCAGGTGTCGAGTTCGAGCTGGCCGCCGGGTTCCTGGAGGGTGTCGCCGGCGCGGGCGGTGGTGAGTTTGGCGGCGCAGACGAGGTCGCCGGCGACGGCGTGCGGGACGGGTCGCTGGAGCTTGCCGAAGGGGCTGGTGAGGCCGGTGACGCGTTCCTCGCCGTCCTGCTCGGCGGGGTGGTCGGGGCCGGTGAGGCGGATGCGGGTGTCGGGGCGCAGGGTGCCGGCGTAGAGGCGCAGCAGGCTGATGCGGCCGACGTAGGCGTCGCCGGTGACGCGGACGACCTGGGCGGCGAGGGGTGCGTCGGGGTCGCAGGCGGGGGCGGGGCGGGTGCGTTCGGCGGGGGTGGGGAAGGTGGTGGTGATGAGGTCGAGGAGTTCGGTGGCGCCGAGGCCGTGTTCGCTGGTGGGGACGGCGGGGTGGAGGGTGCAGGCGAGGACCTCGCGGCGCATGCCGGCTTCGAGGGAGTCGGTGTCGGGGGTTTCGCCGGTGAGGTACTGCTCCATGAGGGCGTCGTCCTGGCCGGAGATGGCTTCGACGAGGCTCTCGCGGGCGGGGGCGCTGTCGGGCAGGGGGTCGGCCTGGCCGTAGGTGTGGCCGGTGAGGAGGTCGACGCTGCCGTCGGGCCGGCCGTCGTGGTGGACGGGCAGGAACAGCGGCCGGAGGGTGTCGGGGCCGAGGCCGAAGGCGTCGTGGCAGGCGGTGAGGATGTCGTCGAGGCTGCCGCGGGCGATGTCGAGTTTGGCGACGGCGATGGCGCGCGGGATGTTCTCGGCCGCGCACTCGCGCCACAGGGCGCGGGTGGGGGCGGTGACGGGGTCGGTGGCGGAGACGACGAAGACGGCGGCGTCGGCGGCGTGCAGGGCGGCGCGCAGGTCGGCGGCGAAGTCGGGGTGGCCGGGCGGGTCGATCAGGTTGATCTTGGTGCCGCGCCACTCCAGGGGGAGCACGGAGAGCTGTACGGAGCGCTGCTGCTGGTGCTCGATGGATTCGTGGTCGGAGACGGTGGTGCCGTCGGTCACCCGTCCGGGGCGGCCGATGGCGCCGGCGGCGTGGGCGAGGGATTCGGCGAGGGTGGTCTTGCCCACGCCGGCGCAGCCGATGAGGACGACGTTGCGCAGGTCGCCCGGGCCGGTGACGGCGGGGGCCTGGCCGGCTCTGGCGTTGCTGCGGTCGGGCATCGGGGTCTCCTCCCGTCGCGCCGAGGCTGTCGGTGAAAGTCTAGGGGCGGGGGCGGCGAGGGGCGCGCGAGCGGCATCCGGGGGCGGTGTGTGCCGGGGGAGGTCGGTGGGCGTGGCTACGATGGGTGCGCCGGATGGGCTGATCCATCGGGTCGTCTGCCGCGCATCTGGCCGCAGGCGGGTACCAGGGAGATCGGAGCGGTCGGGAAGGCCATGCTCAACAAATACGCGCGTGCCTTCTTCACACGTGTCCTGACCCCGTTCGCCGCGTTCCTCATCCGTTTGGGTGTGAGCCCGGACACCGTGACGCTGGTCGGCACGGCCGGTTCGGTGGCGGGTGCGCTGGTGTTCTTCCCGCGCGGGGAGTTCTTCTGGGGCACCATCACGATCACGCTGTTCATCTTCTCGGACCTGGTGGACGGGAACATGGCGCGGCAGCTGGGGCGGTCCACGAAGTGGGGGGCGTTCCTGGACTCGACGCTGGACCGGGTCGCCGACGCGGCGGTCTTCGGTGGTCTGGCGATGTGGTACGCGGGCAAGGGTGACAACAACCTGCTGTGCGCGGTCGCGGTGTTCTGCCTGGCGAGCGGGCTGGTGGTGTCGTACACCAAGGCGCGGGCGGAGAGCCAGGGGCTGCCGTGCGACGTGTCGGGGCTGGTGGAGCGGGCCGAGCGGCTGGTGATCAGTCTGGTGGCGGCCGGTGTGGCGGGTCTGCACACGTTCGGGGTGCCGTACGTGGAGTGGCTGCTGCCGGTGGCGCTGTGGCTGGTGGCGGTCGGCAGCCTGGTGACGGTGTTCCAGCGGATGCTGCAGGTGCGCCGTGAGGCGTTCGAGGCGGACCGCGTGGCGGCCGGAAGCTGAGAGGGGGCCCGCGGTGGAGGACCGAGTCGCGGTGAAGGACCGAGTGGTGGAGCGGCTGGTGTACACGGCGTACGCGGCGGGTTGGGGGGCGCTCAAGCACCTGCCCGAGCCGGTGGTGCGGGCGCTGTTCGACCGGCTGGCGGACTACGCGTGGCGACGGCGCGGCAAGCGGGTGCTGCAGCTGGAGGCGAATCTGCTGCGGGTGTGCCCGGAGGCGGACGAGGCCCGGCTGCGGGAGCTGTCGCGCGCCGGGATGCGCTCGTACATGCGGTACTGGCAGGAGTCGTTCCGGCTGCCGGTCTGGGGCCGCGGGCGGGTGCTGCGGGACGTGCGGGTGGACGGCTTCGAGCACGTGCAGCAGGCGCTGGACGCCGGGCGGGGCGTGGTGGCGGCGCTGCCGCACATGGGCAACTGGGACCTGGCGGGCGCCTGGGTGGCGAGCCGGGGGTACCCGTTCACGACGGTGGCGGAGCGGTTGAAGCCGGAGCGGCTGTTCGACCGGTTCGTGGCGTTCCGGGAGAGCCTGGGCATGGAGGTGCTGGCGCTGACCGGCGGCTCGGTGAGCGTGGTGGGCACGCTGGCGCGGCGGCTGCGGGCGGGGAAGCTGGTCTGCCTGGTCGGGGACCGGGACCTCTCGGAGGCGGGCATCGAGGTGTCGTTCTTCGGTGAGGCGACGCGGATGCCGGCCGGTCCGGCGGCGCTGTGCCAGCGGACCGGGGCGGCGCTGCTGCCGGTGTCGATCTGGTACGAGGGGCGGACCATGCGGGCGCAGGTGCACCCGGAGGTCGTGGTGCCGGCGCAGGGCGACCGGGCGGAGAAGACCCGGGTGATGACGCAGGCGATGGCCGGGGTGTGGGAGGCGGCGATCCGGGAGCACCCGGAGGACTGGCACATGCTGCAGCGCTTCTGGCTGGCCGACCTCCCGGTCCGTGAGACGGTGGAGGCGGGGGCGTCCCGGGCCGCGGGCGGCGCCCGTCCGGCCGTCCGGGAGCCCGCCGTCCGTCCGGCGGCGGAGGCGGCCGGGGAGCCGGCGGCCGAGGCGTCGGGGGCCTGAGGCGCCCGTCCGCCCGACCGCAGTCCGTACCCGCACCCGCACCGCCCGCAGGATTCGAGGAGACCCGTGAAGATCGGCATCGTCTGCCCGTACGACTGGGACGTCCCCGGTGGTGTGCAGTTCCACATCCGGGACCTCGCCGAGCACCTGATCGGCCTGGGGCACGAGGTGTCGGTGCTGGCGCCGGCCGAGGACGACGAGGCGCTGCCGCCGTACGTGGTGTCGGCGGGGCGCGCGGTGGCGGTGCCGTACAACGGCTCGGTGGCGCGGCTGAGCTTCGGGATCCTGTCGGCGGCCCGGGTGCGGCGGTGGCTGCACGAGGGGCGGTTCGACATCCTGCACGTGCACGAGCCGGCCTCGCCGAGCCTGTCGATGCTGGCGGCGTGGTCGGCGTCGGGGCCGATGGTGGGCACCTTCCACACCTCGAACCCGCGCTCGCGGGCGATGATCGCGGCCTCGCCGATCCTGCAGCCGGGACTGGAGAAGATGCGGGCGCGGATCGCGGTGAGCGAGTACGCGCGGCGCACCCTGGTGGAGCACCTGGGCGGGGACGCGGTGGTGATCCCCAACGGCGTGGACGTGGGCTTCTTCGCCGGCGCGGAGCCGGACGAGCGGTGGAGCGGCGGTGCGGCCGAGGGGCGGCCGGGGACGATCGGCTTCATCGGCCGGATCAACGAGCCGCGCAAGGGGCTGCCGACGCTGCTGGCGGCGCTGCCGCGGATCCTCGCGGAGCGGCCGGGGGTGCGGCTGCTGGTGGCGGGAAAGGGCGATGAGGAGGAGGCGGTCGCCGGGCTGGCGCCGGAGGTCCGGGCGCAGGTGGAGTTCCTGGGCATGGTGAGCGACCGGGACAAGGCCCGGCTGCTGCGCAGCGTGGACCTGTACGTGGCGCCGAACACCGGTGGCGAGAGCTTCGGGATCATCCTGGTCGAGGCGATGTCGGCGGGGGCGCCGGTGCTGGCGAGCGACCTGGACGCGTTCAAGCAGGTGCTGGACGGCGGGGACGCGGGCGAGCTCTTCCCGGTCGAGGACGCGGACGCGCTGGCGCGCACCGCGCTGCGGCTGCTGGGGGATCCGGCCCGGCTGGAGGAGCTGCGCAAGGCGGCGTCGCGGCACGTGCGGCGGTTCGACTGGTCGACGGTGGGCGCGGACATCCTGGCCGTGTACGAGACGGTGACGGCGGGGGAGGCCGCAGTGGTGGAGGACGAGCGCAGCGGGCGGCGCGGCCGGTTCGGGCTGGCCCGGGACTGAACGGGCGGCGGGCGCGGTTAAGGTCGGACGGTTCCACCGTCCGCAGTCCCCGTGTCCCTGGAGGGCCCGATGCCGCAGATCTCCGTCGACTACTCCCCGAGCCTGGCCGGTTCCTTCGACCGCCGTGAGCTGGGCCTGGCGATCAACCGGCTGGCGGTGGAGACCATCGCCGCCCAGCCGGAGGGCTGCAAGACGATCTTCCGGCCGACCGACCCGGAGGTCGTGGTCGGCTGGAGCGAGCGTCCCGAGGCGCAGGTGTTCGTGCAGTTCCAGATCTTCCCGGGGCGCAGCCCGGAGGCGAAGTCGGCGCTCACCGAGGGGGTGCTGGCGCTGCTGGCGGAGCGGGTGAAGCCGGCACCGGGGGAGCGGCTGCACCTGGCGGTGGACGTGCGCGACATCGACCGCGACGCGTACCGGAACACCGCGATCGAGGGGTGAACCGGGGGCACCCGGTAGCGTAGCGCCCCGTGACTACCTGGATCTGGGCCGGCGTGGCCGTGGTGCTGTTCGGCATGTACCTGAGTTGGACGGCCGGAAGGCTGGACCGGCTGCACGCCCGGATCGACGCCGCCCGTGCGGCGCTGGACGCGCAGCTGGTCCGCCGGGCGTCGGTGGCGATGGAGCTGGCGACGTCCTCGCTGCTGGATCCGGCGGCGTCGCTGCTGCTGCTGGACGCGGCGCACGCGGCCCGGCAGGCGGAGGACGAGCAGCGCGAGGTGGCGGAGAGCCAGCTGAGCCTGGCGCTGCGGGCGGTGTTCGCGGAGTCGGAGCAGGTGGCGGCGCTGGTGGCGGAGCCGGGCGGCGAGGACGCGGTGCGGGATCTGACGGCGGCGGTGCGGCGGGTGCCGATGGCGCGGCGGTTCCACAACGACGCGGTGCGGGCGGCGCGGGCGGTGCGTGAGCACCGGCTGGTGCGGTACTTCCGGCTGGCGGGCAAGGCGCCGTTCCCGATGGCCTTCGAGATGGACGACGCGCCGCCGGTGGCACTCACTCCTGAGGGTGCTCCCGCCTAGGACGTGTCGTGCGGGACCTGTCCGTGGCACCCGCTCCACCTGCGGTGACGGCTTGCCCCGGATACGGCCTCTTTGTCGTATCCCACCGGAGCGGCTGGACTTGGTGGCGCATGGAGGGCCGGTTTCTTCCGCCTACCATAGGGCGATAGCACTGGTTCATCTTCGAGTGAGGTCTCACGTGTCCACCACCCCCACCACCGCAGACCAGCCGCAGATCGGTACCGCCCGGGTCAAGCGCGGCATGGCCGAGCAGCTCAAGGGCGGTGTGATCATGGACGTGGTCAACGCCGAGCAGGCCAAGATCGCCGAGGACGCCGGCGCTGTGGCCGTCATGGCCCTGGAGCGGGTGCCGGCCGACATCCGCAAGGACGGCGGCGTGGCGCGCATGTCGGACCCGAACATGATCGAGGAGATCATCGGCGCGGTCTCGATCCCGGTCATGGCGAAGTCCCGGATCGGCCACTTCGTCGAGGCCCAGGTCCTGCAGTCGCTGGGTGTCGACTACATCGACGAGTCCGAGGTGCTGACCCCGGCCGACGAGGTCAACCACTCCGACAAGTGGGCCTTCACCACCCCCTTCGTCTGCGGTGCCACCAACCTGGGCGAGGCGCTGCGCCGCATCGCCGAGGGTGCGGCCATGATCCGCTCCAAGGGCGAGGCCGGTACCGGCAACGTCGTCGAGGCGGTCCGCCACCTGCGCCAGATCAAGAACGAGATCGGCCACCTGCGCGCCCTGGACCACAACGAGCTGTTCGCCGCCGCCAAGGAGCTGCGCGCCCCGTACGAGCTGGTCAAGGAGGTCGCCGAGCTCGGCAAGCTGCCGGTCGTCCTGTTCTCCGCCGGTGGCGTGGCCACCCCGGCCGACGCCGCGCTGATGCGCCAGCTGGGTGCCGAGGGCGTCTTCGTCGGTTCGGGCATCTTCAAGTCGGGCGACCCGGCCAAGCGCGCCGCCGCGATCGTCAAGGCCACCACCTTCTTCGACGACCCGAAGATCATCGCCGACGCCTCCCGCAACCTGGGCGAGGCCATGGTCGGCATCAACTGCGACACCCTGCCCGAGAGCGAGCGGTACGCCAACCGCGGCTGGTAATGCGCTGTGGACGGCCCGCCGCGCGGTGAGATCATCGGCGCGGCGGGCCGCCGTGCGTCGTCGAGTTCGAGAGTCAAGAGGTACGAGAAGTGTCCACTCCAGTCATCGGCGTCCTCGCCCTCCAGGGTGATGTCCGCGAGCACCTGATCGCCCTGGCCGAGGCCGACGCGCTGGCGCGTCCGGTCCGTCGTGCGGAGGAGCTGGCCGAGGTCGACGCGCTGGTGATCCCCGGCGGGGAGTCCACCACGATGTCCAAGCTGGCCCTGCTGTTCGGCGTGATGGACCCGCTGCGCGAGCGGGTCGCCGCCGGCATGCCGGTGTACGGGACCTGCGCCGGCATGATCATGCTGGCCGACAAGATCCTGGACGGGCGCGAGGACCAGGAGACGGTCGGCGGCATCGACATGACGGTGCGCCGCAACGCCTTCGGCCGCCAGAACGAGTCCTTCGAGTCCGGCATCGCCTTCCGCGGCCTGGACGACGCCCCGGTGCACGGCGTGTTCATCCGCGCCCCCTGGGTGGAGTCGGTCGGCGCGGCCGTCGAGGTGCTGGCCGAGCTGCCGGCCGCCGACGGCCCGGAGAGCCGGATCGTGGCCGTGCGCCAGGGCAACCTGCTGGCCACCTCGTTCCACCCGGAGCTCACCGGCGACCACCGGGTGCACGCCTACTTCGTGCGCATGGTCGAGGAGCACCTCGCCGCCGCGTGACCGCGCGTAGGTGACCGTGTGCGGTCGGGCGGCGGCCGCACCGGTAAGATCTCATCTGTTCATTTCCCTTTGGCGACGTAAAGGAGCTGGCGATGTCCGGCCACTCTAAGTGGGCTACCACCAAGCACAAGAAGGCCGTGATCGACGCCAAGCGCGGCAAGCTCTTCGCCAAGATGATCAAGAACATCGAGGTGGCGGCGCGCACCGGCGGCCCCGACCCGGCCGGCAACCCGACGCTCTACGACGCCATCCAGAAGGCGAAGAAGAGCTCGGTCCCGATCGACAACATCAACCGCGCCGTCAAGCGCGGTGGCGGTCTGGAGGCCGGCGGAGCCGACTACCAGACCATCATGTACGAGGGCTACGGCCCGAACGGCGTCGCGGTGCTCATCGAGTGCCTCACCGACAACCGCAACCGCGCCGCCTCCGACGTGCGCGTGGCGATGACCCGCAACGGCGGCTCGATGGCCGACCCGGGCTCGGTCTCCTACCTGTTCACCCGCAAGGGCGTCGTGATCGTCCCCAAGGCGGACGGCGTGGACGAGGACAAGCTCTTCGAGGTCGTCCTGGACCAGGAGCCCGAGGAGATCAACGACCTCGGCGACTCCTTCGAGATCGTCTCCGAGGCCTCCCGGATGGTCGCCGTCCGCACCGCCCTGGTGGACGCCGGCGTCGACTACGACTCGGCCGAGGCCAACTTCCTGCCGAGCATGCAGGTCGAGCTGGACGTCGACGGCGCCCGCAAGATCCTGAAGCTGATCGACGCCCTGGAGGACAGCGACGACGTGCAGAACGTCTTCGCCAACTTCGACATCAGCGACGAGGTCGGTGCGCAGCTCGACGCCGAGTGATCGTGCCCCCTTCCGGCCCGGCGGTCCCCAGGACCGCCGGGCCGGTGTCGTTCGGGGCGCTGTCGGTGGTGACGGGTAGCCTTCGCAGGTCGGAGGAGAGCATGAGGGAGGGGGAGCCTTGGTACGGGTGCTGGGTGTCGACCCTGGGCTGACCAGGTGCGGCGTCGGCGTGGTCGAGGGCGCGCCGGGCCGGCCGCTGCGGATGGCCGGCGTCGGTGTGGTGCGCACCCCCGCCGAGGCGGAGATCGGGCACCGGCTGCTGCTGGTGGAGCAGGGCATCGAGGCCTGGCTGGACGAGCACCGGCCCGACCTGGTGGCGGTCGAGCGGGTCTTCGCCCAGCACAACGTCCGCACCGTGATGGGCACGGCGCAGGCCAGCGCGGTGGCGATGCTCTGCGCGACCCGGCGCGGCATACCGGTCACCCTGCACACCCCCAGCGAGGTCAAGGCCGCCGTCACCGGCTCGGGCCGGGCCGACAAGGCGCAGGTCACGGCCATGGTGCAGCGGCTGCTGCGGTTGGACGCGCCCCCCAAACCGGCCGACGCCGCCGACGCGCTGGCGCTGGCCATCTGCCACATCTGGCGCGGCGGCGCCGCCAACCGCCTGGAGGCCGCGATCCTGGCGGCCCGTACCAGCTCCCCGCACGGCCCGAGAGGAACCACCCGATGATCGCCTTCGTGCAAGGACCCGTGGCGGCGCTGTCCGGCGGCGTCGCGGTGGTCGAGGTCGGCGGGGTCGGCATGGCCGTGCAGTGCACCCCGAACACCATGGCCGGTCTGCGGCTGGGGGAGCCGGCCCGGCTGGCGACCTCGCTGGTGGTCCGGGAGGACTCGCTGACCCTGTTCGGCTTCGCGGACGACGACGAGCGGGCGATCTTCGAGATCCTGCAGGCGGCGCCGGGCGTCGGCCCCAAGCTCGCCCAGGCGATCCTCGGAGTGCACAGCCCCGACGCGCTGCGCCTCGCGGTCGCGAACGGCGACGAGAAGGCACTGGTGGCGGTGCCCGGCATCGGCAAGGCCAAGGCCGCCAAGCTGCTGCTGGAGTACAAGGACAAGCTGGGCGCCCCGCACGGCGCGGTCCCCGCGCAGAAGCCGGTCGCCACCGGGCCGGCGCCGTGGAGCGAGCAGCTGCACTCCGCGCTGGTCGGCCTCGGCTACGCGCCGCGCGAGGCGGACGAGGCGGTCGCCGCCGTCACCCCGCAGGCCGAGGCGCAGCCGGTGCCGGACGTCGGCGCGCTGCTGCGGCTGGCGCTGCGCGGGCTCAACCGTTCTCGCTGAAGCCATCTGACGACCTGTCCTTTTGTCGACACCGCCGACACCGACGGCGCCGACAGTGCCGCCGACACCGATGTGGGAGCCACCTCCGATGAGCCCGTACGACTCCGAGCCCGCCGACCGGCTGGTGACCGCCGCCGCCGACGGTGAGGACCAGGCCGTCGAGGCGGCGCTGCGCCCCCGGCTGCTGGACGAGTTCATCGGCCAGGAGCGCGTGCGCGAGCAGCTGTCGCTGGTGCTCCAGGCGGCCCGCCAGCGCGGCGCGGCCCCCGACCACGTGCTGCTCAGCGGGCCGCCCGGGCTCGGCAAGACCACCCTGTCGATGATCATCGCGGCCGAGCTGGGTGCCCCGATCCGGATCACCTCGGGGCCGGCGATCCAGCACGCGGGCGACCTCGCGGCGATCCTCTCCTCGCTCGCCGAGGGGGAGGTGCTGTTCCTCGACGAGATCCACCGGATGTCCCGGCCGGCCGAGGAGATGCTCTACATGGCGATGGAGGACTTCCGGGTCGACGTGATCGTCGGCAAGGGGCCCGGCGCGACCGCCATTCCGCTGGAGCTGCCGCCGTTCACCCTGGTCGGCGCGACCACCCGGGCCGGTCTGCTGCCGCCGCCGCTGCGCGACCGCTTCGGCTTCACCGGGCACATGGAGTTCTACGCGCCCGCCGAGCTGCAGCGGGTGGTGCACCGCTCGGCCGCGCTGCTGGACGTGGAGATCGACCCGGCCGGCGCCGCCGAGATCGCCGGCCGCTCCCGGGGTACGCCGCGCATCGCCAACCGGCTGCTGCGCCGGGTGCGCGACTACGCGCAGGTGCGGCACGACGGCGTGATCACCCCCGCGATCGCGGGCCGGGCGCTGGACGTCTACGAGGTGGACGCCCGTGGTCTGGACCGGCTGGACCGGGCGGTGCTGGACGCGCTGCTGCGGCTGTTCGGCGGCGGCCCGGTCGGGCTGTCGACCCTGGCGGTCGCGGTGGGGGAGGAGGCCGAGACGGTCGAGGAGGTCGCCGAGCCGTTCCTGGTCCGCGAGGGTCTGCTGGCCCGCACTCCGCGCGGGCGGATCGCCACCGCCGCGGCCTGGCGGCACCTGGGGCTCACCCCGCCGGCACAGCCCGGACGCGCCGCGGCGGCCCCCCAGCCGGAGCTGTTCGCCCCGGACGGGGACGGCGGATCCGGCCAGGGCTGACGACGCGCCGCCCGGTCAGGGCCGAACGGGTGATGGCGGAGCGTGTGCGGACCATGTGCGCCCGCCGCCCGGGGCGCCTGCAGAAGCCGGGGGAGAAGTCCGGGGAAACTGTGCAGGCGGAGGGTCGCCACTTTCGGCGGCAGGATGCGATGCTTGGCGTTGTCCGATCAGTTCGGGGTCGCCTAGACTCCGCCGGACCGCCCCTCTCACCCGACGGGACGACCAATACCACACAGGCCGCCGGCCGGCGGCCCGTAAAGGACCCTGGCTGCAGTGAACCTCATCATCCTCCTCCTCCCGATCCTCGCCATCGTGCTCATGTTCCGGGCGCAGAAGAAGCGCCAGGCGCAGATGACCCAGATGCAGACGGCACTCGAGCCGGGGGCGGGCGTGCGGACCATCGGCGGCCTGTACGCGCAGGTGAAGGCGATCAACGAGGAGACCGTCGAGCTGGAGATCGCGCCGGGCGTGGTCACCCACTTCACCAAGAGCGCGATCGCGGCGGTCCTGGAGCCCGCCGAGTACGACGCGATCATCAACGGTCGCCCGGCCGAGGACGAGGGGGTCGACGCCTCGGACGAGGACGTCGAGGTCGAGGCCGGGTCGGCCGACGCGAAGCCGCTGTCGTTCAGCAAGGACGACGCCGACAGGGGCGACGCGAAGGCCGAGGCCGAGGGCGGGGCTCCCGCGAGCAAGTAGTACGGTCGGGCACCCGCCCGGCTGCGCGGCGTTGTGCCGCGAGCCCACAGGACTCAGGGCCGCAGTTCCGCCATTACCCCGCCCAGCCGCGTGCTGGGCGGGGGTCGGTGGGGGGAAGTGGCATGGACAGGGAGAAACGAGCAAGGTGGCAACACCCAAGTCGCGCCCGCGCGACGGTTACCCAGGGCGGGCGCTGGCCCTCATCCTGGTCGTCACCGTCGGACTGGTCGCCCTCATGTTCGGGACGGGCAACACCAAGCCCCGGCTCGGTATCGACCTCGCCGGCGGTACCAGCATCACGCTGAGCGCGAAGTCGACCGATCCCAAGGCGATCAACAAGTCCAACATGGACATCGCCACCGGGATCATCGAGCAGCGCGTCAACGGTATGGGCGTCTCCGAGGCGGAGGTCCAGACCCAGGGCGACCGCAACATCATCGTGAACATCCCCAAGGGCGGTGACAAGCAGAGCGCCGCCGACCAGGTCGGCACCACCGCGAAGCTCTACTTCCGCCCGGTCCTGGCCCTGGCCCCCAGCGGCATCCAGGCCCCGGCGCCGACCGCGACCCCGTCCGCGGGCGCGACCGGCACCCCGAGCGCCGCCGCCACCCCGAGCGGGACCGCGGCCGCCACCGGTGCCCCGAGCGCCGCCGCGACCGGTACGCCGAGCGCGAGCGCCACCAAGCAGGGCCGCCCGGCCGGTGAGGCCCTCGCGGCCGACAACCCGACCACCCCCGCGGCCACCACCGCCGGTACCCCCGCCGCCACCGGCGCCCCGAGCGCCGCCGCGACCGACCCGGCGGCCACGCAGGACCTCTCCGCGGCGATGACCTCGGGCACCGTCCCGCCGGAGCTGGCCGCCCAGTTCGGCTCGCTGGACTGCACCAAGCCCGAGCAGCGCAACAAGAACTACCAGAGCGCCGAGGGCGCGCCGACCGTCGCCTGCACGCAGAAGGACGAGAACGGCGCCTACTACAAGCTGGCGCTGGGCCCGGTCGCGGTCATGGGGGCGGACGTCTCCAAGGCGCAGGCCACCATCGACACCCAGCAGGGCGGCGGCTGGCAGGTCCAGCTGCAGTTCAACGGCAAGGGCACCGACGCGTTCACCGCCGTCACCGGCCAGCTCGCCACCCAGCCCGACCCGACCAACCAGTTCGCCATCGTGCTGGACGGCCAGGTCGTCTCCCACCCGTACGTGCGCAGCGCCATCCCCGGCGGCTCGGCCGTGATCTCCGGGAACTTCAGCCAGACCGAGGCGCAGAGCCTCGCCAACGTGCTGAGCTTCGGCGCCCTGCCGCTGGAGTTCACCACCAGCGACGTCACCACCGTCTCCCCGCAGCTCGGCGGGGACCAGCTGAAGGCCGGTCTGGTCGCCGGTCTGATCGGCATGATCCTGGTGGTCGCCTACTCGCTGCTCTACTACCGGGGCCTGGGCCTGATCTCGATCGCCGGTCTGCTCGTCTCGGCGGCGCTGACCTACTCGATCATGAGCCTGCTCGGTGCGGGGATCGGCTTCGCGCTGAACCTGCCGGCGGTCTGCGGCGCGATCGTCGCGATCGGTATCACCGCCGACTCCTTCATCGTGTACTTCGAGCGCATCCGCGACGAGGTCCGCGAGGGCGCCCCGCTGCGCCCGGCGGTCCAGCGGGCCTGGCCGCGCGCCCGGCGCACCATCCTGGTGTCGGACTTCGTCTCCTTCCTCTGTGCCGCCGTGCTCTACCTGGTCTCGGTCGGCAAGGTGCAGGGCTTCGCGTTCACGCTGGGCCTGACCACGGCGCTCGACGTCGTCGTCATCTTCCTGTTCACCAAGCCGCTGATCACGCTGCTGGCCCGCCGGAAGTTCTTCTACGAGGGTCACCCGTGGTCCGGCCTGGACCCGAAGCGGCTGGGCGCCCGCCCGCCGCTGCGCAGCACCCGCCGTCGTTCCCCCTCGTCCTCCGCCGCCGTGAAGGGGGCCTGACACCGTGTCGCGCTTCTCCAATCTGGGCCACAAGCTCTACCAGGGCGAGGTCAGCTTCGACTTCGTCGGCCGGCGCAAGCTCTGGTACAGCATCTCCGCGGTGATCGTCCTGGTCGCCGGGATCGGCCTGGCGATGGGCCTGCACCTGGGCATCGAGTTCAAGGGCGGCTCGGTCTACACCGTGACCAAGCCCGGCCTGACGGTGTCGCAGACCCAGGAGGCGGTCGACAAGATCGTCTCCTCGCACCCGCTGGTGCAGTCGACCGACAACGGCAAGATCCGCATCCAGGTCTCCTCGGAGGACAAGACCACCTCCGCCGAGGTCACCGGCAAGCTCTCGCAGGAGCTCGGCGTCCCGGTCGGCGAGATCGAGGCCCAGGTGATCGGCCCCAGCTGGGGTGAGCAGATCTCCAACAAGGCGCTCACCGGTCTGGTCATCTTCATGATCCTGGTGACGATCTACCTGGCGATCGCCTTCGAGTGGCGGATGGCGGTGGCCGCCCTGGTCGCCCTCATCCACGACCTCCTGATCACCATCGGCGTCTACGCCCTGGTGGGCTTCGAGGTCACCCCGGGTACCGTGATCGGCTTCCTGACCATCCTCGGTTACTCCCTCTACGACACGGTCGTCGTCTTCGACACCGTGAAGGAGAACACCAAGGGGATCACCAAGCAGAACAAGCTCACCTACAGCGACGCGGCCAACGCGGGCCTCAACCAGACCCTGGTCCGCTCGCTCAACACCACCGTGGTCGCGCTGCTCCCGGTGGCGGCGCTGCTGTTCATCGGCGGCGGCCTGCTGGGCGCCGGCACCCTGAACGACATCTCGCTGGCGCTGTTCATCGGTCTGGCCGCCGGTGCCTACTCGTCGATCTGCGTCGCCACCCCGCTGCTCGCGCAGCTCAAGGAGGAGGCGCCGGAGATGAAGGCCCTGGCCAAGCGGGTCGCCCAGCGCCGCGCCGCCGACGCCAAGGCCGCCGCGGCCAAGGAGGCCGGCGAGGCGGGCGAGGCCGAGGAGATCGCCGACGAGGACCTGCCGGCGGGTATGGTCGGTCAGCGCGGGCGCCCGGCCGGCACCACGCGTGCCAAGGGCCGTCCGTCGACCAAGCGCTGACCGCCGCCGACCCTAAGGACCCTTCGTGACCACCGCCGACACCCCCCTGGCCGAGCTGCTCACCAGCCGGATCCGGGACGTCCAGGACTACCCGAAGCCGGGCGTGCTGTTCAAGGACATCGCGCCGCTGCTCGCCGACGCCGAGGCCTTCGGCGCGCTCACCCGGGCGCTCGCCGGCCGGGCCGCGGAGCTCGGGGCCACCAAGGTGGTCGGCCTGGAGGCGCGCGGTTTCGTCCTGGCCGCCCCGGCGGCCTTCGCGGCCGGGCTCGGCTTCGTGCCGATCCGCAAGCAGGGCAAGCTGCCCGGCGAGGTGTTCCGCCGCTCCTACGAGCTGGAGTACGGCTCGGCGACGCTGGAGGTCCAGTGCGACGCCTTCGCGCCCGGTGAGCGGGTGCTGGTGGTGGACGACGTGCTCGCCACCGGCGGGACCATCGGTGCCTCGCTGGACCTGGTCAAGGAGGCCGGGGCCGAGCTGGCCGGTGTGGTCGTGCTGATGGAGCTGGGCTTCCTCGACGGCCGCGCGCGGCTGGCGCCGCACCTGGGCGGCGCTCCGCTGGAGACGCTGGTCACGGTCTGAAGTCCCGTTGGGGCCCATCGAACGGCGGGCGGCGGTCGGAATGCTCCGGCCGCCGCCCGCCGTTGTGTCGGGCGTGTGTCCGCCACGTGTGCGGGCCCGGCCGACCGAACGTCCTGACGCCGGGCTCGGTACCATGAAGATTCATCCCCTCCCGGTTGCGCGGGCCGCGGCGCGAGCCGCGCGGCGCCCGCGGGGGGCAGGTCGAGTGCCCTGAGGAGTGTCCTTGCCCGACGAGGTTGTGCCCACGGCGGCCGAGGCCGCCCCCGAGAACCGGCCCACGCCCTCGGGGGCCACCCCGGCACGCCCGGCGCCGACCCCGTCCCGCTCGTCCGCCCCGGCCGGCCGGGCCGCCTCCGCCGGTGGCATGCGGGCCCGCCTCGCCCGCCTCGGCGGCCAGCGCTCCAGCGTGCTCAACCCCGTGCTGGAGCCGCTCTTCCGCTCCATCCGGGCCAATGACCCCAAGGCCGACCCGGCGCTGCTGCGCGACATCGAGAAGGCGTACGCGGTCGCCGAGAAGTGGCACCGCGGGCAGAAGCGCAAGAGCGGCGACCCGTACATCACCCACCCGCTGGCGGTCGCGACCATCCTGGCCGAGCTCGGCATGGACGCCCCGACCCTGATGGCGGGGCTGCTGCACGACACCGTCGAGGACACCGACTACGGCCTGGAGACCCTGCGCAAGGACTTCGGCGACTCGGTGGCCCTGCTGGTGGACGGCGTCACCAAGCTGGACCGGGTCAAGTTCGGCGAGGCCGCCCAGGCCGAGACGGTCCGCAAGATGGTCGTCGCGATGGCCAAGGACCCCCGGGTCCTGGTGATCAAGCTGGCCGACCGCCTGCACAACATGCGCACGATGCGCTACCTCAAGCGGGAGAAGCAGGAGAAGAAGGCCCGCGAGACCCTGGAGATCTACGCCCCGCTGGCGCACCGGCTGGGCATGAACACCATCAAGTGGGAGCTGGAGGACCTCGCCTTCGCGATCCTCTACCCCAAGATGTACGACGAGATCGTCCGGCTGGTCGCCGAGCGCGCCCCCAAGCGGGACGAGTACCTGGCGACCGTCATCGACCAGGTCCAGGGCGACCTGCGCGGCGCCCGGATCACCGCCTCCGTCACCGGCCGGCCGAAGCACTACTACTCGGTCTACCAGAAGATGATCGTCCGGGGCCGGGACTTCGCCGAGATCTACGACCTGGTGGGCATCCGGGTCCTGGTCGACACCGTCCGCGACTGCTACGCGGCGCTGGGCACCATCCACGCGCGGTGGAACCCGGTGCCGGGGCGGTTCAAGGACTACATCGCGATGCCCAAGTTCAACATGTACCAGTCGCTGCACACCACGGTGATCGGTCCCGGGGGCAAGCCCGTCGAGCTGCAGATCCGCACCTTCGACATGCACCGCCGCGCCGAGTACGGCATCGCCGCGCACTGGAAGTACAAGCAGCGCGCGGTGGCCGGCGCGTCCAAGGTGCGCACCGACACCCCCACCCAGACCCGCAAGGACGACAAGGCCGGCGCCGTCAACGAGATGGCCTGGCTGCGGCAGCTGCTGGACTGGCAGAAGGAGACCGCCGACCCCAGCGAGTTCCTGGAGTCGCTCCGCTTCGACCTGGCCAGCAACGAGGTCTTCGTCTTCACCCCCAAGGGCGACGTCATAGCCCTGCCGGCCGGGGCCACCCCGGTGGACTTCGCGTTCGCGGTGCACACCGAGGTCGGCTACCGCACCATCGGGGCCCGGGTGAACGGGCGGCTGGTGCCGCTGGAGTCGACCCTGGAGAACGGCGACACCGTCGAGGTGTTCACCTCCAAGGCGGAGAACGCCGGGCCGTCCCGGGACTGGCTGGGCTTCGTGAAGTCCCCGCGCGCCCGCAACAAGATCCGTGCCTGGTTCTCCAAGGAGCGCCGCGAGGAGGCGATCGAGCAGGGCAAGGAGGCCATCGCCCGCGCGATGCGCAAGCAGGGCCTGCCGATCCAGCGGATCCTCACCGGCGACTCGCTGGTCACCCTCGCCCACGAGATGCGCTACCCGGACATCTCCTCGCTGTACGCGGCGATCGGCGAGGGCCACGTCACCGCGCAGAGCATCGTCCAGAAGCTGGTGCAGGCGCTCGGCGGCGAGGAGGGTGCCACCGAGGACCTCGCGGAGACGGCCACCCCGACCCACGACAACCGGCGCGCGGTGCGCCGCCGGGCCAAGGGCGACCCGGGCGTGATCGTCAAGGGCGTCGAGGACGTCTGGGTCAAGCTGTCGCGCTGCTGCACCCCGGTGCCGGGCGACGCCATCGTCGGCTTCGTCACCCGCGGCAACGGCGTCTCGGTGCACCGCGCCGACTGCGTCAACGTCGAGGCGCTCAGCCAGCAGCCCGAGCGGATGATCGAGGTCGACTGGGCGGCCACCCAGTCCTCGGTCTTCCTGGTGGCCATCCAGGTCGAGGCACTGGACCGCTCCCGGCTGCTCTCGGACGTCACCCGGGTGCTGTCCGACCAGCACGTCAACATCCTGTCGGCGGCGGTGCAGACCTCCCGCGACCGGGTGGCGATGAGCCGCTTCACCTTCGAGATGGGCGACCCCAAGCACCTGGGCCACGTCCTCAAGGCGGTCCGCGGCGTCGAGGGCGTCTACGACGTCTACCGCGTCACCTCGGCCCGCAAGTAGCCGCGCCGCACGGTCCGCACGAGCCCGACGCGGCCGTGCGACGCGAAGGGCCCCCGGGGATCGCTCCCCGGGGGCCCTTCGCGTGGTGTCCGCGGCCGGATCAGCCGCTGAACTCCTCCTGGCTGCGGTGCGCCTGCTCCAGCAGCTCCTGGACGCCGGCCAGCTCGGACTCCAGCTTGGCCGCCTTGGCGGCGTTGCCGGCCGCGCGGGCCTTGTCCAGGTCGGAGCGGAGCTTGTCCGCCTTGGCCTCGAACAGGCCGACCATGCCGGCCGCACGGGCCTTGGCCTCCGGGTTGGAGCGCTTCCACTCGGCGTCCTCGGCCTCGCGGATGGCCCGCTCGACCGCGTTCAGCCGGCCGTCCAGCTTCGGGCGGACGTCGCGCGGCACGTGGCCGATCGCCTCCCAGCGCTCATTGACCTCGCGCAGCGCCGCCTTGGCCGCCTTGAGGTCGGTGATCGGCAGGATCGTCTCGGCCTCGGCCGCCAGTGCCTCCTTGAGCTTCTGGTTGGCGACCTGCTCGGCGTCACGCTCGCTGAACACCGCGCTGCGCGCCTGGAAGAAGACGTCCTGGGCGCCGCGGAACCGCGCCCACAGCTCGTCCTCGACGTCGCGCTGGGCGCGGCCGGCGGCCTTCCAGCGGGCCATCAGGTCGCGGTAGCCGGCCGCGGTGTCGCCCCACTCGGTCGACGAGGAGAGCGCCTCGGCCTCGGCGACCAGCTGCTCCTTGGTGAGCCGGGCCTGCTCGCGCTCGGCGTCCAGCGCCGCGAAGTGCGACTTGCGGTGCTTGGAGAAGACCGAGCGGGCGTGCGAGAAGCGGTGCCACAGCTCGTCGTCGCTCTTGCGGTCCAGCCGGGGCAGGCCCTTCCAGGTGTCCACCAGGGCGCGCAGCCGGTCGCCGGCCTCCCGCCACTGGGTGGACTCGGCGAGCTGCTCGGCCTCCGCGACCAGCGCCTCCTTGGCGGTGCGGGTCTCGTCCTGGGCCTTGGCCCGGGCCGCCTTGCGCTCCTCGCGACGGCTCTCGATCTGGCCGGCGAGCGTGTCCAGCCGCTGGGCCAGTGCCGCCAGGTCGCCCACCGCGTGCGCCTCGGTGACCTGCTCGCGCAGGTGCTCCAGGGCGGCCTGGGCGTCCTTGGCGGCCAGGTCGGTGGTGCGCACCCGCTTCTCCAGCAGGCCGATCTCCACCTCGATGCCCTGGTACTTGCGCTCGAAGTAGGCGAGCGCCTCCTCGGGCGAGCCGGCCTGCCAGGAGCCGACGACGCGTTCGCCGTCCGCGGTCCTGACGTAGACCGTGCCCTGCTCGTCGACACGGCCCCACGGGTCGCTGCTCATAGCGCGTCCTCCACATGACGTCGCGCCCGCGCCGGGGCGGTACGCGTCCGTCGTCCACAGTTGATGTGCGGCGGACCGATGAGTCCGCCGTCCCCGTCCGCCGTGTTCTTCTGCTGCCGAGGGTGACGGCCGGCGGGTCTGGGCACCCTATACAACGCCAACATAGGCGACCAGGCCCGGTGCTGTCCGCATCCGGGCCGGGCGATTTCGGTCCGGGGCGGTCCGGGGGCGCCGCGACGGCGCTCCAGGACCGCCCCGGAGCGGGTCAACCCTTCGCGGCGGTCACCGAGTTGAGGGTGACGTCGGCCATCGGGTGGCCGTCCCCGCCGCCCTCCAGGGTGCCCGCGGCGGCGATCTTCTGGAGCACGTCCAGACCGCCGGTGATCGTGCCGAACGGGGTGTAGTTCGGCGACAGCTCGGTGTCCTTGTAGACCAGGAAGAACTGGCTGCCGTTGGTGCCCGGGCCGGCGTTGGCCATCGCCACGGTGCCGGCCGGGTACTTGGCGCCGGTGAGGTTCTCGTCGGCGAACTTGTAGCCCGGGCCGCCGGTGCCGCCCGGAGCGGTGGCGCTGGCGGTCGGGTCGCCGCACTGCAGTACGAAGATGCCGCCGGTGGTGAGCCGGTGGCACTTGGTGTGGTCGAAGTACTGCTCGCCGGCCAGGAAGGTGAAGGAGTTCACCGTGTGCGGCGCCTTGGCGGCGTCCAGCGCCAGCGTCACCTTGCCGCAGTTGGTGTCCAGGGTCACGTTGTACGTGGCCTTGGTGTCGACGGTCAGGGCCGGCTCGGCCTGCCACTTCTTGCCGTTCGGGGTGCCCGGCGCCGGCTCTCCGCAGCCCTCGACCGGCTTGCGGGTCGGCACGCTGGGCTCGGTCGGGGTCGGCGCGGCCTGCGCGGTGGCGCCGTCCTTCTTCTTGTCGTCCGAGTCGAAGGCGCCGGTCGCGAAGAGGGTGCCGCCACCCGCCAGCACGACCACGGCGAGTGACGCGCCGAGGATCGTGTTGCGCCGCTTGCGCGCGGCCGCCGCGGCGACCCGGCGCTCCTGCTGGCGCTCGTACTTATCCCGGGCGAGCTGCCGCCGTCGCTGTTCGCTGCTGACCACCGGCTCTGTCTCCTACGGATGTGCTGATCGCGGATGTGGGGGCTTCGTCTGTGTGCGACGCCGATGCGGATCATCGCACTCATCGGCGGCCAAGTGTAGGGACCGCGACCGTAAGAACGGGGTGAACCGTTCAGCTCGAAGTGAACCTGTCACGCCCATCTGGTTCGCAACCGGGCCCGCACCGCCGGTAGGCTGCCCCTACATCACAGTTCGTAGCCGCAGCCGAAGCCGCCACGGCGAGGAACGCCGAAGACCCCGAAGACCGACACCGAAGGACGCGCGTGTTCATCGCCGGATTCCCCGCTGGAGCCTGGGGCACCAACTGCTACCTGGTCGCGCCGGGGCCGGGCGAGGAGTGCGTCATCGTCGATCCGGGGCACCAGGCCGCCGCCGGCGTCGAGGAACTGGTCCGCGAGCACCGGCTCAAGCCGGTCGCGGTGCTGCTCACCCACGGCCACATCGACCACGTCGCCTCCGTGGTCCCGGTCTGCGGCGCCAAGGGCGTGCCGGCCTGGATCCACCCCGAGGACCGCTACATGATGAGCGACCCGGAGAAGGCGCTCGGCCGCTCCCTGGGCACCCAGCTGATGGGCGAGCTGACCGTCGGCGAGCCCGACGACGTGCGCGAGCTCACCGACGGCAGCGTGCTGGAACTGGCCGGCCTGTCCCTCACCGTCGACCACGCCCCCGGCCATACCAAGGGGTCGGTGACGTTCCGGACGCCCGGCGCCGAGGACCTTCCCCCGGTGCTCTTCTCGGGCGACCTGCTCTTCGCCGGCTCCATAGGGCGAACCGACCTCCCGGGCGGGGACGGCGAGGCGATCCTGCGCTCGCTGGCCCGGGTGTGCCTGCCCCTCGACGACGCCACCGTGGTCCTCTCCGGCCACGGCGGACAGACCACCATCGGCCGCGAGCGCGCCACCAACCCCTACCTCCGGCAGGCAGCGGGGGCGGCCGGCGCCCCGGCTTTCCCGCGACGAGGAATGTGACGGAAGAGAAGTTGAGCACCTTCACCGCCCCCAAGGGCACCTACGACCTGCTGCCGCCCAGCTCGGCGACCTTCCTGGCGGTCCGCGAGGCGATCGCCGCCCCGGCCCGCCGGGCCGGCTACGGGTACATCGAGACCCCGGTCTTCGAGGACGTCAAGCTGTTCTCGCGCGGCGTCGGCGAGTCGACGGACATCGTCAGCAAGGAGATGTACACCCTCACCACCAAGGGCGGCGACGAGCTCGCGCTGCGCCCCGAGGGCACCGCCTCCGTGCTGCGCGCCGCGCTCCAGGCCAACCTGCACAAGCAGGGCAACCTGCCGGTCAAGCTCTGGTACTCCGGCTCCTACTACCGCTACGAGCGGGCGCAGAAGGGCCGCTACCGCCAGTTCTCGCAGGTCGGCGCGGAGGCGATCGGCGCCGAGGACCCGGCGCTGGACGCCGAGCTGATCATCCTGGCCGACGACGCCTTCCGCGCGCTCGGCCTGAGCGACTACCGCCTGCTGCTCAACAGCCTCGGCGACAAGCAGTGCCGCCCGGTCTACCGCGCCGCCCTGGTCGAGTTCCTGGCCGGCCTGGACCTCGACGAGGACACCCGCCGCCGCGCCGAGATCAACCCGCTGCGGGTGCTGGACGACAAGCGCGCGGACGTGCAGGCCCAGCTCGGCGGCGCCCCGATGCTGCGCGACTACCTCTGCGAGGACTGCAAGGCCTACGACGAGAAGGTCCGCGAGCTGCTGACCGCGAACGGCGTCGCCTTCGTCGACGACCCCAAGCTGGTCCGCGGCCTGGACTACTACACCCGGACCACCTTCGAGTTCGTGCACAACGGCCTCGGCGCCCAGTCCGCGATCGGCGGCGGCGGCCGCTACGACGGCCTGTCCGAGATGATCGGCGGCCCGGCGCTGCCCTCGGTCGGCTGGGCGCTCGGCGTGGACCGCACCTTCCTGGCCCTGGAGGCCGAGGGAGTCACCCTCGACCTGCCGGCCGCCACCTCCGTCTACGCCGTCGCGCTCGGCGAGGAGGCCAAGAACGTCCTGTTCGCCAAGGTGATCGAGCTGCGCCGGGCCGGCGTCGCCACCGATCTCGCCTTCGGCGTCAAGAGCATCAAGAACGCCATGAAGTCCGCCGACCGTTCCGGCGCCCGCTTCGCCCTCGTCGCGGGGGAGCGCGACCTCGCCGAGGGCGTCGTCCAGCTCAAGGACCTCACCACCGGCGAGCAGAACCCCGTCGCCCTCGACGCACTCGTCACCACCCTGAAGGAGAAGCAGCTGTGATCCGCACGCACGACGCGGGCACGCTCCGCCCGGAGCACGCAGGCACCACCGTCACCCTGGCCGGCTGGGTCGCCCGCCGCCGCGACCACGGCGGCGTGGCCTTCATCGACCTGCGCGACGCCTCCGGCACCGTGCAGATCGTGGTCCGCGACCTCGACTCGGTGCACGGCCTGCGGGCCGAGTACTGCGTCAAGGTGGTCGGCGACGTCCGGGTGCGGCCCGAGGGCAACGAGAACCCGGACATCCCGACCGGCGCCGTCGAGGTCGTCGTCAGCGAGATCGAGGTCCTCTCCGAGGCCGCGCCGCTGCCGTTCCCGGTCGCCGAGTACGAGCCCGGCACGGTCAACGAGGAGGTGCGCCTCCGTTACCGCTACCTCGACCTGCGCCGCGAGGGCCCGGCCAAGGGCCTGCGCCTGCGCTCCAAGGTCAACAACATCATCCGCCGGGTGATGGAGGAGAACGACTACCTCGACATCGAGACGCCGTACCTCACCCGCTCCACCCCCGAGGGCGCCCGCGACTTCCTCGTCCCGGTCCGCCTGCAGCCCGGCCACTGGTACGCCCTGCCGCAGTCGCCCCAGCTGTTCAAGCAGCTGCTGATGGTGGCCGGCATGGAGCGCTACTACCAGATCGCCCGCTGCTTCCGCGACGAGGACTTCCGCGCCGACCGCCAGCCGGAGTTCACCCAGCTGGACATCGAGGCCTCCTTCGTCGACCAGGAGGACATCCTGGCCCTCGGCGAGAAGATCATCGGCGCCGTCTGGCGCGAGGTCCACGGCTACGAGATCCCGAACCCGCTGCCGCGGATGACCTACGCCGACGCCATGGGCCGCTACGGCTCGGACAAGCCGGACGTCCGCTTCGGCCAGGAGCTCACCGACCTCACCGGGTACTTCAAGGGCACCGACTTCCGGGTCTTCCAGGCCCCGTACGTCGGCGCCGTGGTCATGCCCGGCGGTGCCTCGCAGCCGCGCAAGCAGCTCGACGCCTGGCAGGACTGGGCCAAGGCGCGCGGCGCCCGCGGCCTCGCCTACGTGCTGATCGACGCCGAGACCGGCGAGCTGCGCGGCCCGGTCGCCAAGAACCTCTCCGAGGAGCACCTGGCCGGCCTGGCCGCCGCCGCCGGCGCCAAGAACGGCGACGCGATCTTCTTCGCGGCCGGCAAGGAGCGCCCCTCCCAGGAGCTGCTCGGCGCCGCCCGTCTGGAGATCGGCCGCCGCTGCGAGCTGATCGACGAGTCCCAGTGGGCCTTCCTGTGGGTCGTCGACTTCCCGATGTTCGAGCCGATCGAGGACGACAAGGGCGCCTTCCAGGGCTGGCACGCCGTGCACCACCCGTTCACCGCCCCCACGGCGGAGTCGCTGGCCACCTTCGACACCGACCCGGGCAGCGCCCTGTCCAACGCCTACGACCTGGTGCTCAACGGCTCGGAGCTGGGCGGCGGTTCGATCCGTATCCACCAGCGGGACGTGCAGAAGCGGGCGTTCGACGCGATCGGCCTCTCCGAGGAGGAGGCGGCCTCGCAGTTCGGCTTCCTGCTGGACGCCTTCAACTACGGCCCGCCGCCGCACGGTGGTGTCGCCTTCGGCCTGGACCGGATCGTCACCCTGCTCGGTGGGTACGACACCATCCGGGACGTCATCGCCTTCCCGAAGACGTCCACCGGCGGCGACCCGCTGACCGGCGCCCCCACCCCGATCACCCCGGCGCAGCGGCGAGAGGCCGGCGTGGACGCCCAGCCGAAGGCCCGCGAGGACGGCAAGTCGGAGGGCCAGCCGAAGGCCTGACACCCCGTCGGCCGACATCGGCTAACCTTTCACGGCCCCGGACGGTTTTCCGCTGTCCGGGGCCGGTCCACAACGGTGTGCGACAAAGAGAGGGTTCCCCTGTGAAGGTCAGTACCAGGATCGAGTGTCCCGAGGACGCGCCCGCCACCAGACGTGTTCACATGGCCGCCTTCCCCGGCCCCGACGAGGCAGACCTGGTCGACGCACTGCGCCGCGACCCGGCCTGGCTGCCCGACCTGTCGGTGGTCGCGGTCGACGACTCCGGGCTGGTGGTCGGCCACGCGCTGCTCACCCGGCTGCGGGTCGGCGAGGGCCGGGGGCTGGCGCTCGCGCCGGTCGCCGTGGCTCCCGAATGGCAGCGCAAAGGCGTCGGCGAGCTGGTGGTCAGGGCCGCGCTGACGGCCGCCGAGGAGGCCGGCGAGAAGCTCGTCGTCGTGCTCGGCGATCCCGACTACTACGGCCGTTTCGGTTTCATCCCGGCCCAACGGCACGAGGTGAGCGGTCCGTTCGAGGTGCCCGGGGAGTACTTCCAGGCGCTCGCGCTGCCCGCGTACGACGGCTCCCCGCGGGGCCTGTGCCACTACCCCGAGCCCTTCGAGGCCGTCTAGCCCCCAGCCCCAGCCCGACGGCCGGCCCCTGGCCAGCCCGACGGGGCCGTCCGGGCCGAGCGAGCCGGCTCTCCTCCGAGACCTATCGTGGCGCGGCAACTGCGCACGAACGCGGTCATGGCGGGCGTCGGCTTCCGGTCCTTCGGCCAGTACAGCCCGACCTGGCTCGGGCTCAACCCTCGCACCGGCCGGTACGCGACATCCTCGCGCGGTGCCAGCCGACTCATCGTCTCCGGGGCGAAACCGACGCCCTGGCCGCACACCACCGCGGCCAGCCACTCGTCGGTGTTGTGCGCCACTGCGCCGATCCGCACAGGTCGCCCGCCCCGCTCCCGGACCGCCAGCCAGTAGTCGCGCCAGTGCCCGGCCTCGTGCGGGATCGCCACGAAGGGCTCGTCGAGCAGCTCCTCGAAGTCGATCACCGCACGGGCGGCCAGCCGGTGCCCGGCCGGCAGCGCCGCGCAGCGCGCCTCCTCGCCCAGCACGGCCACCCCGTACCGCTCGGAGAGCGACGGCGGAGCGTGCCAGAGCGTCAGGTCGATCTCGCCGGAGGCCAGGCCCGAGGTCGGGTCGAACCAGTTGTTCTGCCGCAGTTCCACCTGCCAGCCCGGCATCCTGCGGCCGAAGTCCGTCACCGTGCGCCGGGACATCAGGTTGATGATGCCGCCCTCGAATCCCACCCGCAGCGTCGAGCCCTGGTCCGCCGCGGCCGCCCGGGTGGCGCGCAGCGCCTCCTCCCAGCCCGCCAGCAGTGCCCCGGCGTGCGCGGCCAGCGCCCAGCCGGCCCGGGTGGGGGCCATGCCGCGCCGCGACCGTTCGAACAGCTCCACCCCGAGTTGGCTCTCCAGCTGGCGGATCTGTTTGGTCAGCGTCGGCTGGGAGACGAACAGCCGGGCCGCCGCCGCGGTCAGCTGACCCTCCTCGCAGACCGCGGCGAAACTGCGCAGCAGGCGGGTGTCGACATCCATGCCCCCAGGTTATGGAACCGGAAATTGGACCCGTCCGGCAGGTCTGGGTCATGGTTGGTCGCTCGGTCCTCGGACCGGCCCACGGGGGAGCCGGGCAGCGGCGGTTCAGGGGGCGGCCGCTGCCCGGCCGGTCCCCCCGACCTGCGGGAACCGGTTCCAGGACGTACGGTGAAGGGTCATCAGTACCCCACCGAACGGAGGCCCCCGGGTGGCAGCGAAGGCCCAGCACGAGCAGAGCGCCGCGGACGGGCGGACCGGCCCGGGCGAGCGCCTGGCGAGGAAGCCCTACGAGCAGGAACTGCTGCGGCTCCAGCACGAGCTGGTGAAGCTCCAGGAGTGGGTGCGCGCCGAGGGCGCCCGGCTGGTGGTGGTGTTCGAGGGGCGCGACGCGGCCGGCAAGGGCGGCGCGATCAAGCGGGTGACGGAGTTCCTGAACCCGCGCATCGCCCGGGTCGCCGCGCTGCCCGCGCCCACCGAGCGCCAGCGCACCCAGTGGTACTTCCAGCGCTACGTCGAGCACCTGCCGGCCGCCGGGGAGATCGTGCTGTTCGACCGCAGCTGGTACAACCGGGCCGGGGTGGAGAAGGTGATGGGCTTCTGCACCGAGGAGGAGTACTGGCAGTTCCTGCAGCAGTGCCCGACCTTCGAGCGGATGCTCACCGAGTCCGGCCTGCTATTGCGCAAGTACTGGTTCTCGGTCAGCGACACCGAGCAGCAGCGACGCTTCCGGGACCGTCTTGAGGACCCGATGAAGCGGTGGAAGCTCTCGCCGATGGACGTCGAGTCGATCAGCCGCTGGGAGGA
This sequence comes from Kitasatospora sp. NPDC057965, assembly GCF_042887135.1. NCBI lineage: Bacteria > Bacillati > Actinomycetota > Actinomycetes > Kitasatosporales > Streptomycetaceae > Kitasatospora > Kitasatospora sp. NPDC057965. The sequence continues at coordinate 44,717 of NZ_JBHVPZ010000038.1, forward strand.
CTACTCGCGGGCCAAGGACGAGATGTTCCTGCACACCGACACCCCGGACTCGCCGTGGAACGTGGTGGAGAGCGACGACAAGCGGCGGGCCCGGATCAACATGATCGCCCACCTGCTCTCCACCCTGCCCTACCGCGAGGTGAAGCCGCCGCGGATCGAGCTGCCGCGGCGCCCGGCCTCGCGCGGCTACCAGCGGCCCCCGCGCGACCTCCAGCGCTACGTCCCGGACCACGCGGCGGGCCTCGGGGAGTAGTGGCGCGGGCGCCGGCCGGGCCGTGCTGTCGGCGGGCTCGCATAGGCTTCCGGTGTGGACGAACCGGACCTCTTCACCGCCGCCGCCGAGGAACGCCAGAGCAAGGAGCCCGGCCGCGCGCCGCTCGCCGTGCGGATGCGCCCGCGCACCCTCGACGAGGTGGCCGGCCAGCGGCAGTTGCTCAAGGACGGCTCCCCGCTGCGCCGGCTGGTCGCGGGCTCGCGCGGTCCGGCGGCGACCAGCTCGGTGATCCTGTGGGGCCCGCCCGGGACCGGCAAGACCACGCTGGCGCACGTGATCAGCCAGGCGGTGGAGGGGCGCTTCGTCGAGCTGTCCGCGATCACCGCCGGGGTCAAGGAGGTCCGCGCGGTCATCGACGGCGCCCGCCGCGCGGTCGGCATGACCGGCCGGGAGACGGTGCTGTTCCTCGACGAGATCCACCGCTTCTCCAAGGCCCAGCAGGACTCCCTGCTGCCCGCCGTGGAGAACCGCTGGGTCACCCTGATCGCCGCGACCACCGAGAACCCGTACTTCTCGGTGATCTCCCCGCTGCTCTCCCGCTCGCTGCTGCTGACCCTGGAGTCGCTGACCGACGACGACGTGCGGGCGCTGCTGCGCCGCGCGGTCGCCGACGAGCGCGGCCTGGAGGGCGCGGTGGAGCTGAGCCAGGAGGCCGAGGACCACCTGGTGCGGCTGGCCGGCGGGGACGCCCGCAAGGCGCTCACCACGCTGGAGGCGGCGGCCGGCGCGGCGCTGGAGAAGGGCGAGGCGAGCATCACGCTGGCCACCACCGAGACCGCCGTCAACCAGGCGGCGGTCCGCTACGACCGGGACGGCGACCAGCACTACGACGTGGCCAGCGCGCTGATCAAGTCGATCCGGGGCAGTGACGTGGACGCCACGCTGCACTACCTGGCCCGGATGATCGAGGCGGGGGAGGACCCGCGGTTCATCGCCCGGCGGCTGATGATCTCGGCCAGCGAGGACGTCGGCCTGGCCGATCCGACGGCGCTGCAGACCGCGGTGTCGGCGGCCCAGGCGGTGGCGCTGATCGGTTTCCCGGAGGCCCGGATCATCCTCTCCCAGGCGGCCATCGCGCTCGCCCTGGCGCCCAAGTCGAACGCCGCGTACCTGGCGATCGACGCGGCGCTCGCGGACGTCCGGCAGGGGCTGGCCGGGCCGGTGCCGCCGCACCTGCGGGACGCGCACTACGGCGGCGCGGGCAAGCTGGGGCACGGCAAGGGGTACCGCTACCCGCACGACCTGCCGGAGGGCATCGCGGCCCAGCAGTACGCGCCGGACGCGGTGCACGGCAAGGCGTACTACCAGCCGACCCGGCACGGCGGGGAGGCGCGCTACGCGGACGTGGTGGAGTGGACCAGGGCGCGGCTGCGCGGGGAGCCGAGGGCGGCGTCGAAGGGGGCTTCCAAGGCGGAGCCGAAGAAGGAGCCGAAGGCGGCGCCCACGGGGGAGCCGAAGGGCCAGGAGGAGCCCGGGTCAAAGGACGGGTGATCTGCCGGTATACTCGGGCGGAGTGCCATGTCCCGGGACGGCGGCGGGGGAGACCCAGCCGACCGGCCGCACCAGCGGGACATCGGCCGTCGGCCTCCTCCGGGAGGTCCGTACCAGGAGCGTCGCGCACCGTTTCGGTGTCGCGGGCGAACCGGTTCCCGGTTCGATTTCCGTGTGACAAGCACATCTCGTGCCCGGCTCCGGAGAGCGGCTGATCGCACTGCCCTCGGGCAGTGGGGTTTTCTCCGGGCCGCGACGTGCGACCTCCGTCAACACCTGGTGAAGCCGTATTCGTAAGCAAGGAAGGTTTGGTTCATGGCGAACCAGAAGCGCCCCAAGGTCAAGATCGCGCGTGCGCTCGGCGTGCCGCTGACCCCGAAGTCCGTCAAGTACTTCGAGGCCCGCCCGTACCCGCCCGGCCAGCACGGCCGTGGCCGCAAGCAGAACTCGGACTACAAGGTCCGTCTGGTCGAGAAGCAGCGGCTGCGCGCTCAGTACGACCTGAGCGAGAAGCAGATGGCGCGCGCGTTCGACCGCGCGAAGAAGGCCGAGGGCAAGACCGGTGAGGCGCTCGTCGCCGAGCTGGAGACCCGCCTCGACGCCCTGGTGCTGCGTTCGGGCATCGCCCGCACCATCTACCAGGCCCGTCAGATGGTCGTCCACGGCCACATCGAGGTCAACGGCGGCAAGGTCAACAAGCCGTCGTACCAGATGAAGCCGGGCTTCGTGGTGACCGTCCGCGAGCGCAGCAAGGAGAAGGTCCCGTTCCAGGTCGCCCGTGAGGGTGGCAACGCGGGTGAGGGCCAGACCCCGAAGTACCTCGAGGTCAACCTGAAGGCCCTGGCCTTCCGTCTGGACCGTGCGCCGCAGCGCAAGGAGGTCCCGGTGATCTGCGACGAGCAGCTCGTCGTCGAGTACTACTCGCGCTGACCCGCGAGCGGTATCACCTGCAGTACCCCAGCGAGCCCCCGTCGCCCTTGTGGCGGCGGGGGCTCGCCCCTTGTCCGGGTGGTGTCCGGACGGTCCCGGGTGGTGCCCCGGGCGGTGTCGCGGTGGGTCAGTACGACTCGCCGGTCATCGCGGAGGCCAGCCGCAGGTGCGGGCGGGCCTCCTCGGCGCGGCCCTGGCGCTCCAGGGTGCGGCCCAGCATCAGCCGGGCGTAGTCCTCGGCCGGGTCGGCCTCCAGGATCCGGAGCAGCTCGGCCTCCGCCTTGCGCAGCTGGGCGGAGTGGAAGTAGCTGCGGGCCAGCAGCAGCCGGACCGACAGGTTGGCCGGCTCCTCGGCGAGCACTCCTTCGAGCATCCGGGCGGCGTCGGTGTACGCCTTGGAGTCGAAGTAGAAGTTCGCCATGCGGTAGTCGTCGGCGATGTTGGCCACGGGGTGCTCCTTCCGTACGGTGGTTCCGCCCCCTCCAGCACCGGACAAGTTTCAACTATTCCCGGGCGGGAGCGGCCCGCCCTCCAGCCGCGCCAGCAGGTCGAGCGCCGGCCCGATGCCCGCCCGGTCGTTGAAGCGGCGGTGCAGCCGGACGCTCTCCCGGGCGAGCGTCCGGGCCGGGCGGATCTCACCGTTCAGCCAGCGCGCGTACGCCAGCGCGTGGAGTCCGTACGCGTACGCCCACTGCTCGCCGTACCGCTCGCACAGCTCACGGGCCCGGCCGAGCCGGAGCTCGCCGCGCTCCCGGTCGCCCCGGCGCAGCTGGGCGGTGCCCAGCCCGACCATCGCCAACAGCACGTTGCTGTCCAGCTCGCCGACGGCGCGGTAGCGCCGCAGCGCCTCCTCGAACAGCTCGGCGGCGCGGGCCGGCCGGTCGCCGGTCAGCGCGGCGCAGCCCTGCCGGTGCACGGCGCGGGCCAGCGCGCGGTCGTCGCCGGTGGCCAGCGCCTGGCGGCGGCACTCCTCCAGGGCGGCCCGGGCGGCGGCCGGATCGCCCTGCAGTGCGGCCGTCCAGCCGGTCGCCCAGAGCGCCGTGGCACGGGCCTCGGTGGGCTCCGGGTCGAGTGCCAGCGCCCGTTCCAGCCAGCGCCGCCCCTCGGCGGGGTGGCCGCAGCCGGCCCAGTAGAACCAGAGGGTGCCGGCCAGCAGCAGGGCGGTGCGCTGCTCGCCGGGCTCGGACAGGCAGAACTCCAGGGCGGCCCGCAGGTCGGCGTGCACCAGGGCGGTGCGCTCGGCGGTCTCCGCCTGCCGGGGGCCGAACCACTCGACCTCGCCCCAGGTGGCCACGCCCAGGTACCAGTCCCGGTGGCGCCGCCGCAGCCGGCGCTCCTCGCCGGCGGCGCGCAGCCGTCGCCGCCCGTCCGCACGGCCGGCGTCCGGCAGCCGGAACCGCACGCCGTGCGGGCTCCGCTCGCGCAGCAGGGCGGACCGGGCGACGAGTCCGGTGAGCAGTCCGGGCAACTCGTCCGGGTCGATGCCCGCGCCGGCGCAGACGTACTCGGCCGCGTCGGCGTCGAAGCCGCCCGCGAAGACCGACAGCCGGGCCCGGAGCAAACGTTCCTGCCCCGGCGGCGGCCCCTCCGGTCGCGGTGTCGGTTCCCCCTCCACACCCTGCTCCCCGCGTCGAGGCCCGGGCCGGGGGTGGCCAGGGCGTCCGCCCGTCCGGGCCGCGTGGCCGCGGCCTGCCCGGCAGAACGAGGTGACCGGCGGGTGGGTTACGCGCGCGGATCGCACATCCGGTCGGATCGCCGCGTGCCCCGCGCGGGAAACCCGGTCCGGAAACCGCGCGCGGTCGCGATAGGGTTCCCTAGGGCATGGGTGCCCTGAGGTACGCACAGCGAGGGAGCGCGCAAAGGTGTCCGTGGGAGAGCTGGCCGGCCTGCTCGTCGCCGTGTTCTGGGCGGTCCTGGTCACCCTGCTCGCGGTCGTGCTGGTCCGGCTGTCGCGGGTGCTCAAGGAGGCCGCCGTCCTGGTCTCCGCCGTCACCGAGCAGGCGGTGCCGCTGCTGACCGACGCCGGCACCGCGGTGCGCAGCGCCAACGAGCAGCTGGAGCGGGTGGACGAGATCACCGCCAACGTGCAGGACGCGGCGGCCAACGCCAACGCGCTCTCCTCCACCGTCGCGGCCACCCTGGGCGGTCCGCTGGTCAAGGTCGCGGCGTTCAGCTACGGCGTGCGCAAGGCGGTCGCCAAGCAGCAGGGCACGGCCACGCTGCCGACCCAGCCGGCCGAGCGCGAGGAGCTGGCCCGGCTGATCCGGGCCGAGGTCCGGGCCGCGACCGCCCCCAGGAGCGGTCTGCTCTCCCGGGTCCGGCGCGCGGTGAGGGGCTGACGGCATGGTGCGACGCATCTTCTGGATGGCGGTCGGCGCCGGCGCCACCGTCTGGGCCATGAACAAGGCCAACGAGGCCGTGCACCGGCTCACCCCGGACAGCCTCTCCGGCACCGCCGCCCGCGGCGCGCTGCAGCTGGGCGACCGGGCCAAGCAGTTCGCGCAGGACGTGCGGACCGGCATGACCGAGCGCGAGGAGCAGCTGCGAGAGGACCTCGGACTGGAGGGCACCGCCGTCGTCGAGCCGCGTCGCCGCGGTGTCGTGCGCGGCGAGCCCCGGTACCGAGCTATCTCGGCGGCGCCCGGGAGCCCGGCCGCCGCCCTGCCTCCGTCCAGCAGTACCCGCGCATCGTCCTCGGACGGTCCCCGCACCACCCCCCAAGCCATCGAGAAGACGCCCCGACGCGCGATTCCGCCGCGGGGCGGTACCAACCGGAAGGACCACTAATGGAGTCGGCAGAGATCCGCCGCCGCTGGCTGCGCTTCTTCGAGGAGCGCGGCCACACCGTCGTTCCGTCGGCGTCCCTGGTCGCCGACGACCCCACCCTGCTGCTGGTCAACGCCGGCATGGTCCCGTTCAAGCCCTACTTCCTGGGCGAGGTCAAGCCGCAGTTCTCGCGCGCGACCAGCGTGCAGAAGTGCGTGCGCACCCTGGACATCGAGGAGGTCGGGAAGACCACCCGGCACGGCTCCTTCTTCCAGATGTGCGGCAACTTCTCCTTCGGTGACTACTTCAAGGAAGGAGCCATCAAGTTCGCCTGGGAGCTGCTCACCACTCCCGTCGCGGAGGGTGGCTACGGCCTGGAGAAGGAGAAGCTCTGGATCACCGTCTACCAGGACGACGACGAGGCCGAGCTGATCTGGCGTGAGGTCATCGGCGTGCCCGCCGAGCGCATCCAGCGCCTGGGCATGAAGGACAACTTCTGGTCGATGGGCGTCCCCGGCCCGTGCGGCCCGTGCTCGGAGATCAACTACGACCGCGGCCCCGCGTACGGCGAGGAGGGCGGCCCGGCCGTCAACGGCGAGCGCTACCTGGAGATCTGGAACCTGGTCTTCATGCAGTACGAGCGCGGCCACGGCGACGGCAAGGACGGCTTCGAGATCCTCGGCGACCTGCCGAGCAAGAACATCGACACCGGCCTCGGCCTGGAGCGCCTGGCCGCCATCCTGCAGGGCGTCGACAACCTCTTCGAGATCGACACCAGCCGGATGATCCTGGACCGGGCCGCCGAGCTGACCGGCCACGCCTACGGCGCGGACCACAAGGCGGACGTCTCGCTGCGCGTGGTCACCGACCACATCCGCACCGCGCTGATGCTGGTCGGCGACGGCGTCACCCCCGGCAACGAGGGCCGCGGCTACGTGCTGCGCCGCATCCTGCGCCGCGCCATCCGCAACATGCGCCTGCTGGGCGCCACCGAGCCGGTGGCCAAGGAGCTGACGGACATCGCGATCAAGGCGATGGCCCCGCAGTACCCGGAGCTGGAGGCCGACCGCAAGCGCATCGAGACGGTCGTCACCGCCGAGGAGACGGCCTTCCTGCAGACCCTGAAGGCCGGCACCAACCTGCTGGACGCCGCGGTCACCGAGACCAAGCAGGCCGGCGGCGCGGTGCTCTCCGGCGACCAGGCGTTCAAGCTGCACGACACCTACGGCTTCCCGATCGACCTGACCCTGGAGATGGCCGAGGAGCAGGGCCTGCAGGTCGACGAGGCCGGCTTCCGCCGCCTGATGCAGGAGCAGCGGGACCGCGCCAAGGCGGACGCCAAGGCCAAGAAGATGGGCCACGCCGACGTCGCCGCGTACCGCGAGGTCGCCGACAAGTCCGGCGCCAGCGTCTTCACCGGCTACACCCTCACCGAGGGCGAGGCCACCGTGGTCGGCCTGCTGGTGAACGGCGTTCCGGCGCCGGCCGCCACCGAGGGCGACGAGGTCGAGCTCATCCTCGACCGCACCCCGTTCTACGCCGAGGGCGGCGGCCAGCTCGCCGACCACGGCCGGATCCGGCTGGACTCCGGCGCGGTCGTCGAGATCCGCGACGTGCAGCAGCCCGTCCCGGGCGTGATCGTGCACTCCGGCGGCGTGCTGTTCGGCGAGGTCGTGCTCGGCTCCGCGGCGTACGCCACCATCGACGTGGACCGCCGCCGGGCCATCGCCCGCGCCCACTCGGCCACCCACCTGACCCACCAGGCGCTGCGCGACGCGCTCGGCCCGACGGCCGCCCAGGCCGGTTCGGAGAACGCCCCGGGCCGCTTCCGCTTCGACTTCGGCTCGCCCGCCGCCGTGCCCGGCAGCGTGCTGACCGACGTCGAGCAGAAGATCAACGACGTGCTGACCCGCGAGCTGGAGGTCACCGCCGAGGTCATGACGATGGACCAGGCCCGCAAGGCCGGCGCCATCGCGATGTTCGGCGAGAAGTACGGCGACGAGGTCCGCGTCGTCACGATCGGCGACTTCTCCAAGGAGCTGTGCGGCGGCACGCACGTCGGCAACACCGCCCAGCTGGGTCTGGTGAAGCTGCTCGGCGAGTCCTCGATCGGCTCCGGCGTGCGCCGGGTGGAGGCGCTGGTCGGCGCCGACGCCTACCGCTTCCTGGCCCGTGAGCACACCGTGGTCGCCCAGCTGACCGAGCTGGTCAAGGGCCGTCCGGAGGAGCTGCCGGAGAAGATCTCCGGCATGCTCGCCAAGCTCAAGGACGCCGAGAAGGAGATCGAGCGCTTCCGCGCCGAGAAGGTGCTCGCGGCCGCCGCGGGCCTGGCCGACTCGGCCGAGGACGTGCACGGCATCGCCGTGGTCGCCGCCCGGGTCGCCGACGGCACGGGCGCGGACGAGCTGCGCAAGCTGGTCCTGGACGTGCGCGGCCGGCTCGGCTCGCGCCCGGCCGTGGTCGCCGCCTTCACCGTCGCCAACGACCGCCCGCTGACCGTGATCGCCACCAACGAGGACGCCCGCGGCCGCGGCATCAAGGCCGGCGAGCTGGTCCGCACCGCCGCCAAGACCCTCGGCGGCGGCGGTGGCGGCAAGGACGACGTCGCCCAGGGCGGCGGCACCAACCCGGCCGCGATCGACGAGGCCGTCGCCGCGGTGCGCGGCCTGGTCGCGGAGCGTGCCTCCTGATGGGGTCCGCGTTCTGATGGAGTTCGAGGAGAAGCCCTTCCGGCGCGGGCGGCGGATCGCCGTCGACGTCGGGGACGCCCGGATCGGGGTCGCGTCCTGCGACCCCGACGGGGTGCTCGCCACCCCGGTGGAGACCGTCCCGGCCGGGGTGAAGTCGCAGGCCAGGATCGCCGCGATCGTCGAGGAGTACGGCGCGATCGAGGTGATCGTCGGGCTGCCGCGCTCGCTCAGCGGCAAGGAGGGCCCGGCCGCCGAGAAGGTGCGCGGCTACGCGGCCCGGCTCGCCAACCGGCTCTGGCCGGTGCCGGTCCGGCTGGTCGACGAGCGGATGTCGACGGTCACCGCGACCCACGGGCTGCGCGCCTCGGGGGTCAAGGCCAAGAAGGGCCGCTCGGTGGTCGACCAGGCCGCCGCGGTGGTGATCCTGCAGACCGCCCTTGAGTCCGAACGGGTGAGCGGACGCCCGCCCGGTGAGAGCGTCGAGGCGGCGGGCTGACCGGCCTGTTCTAACGTCCCGAAGAGGGGTGCGGGGGGGCGCGCGGGCGCCCGGGCCCCCCGGGCGGGGGCGGGGGGGGGGGGGGGCCGCGGGCCGCCCCGGGGGCGCCCCCGGGACCCCGGTGGGGCGCACC
>NZ_JBHVPZ010000038.1:53506-75628 GCF_042887135.1 Kitasatospora sp. NPDC057965
GGGGGCGGCGCCCCCCCCCGGGTGTGGGCGCCCGGGGGGGGGTGCGCCCGCGCTTTCCACCCGCCCCACGGCGGGGTCCGTGCGGACGCGCGTCCGCACGGACCCCTCTGCCGTTGCCGTCGTTCCGCGTGCCACGCGGACCGCCGAGGGGACGCCGCCGTGACCGATCTGGACCTCACACCCGGCCTGAGCCCCGGCCACCTCGGTGCGCCGGCGACCGAACCGGAGGGCCGCCCGCCGGGCGCGCCCGCCCCGCGCCCCGATGCGCCGGATCCACGCCGACGGCGCAACGGACTGGCCTGTCTACTGACCGCGCTCTCGCTGATCGCCGTGTTCGGCGGGATCGGGCTGGCCGGGTTCAGCTGGATCCAGGGGCAGCGCAAGCCGCCGGCCGCCGCCGACTACGCGGGCAACGGGTCCGGCTCGGTGCAGGTGTCCGTGCCGGAGGGCGCCGGGCTCAGCCAGATCGCCTCGGCGCTGGTGCGCAACGGCGTGGTGGCCAGCTCGCTCGCCTTCACCCGGGCCGCCCGGGGCAGTGCGGCGGCGGCCGGGCGGATCCAGCCCGGCACCTACACGCTGCGGCTCAAGATGTCGGCGGCGGCGGCGCTGGCCGTGCTGATCGACCCGGCCAACGCCAACGGCCTGACCATTCCCGAGGGATGGCGCGGCAGCCAGATCTACGCGGCGATCGACAAGAAGCTCCAGCTCCCGGCGGGCACCGCGGAGCGGACGGTCAAGGAGCAGGCCGCCGAGCTGGGCCTGCCGGAGAGCGCCAACGGCGTCCCCGAGGGCTACCTGTTCCCCGCGACGTACGCCGTCACCGACGACACCACCGCCGTCGACCTGCTGAAGCAGATGGTCGACCGGGCGGGCAAGGAGTACGCCCGGGACGACGCGGAGGTCGTGGCGACCAACCTCGGGCAGTCGCTGTACGGGCTGGTGACCATCGCCAGCATGGTGCAGGGGGAGGCCGACAACCCCGAGGACATGGCGAAGGTCGCGCGGGTGATCTACAACCGGCTGGCCAGGAACATGCCGCTGCAGCTGGACTCCACCATCAACTACGCGATGGGGCGCTCCACGCTGAACACCAGCGTCACCGACACCCGGCTCGACTCCCCGTACAACACCTACAAGCACGCGGGGCTGCCGCCGACGCCGATCTCCAACCCGGGGCGGCAGGCGATCATGGCGGCGGTGGATCCGGCGCCGGGGGACTGGCTCTACTTCGTGACCGTGAAGCCGGGGGACACCCGGTTCACCGACAGCTTCGAGGTGCAGCAGAAGAACGTCGCGGAGTTCAACGCCAACCGGGCCTCGCCGAGCGCCCCGGCGTCGGCGACCGGCTCGGCCTCGGCCTCCGCCTCCCCGCCCGCTCCGGCCTCGCCGGGGGCGCCGTAGCGGGCGGGCGGCGCCCCGATCGGGCACCTGACTGCGGTACGGTAGCGTCTCCGTCCAGGTGTTGCGCTAGCACGCCGGTTCGACAAGCAGCCGGGACGCCGTCCCGGGCGACCGGGCCGATCCTCCGGTCGTCTCCGTCGGTATAAGGGGATCAATGACCGATCTGGGTCGGGGCTACGGCCCCCAGGGCTCCGAGCCGTGGAATCCGGGAGACCCCGGGTACGGCGGTCAGCAGCCGGTCCCCGGCTCGCAGGACGGGCAGTGGCAGCAGCATCCCCAGCAGTCCCAGCAGCAGTACGGCGGTCAGCAGGGCTACCCCCAGCAGCAGATGCCGCAGCAGGGCATGGACCAGCAGGGCGTGAACCCGCAAGGCATGAACCCGCAGGGCATGGGCGGCCAGCAGCAGTACGGCGGTGAGCAGGGGTACCCGCAGCAGCAGGTGCCGCAGCAGGGCTATCCGCAGCAGCAGGGCTTCCCGCAGCAGGGTGTGGGGGGTCAGCAGGGCTATCCCCAGCAGCAGATGGCGCAGCAGGGCATGGGCGGCCAGCCGGGTATGGGCGGACAGCCGGGCATGGGCCAGCAGCCGTTCGGCGGCCAGCAGCAGGGGTATCCGCAGCAGGGCATGCCGCAGCACGGTGCGCCCCAGCAGGGCGTTCCCCAGCAGGCCGTTCCGCAGCAGGGCGCTCCGGCGCGGCAGGAGCAGCAGCCGGCCGCCGGGCAGCCCTCCGGCCCCGGTCCGGACGGCATCGACTGGGAGGCGGAAGCCGCCGCGCTGGAGGCCGGCGCCGACCCGGTCGCGCCCGCCGACGGCGGTGAGCACGCCGAGGCCGAGTGGGACGGTCACGAGGGCGAGTACGCCGAGGACGAGTACCACGAGGACGGCGCGGACGGGGACGGGCACGGCGGCTTCCTCGGCGAGGAGGACGACTCCCGCGAGGCGAAGAAGAAGCGCAAGGAGAAGGGCAAGAAGTCGGGCCGGCGCAACGGCGGCGCCTGCCTGGTGGTCGCCCTGGTGCTGCTCGGCGCCATGGGTGGCGCGGGCTGGTTCGGCTACGGCTTCTACAAGGACCACTTCGGCCCGGCGCCGGACTTCCCCGGCCCGGGTTCCGGCTCGGTCAACGTGGAGATCAAGCAGGGCGCGGCCGGCAGCCAGATGGGTGCGGCGCTGAAGCAGGCCGGCGTGGTGAAGAGCATCGACGCCTTCAGCGCGGCCTGCGACAAGAACGTGAAGTGCTCCACCATCCAGCCGGGTGCCTACAGCATGCCGAAGGAGATGTCCGCCGAGGGGGCCGTGCAGTTCCTGGTGGACGCCAACGGCGGCGAGAAGCTGATCATCCGGGAGGGCCTGACCTCCATCGCCACCTACGGCCTGATCGACGACCGGCTGAAGCTGCCCAAGGGCACCACCGCCAACGTCGCCAAGGAGCAGATCAACAACCTCGGCCTGCCCGCGTACGCGAAGGGCAACATCGAGGGCTTCCTCTGGCCGACCCGCTACTCGATCACCGAGGGCATGAAGCCCGAGGACCTGCTCAAGCAGATGGTCAAGAACGCGGTGGAACGCTACTCGGGGCTGGACGCGGAGGCGTCGAAGATCGGCCTCAAGTCCGGCTACGAGGTGGTCATCGAGGCGAGCATCCTGCAGGCCGAGGGCAACAACAAGGACGACTTCGCCAAGATGGCCAAGACCATCCAGAACCGGTTGGCCGACAAGGGCAAGGTCAACGGCAAGCTGGGCATGGACACCACGCTGCAGTACGCGCTGGGCACCAAGAACCTGGACAAGAAGGACATCAACGACGGCTCCAACCCGTACAACACGTACATCAACCCGGGCCTGCCGCCCACGCCGATCTCCAACCCGGGCGACGACGCGCTCAAGGCGACGCTGAACCCGGCGGACGGCAAGTGGCTGTACTTCATCGCGATGTCGCCGACCTCGACCCTGTTCGCGGAGACGGACACGGAGCACGCCAACAACGTCAAGGCGTACTGCACGGCGGCGGGCCAGAAGTTCGACCCGGTCGCCATCCACTGCACCACCAAGTGACCGACCGCCCCAGCGGGGCCGGACCGGGAGAGAGCACCAGCGTGACCAGCAAGCACCGGGCCGCCGTCCTCGGCTCGCCGATCGCCCACTCGCTGTCGCCCGCCCTGCACCGGGCCGCCTTCGCGGCGCTCGGCCTGGACGGCTGGCGTTACGACCGCTTCGAGGTGGACGAGGCCGGGCTGCCCGGCTTCGTCGCCGGGCTGGACGAGGCCGAGTGGGCGGGCTGCTCGCTCACCATGCCGCTCAAGCGGGCGGTCATCCCGCTGCTCGACGAGGTGAGCGCCACCGCCCGGTCGGTCGAGGCGGTGAACACCCTGGTGTTCACCGCCGACGGGCGCAGGGTCGGGCACAACACCGACGTGCCCGGGCTGGTCAACGCGCTGCGCGAGCGCGGCATCACCGAGGTGCCGTCCGCCGCGGTGCTCGGCGCCGGGGCCACCGCCTCCTCCGCGCTGGCCGCGCTGGCCCGGCTCGGGGCCCACGAGGTCACCGTCCACGTCCGCAGCCCCGAGCGGGCCCGGGAGATGGCGGAGCTCGGGGAGCGGCTCGGCGTGGCGGTGCGGACCGCCGACTGGGCGCGCGGCGCCGAGGCGCTGGCCCACCCGCTCACCGTGGCCACCACCCCGGCCGGGGCCACCGACGGTTTCGCCGGCGACCTCCCCGCCGAGCCGGGCGCGCTCTTCGACGTGCTGTACCACCCGTGGCCGACCAAGCTGGCCGGCGCGTGCGCCGAGCGCGGGGCGACCGTGCTGGGCGGGCTCGACCTGCTGGTGCACCAGGCGGTGCTGCAGAGCGAGCTCTTCACCGGGCGCGCCCCGGGGCCGCTGGCGGCGATCCGCGCCGCCGGCGAGGCCGCGCTCGCGGCGGGCTGAGGCGGCGCGGGACGGCCGTCCGAGGCGGCCCCGGGGTCGGGAGCGGTCGTGTCAGGGGCATGCCGACCAGCCATTCCCGTCCGCCGGTCGGCCGAATGCTGTCCGGTGACCGGACTCCGCGGCCGGTCGGCCGGTGCGGCATGAAAGGATTCGGGGAGAAGGCAAGCCCGGGCGGGTGGCGGCAGCGCCGCGCCGGTCCGCTGATGAAGGAGCTCCGTTGGGTACGTTGCGCTGGCTGACGGCGGGGGAGTCGCACGGCCCCGCACTCGTCGCGACGCTGGAGGGCCTGCCCGCCGGTGTACCGGTCACCACCGCCATGGTGGCCGACGCGCTGGCGCGCCGCCGGCTCGGCTATGGTCGCGGCGCACGGATGAAGTTCGAGCAGGACGAGGTGACCTTCCTCGGCGGTGTCCGGCACGGCCTCAGCATGGGCAGTCCGGTCGCCGTCATGGTGGGCAACACCGAGTGGCCGAAGTGGGAGCAGGTCATGTCGGCAGACCCGGTCGACCCCGAGGTGCTCGCCGGTCTCGCCCGCAACGAGGCGCTGACCCGTCCGCGCCCCGGCCACGCCGACCTGGCCGGCATGCAGAAGTACTCGATCGACGAGGCCCGCCCGATCCTGGAGCGCGCCAGCGCCCGGGAGACCGCGGCCCGCGTCGCGCTCGGCGCCGTCGCCCGCTCCTACCTCAAGGAGACCTGCGGCATCGAGATCGTCAGCCACGTGGTCGAGCTGGCCGCCGCCAAGGCCCCGGCCGGCGTGCTGCCGCTGCCCGCCGACGAGGCGAAGCTGGACGCCGACCCGGTGCGCTGCCTGGACGCCGACGCCTCGAAGGCGATGGTCGCCGAGATCGACCAGGCCCACAAGGACGGCGACACCCTCGGCGGCGTCGTCGAGGTGCTCGCCTACGGCGTCCCGGTCGGCCTCGGCTCGCACGTCCACTGGGACCGCCGACTGGACGCCCGCCTCGCCGCCGCGCTGATGGGCATCCAGGCGATCAAGGGCGTCGAGGTCGGCGACGGCTTCGAGCTGGCCCGCGTCCCCGGCTCGTTGGCGCACGACGAGATCGTGCCGACCCCCGAGGGCGCCAAGCGCGTCTCAGGCCGCTCCGGCGGTACCGAGGGCGGCCTGTCCACCGGCGAGCTGCTGCGGGTGCGCGCCGCGATGAAGCCGATCGCGACCGTCCCGCGCGCGCTGCGCACCCTGGACGTGCGCACCGGCGAGCCGGCCAAGGCCCACCACCAGCGCTCCGACGTCTGCGCGGTGCCGGCGGCCGGCATCGTCGCCGAGGCGATGGTCGCCCTGGTGCTCGCCGACGCGGTCAACGAGAAGTTCGGTGGCGACCACGTGTCGGAGACCCGGCGCAACGTCCGGAGCTACCTCGACCACCTGATCGTCCGATGACCTCACCGGCCATTGTGCTGGTCGGCCCGCCCGGCAGTGGCAAGTCCACCGTCGGGCGGGTCCTCGCCGAGCGCCTCGGCGTCGGCTTCCGCGACACCGACGCGGACATCGAGGAGCAGGCCGGCAAGCCGATCCCGGACATCTTCGTCGACGAGGGCGAGCCGCACTTCCGCGCCCTGGAGACGGCCGCGGTGCGGACCGCCGCGTCGAGCCACCCCGGCGTGCTCGCGCTCGGCGGCGGCGCGGTGATGGCCGGGCCCACCCGTGAACTGCTGCGCCCCCTGCCGGTGGTGTTCCTGGAGGTGCCGCTCGCCGACGCGGTCAAGCGGGTCGGCCTGGACGCCCCCCGGCCGCTGCTGGCGGTCAACCCGCGGGCCCGCTGGCGCGAGCTCATGGAGGCCCGCCGCCCCCTCTACCTGGAGGTGGCCACCGCCGTCGTCGACACCGCCGGCCGCACCCCCGAGCAGGTCGCGGACGCCGTACTGGAAGCACTGGAGCTGAAGACCCCCCATGACTGACACCGACACCGTCCGGATTCACGTCGGCGGCAGCGCCGGCCACGACCCGTACGACGTGCTGATCGGGCACCAGCTGCTCGGCGAGCTGGCGCCGCTGATCGGGACCCGGGCCCGGCGGGTGGCGATCATCCACCCCGAGGCGCTGTCCGCCACCGCCGACGCGATCCGCGAGGACCTGGCGGGCGAGGGCTACGAGGCGATCGCCCTCCAGGTGCCCAACGCCGAGGAGGCGAAGAGCGCCGAGGTGGCCGCGTACTGCTGGTCGGTGCTCGGGCAGACCGGGTTCACCCGCACCGACGTGGTCGTCGGCCTCGGCGGCGGCGCCACCACCGATCTGGCCGGCTTCGTCGCCGCCACCTGGCTGCGCGGGGTCCGCTGGATCTCCATGCCCACCACGCTGCTCGGCATGGTCGACGCGGCGGTCGGCGGCAAGACCGGCATCAACATCGCCGAGGGCAAGAACATGGTCGGCGCCTTCCACCCCCCGGTGGGCGTGCTGGCCGACCTCGCGACCCTGGACACCGTGCCCCGGCACGACTACGTCTCCGGCCTCGCCGAGGTCGTCAAGTGCGGCTTCATCGCCGACCCGGTCATCCTCGACCTGATCGAGGCCGACCCGGAGGGCGCCAAGACCCCGGCCGGGCCGCACACCGTCGAGCTGATCCGGCGCGCCATCCAGGTCAAGGCGGACGTCGTCTCCGGCGATCTCAAGGAGTCCGGGCGCCGCGAGATCCTCAACTACGGCCACACCCTCGGCCACGCCATCGAGCGCAACGAGCGCTACAAGTGGCGGCACGGCGCGGCCATCTCGATCGGCATGGTGTTCGCCGCCGAACTCGGCCGGCTGGCCGGGCGGCTGGACGACGAGACCGCCGACCGGCACCGCACCGTGCTCGCCTCGGTCGGCCTGCCGCTCAGCTACCGCGCGGACGCCTGGCCCAAGCTGCTGGACGCCATGAAGATCGACAAGAAGTCGCGCGGCGACCTCATCCGCTTCATCGTGCTGGACGGCCTCGGCAAGACCTCCGTGCTGGAGGGCCCCGACCCGTCCCTGCTGGTGGCGGCCTACGCGGAGGTGTCCTCGTGACCCGGGTGCTGGTGCTCAACGGCCCCAACCTCGGCCGGCTCGGCAGCCGCGAGCCCGACGTCTACGGCTCCACCTCGTACGCCGGGCTGGTCGAGCGCTGCACGGCGCTCGGCAAGGAGCTGGGCTTCGAGGTCGAGGTGCACGAGACCAACTCCGAGCAGACCATGGTCGAGTGGCTGCACGAGGCCGCCGACGGCCGGGTGCCGGTGGTGATCAACCCGGGCGCGTTCACCCACTACTCCTACGCGATGCGGGACGCCGCCGCGCAGCGCACCGCGCCGCTGATCGAGGTGCACATCTCCAACCCGTACGCCCGGGAGACCTTCCGGCACACCTCGGTGATCTCCGCGGTGGCCTCGGGCACGATCGCCGGGTTCGGGATCGGCTCGTACGAGCTCGCGCTGCGGGCGCTGGCCGACCAGCTCGCTTCGGGCTGACGGGGGCGTCGGTGCCCCTCGGTTCCCGGCCGGGGCGGTGACCAGCGGTGGTGCGGCGGCGGACTGTGTCCACCGCCGCACCGGCGTGTAGTGTCCCCGCTGAGGGAAGTCGGGAGGTGGCCGTGACGCAGTACACCGGGGGTGGGCCCGTTCCCCCGCGTCCCGTCGCTCCGCCGGTCCCGGGGGCTCCGGGGGGCCCGGCAGCCCCGGCAGCCCCGGCAGCCCCGGCGTATCCCGTGCCCGGGCCCGCGTCCTCGTCGTCCGGTCCGCCGACCGTTCCGGTACCGGTCGTCCCACCGGTCGCGCCGGCTCCCGTGCCCCCGTCCGCACCCGTGCCGGTGCCCGTTCCGGCGTCCGCGCCGGTGCCAGCGCCGGTGCCCGCCGGTTCCACCGGCCACTTCGTGCTGCCGTCCGGCGCGCCCGTCCAGCTGCCCGCCCGGCCGCCGCAGCAGCACGCGGCCACCGGGCCGATCGCGGTGCTGCTGATCGGCCCGGCCGGCGCCGGCAAGACCACCGTCGCCCGCTACTGGGCCGAGCGGCGCCCCACGCCGACCGCGCACATCAGCCTCGACGACGTCCGCGAATGGGTGCAGTCCGGCTTCGCCAACCCGCAGTCCGGCTGGAACAACGCGTCCGAGGCGCAGTACCGGCTGGCCCGCCGCACCTGCGGCTTCGCCTGCCGCAACTACCTCGCCAACGGCATCTCCTGCATCATCGACGACGCCGTCTTCCCCGACCGCCCGGCCATCGGCCTCGGCGGCTGGAAGCGGCACATCGGGCCCGGCATGATCCCGGTGGTGCTGCTGCCCAGCCTGGACTCGGTGCTCGGCCGCAACGCCCGGCGCAGCGGCAACCGCCGGCTCGGCGACGAGGAGGTCGCCCGGATCCACGGCCGGATGGCCGGCTGGTACAACTCCGGCCTGCCGATCATCGACAACTCCCACCTCGACGTCGCCGCCACGGCCGCCGAACTCGACCGGGTGATCCTGGCCCGGCTGATGGGCATCCCGGTGCGCTGAGCGGCTCCGCGGGCCCGGCCGGACTGTCGGTGCCGGCTGCGATGATGGACGGGTCCTGAACGATCCACCGGGGGGAGCCGCGCCCGTGCCGGAAGGCCACATCATCCACCGCCTCGCCGCCGAGAACCACCGTGCCTTCGGCGGCCGGCCGGTCCGCGCCAGCAGCCCGCAGGGCCGTTTCGCGGACGGCGCCAAGCTGATCGACGGGCGGGAGCTGGTCGCGGCCGAGGCCACCGGCAAGCACCTGTTCCTCGGCTTCGGCGAGGACGCCTGGGTGCACGTCCACCTCGGCCTGTACGGCGGCTTCACCTTCGGCGCGACCGCCGACGGCCCGGTGCCCGAGCCGGTCGGCCTGGTCCGGCTGCGCCTGGAGAACGACGAGCACTACGCCGACCTGCGCGGCCCCAACACCTGCGCGCTGATCACCGACGCCGAGAAGGCCGCCGTCGCCGCCCGCCTCGGCCCTGACCCGCTGCGCGCCGACGCCGACCCGGACGCCGCCTGGCGGCGGATAGCCGGCAGCCGGACGACGGTCGCCGCCCTGCTGATGGACCAGAAGGTGCTCGCCGGCGTCGGCAACGTCTACCGCGCCGAGGTGCTGTTCCGCCACGGCATCGACCCGCAGCTGCCCGGCCGCGCCCTGCGCCGCGCCGAGTGGGACGCGGTCTGGGCCGACCTGGTCACCCTGATGCGCGAGGGCGTGGGCGCCGGCCGCATCGACACCGTCCGCCCCGAGCACACCCCCGAGGCGATGAACCGCCCGCCCCGCGTCGACGACCACGGCGGCGAGGTCTACGTCTACCGCCGCGCCGGTCAGCCCTGCCTGATCTGCGCCACCGACATCCGCACCGAGCAGCACGCCTCCCGCAACCTCTTCTGGTGCCCCACCTGCCAGCCACCCCACCCCGACAGCACCACCTGACGCCACCTCAACTCCCGCCGTAGGCTGGGGCCCGGCACTCGGACGGGGTGGAGGGAGCGCTCGGATGACGGAAAGCCACCGGACGGTCAACACCGTGTCGGGCACGGTCCACGGCACGGTGATGCAGGCCGACACGATCGTCATGGCGGCGCCCGGGATCGGCGTGCCGCGGCAGATCCGCGGCCCGCGCCGGGCCTTCGTCAACCGGGAGGGCGAATTCGCCCGCCTGGAGGCCGTGCTGGGTCGGTTGGACGACGTCCGCCCGACCGTCGTGGCCTTCACCGGCCTCGGCGGTGTCGGCAAGACCGAACTGATCGCCCAGTTCGCGGCCCGGTCCACGGCGCACTTCCCGGGCGGCCAGCTGTACGCCGACCTCGCCGCCCACCGGCGCCTCGACGGGGTGGACCTCGGCGAGGTGCTCGGCGGCTTCCTGCGCGGGTTCGGGCTTCCGTTCGTGCCGGACGCACCGGCCGAACGGGCCGCGGCGTTCCGTTCCGTGACGGCGGCCGGGCGTGAGGTGCTGGTCTTCCTGGACAACGTCGAGCACGCCGCCGAGGTCCGGGCGCTGCTGCCGGCCACCGGACTGCTGGTGGCGGCGGGCCGACGGCGGCTGCCCGGGCTGGCGCTGGACGGCGCCGAGGTGATGCGCCTCGACCCACTCTCGACCGGCGCCGGAAGCGAGCTGGTCCGCGGCTGGCTGGGCCCGGACCGGGGGACGGACGCCGAACTGGAGCGGCTGGTCGAGTTCTGCGGCGGCCTGCCGCTGGCACTGAACGCTGTGGGCTTCCGGCTGCTCGACCGCGAGGAACTCCGGGTGAGTCAGGTACTGGCCGAACTGACCGACAAGGAGCACGGATTGTCATCCCTGAGCAACGAGGAGGGCGCGGTCGGGGACGTCCTCGACACCGTCCACCGGCGGCTGCCCGAGCACACCCTTCAGTTCTACCGGCTGCTGGGTGTCAACCCCGGCCCGGTGGTCTCGGCCGAGCTGGCCGAGGCGGTGGGGGTGCCGCGGGTGGCGGACGGTCTGGCGGACCTCCGCTCGGCGCACCTGCTGGACGACGTCGCGGAGGAGGGGCCGGAGTGCCGCTACCGCGCCCACGAGCTGGTCCGGCTGCACGCGGTCGGGGCGGTCCACGAGTTCCCCGGCCGGCTGGAGCTGCTGGCCCGGATCGTCGCCTACTACCGCGGCCGCGCGGCGCTGGCCGACCGGGCGATCGGCGACCGCTTCCGGCTCCAGGAGAGCGGTGAGGAGACGGCACTGCCCGGGTTCGGGTCGGGAACCGACGCGCTGGAGTGGCTGCAGAGCGAGCGGGCCAACCTGCTGGGGGCCGTCCGGGCCGCCGCCGAGCAGGGGTGGCACGGCGAGGTGTGGCGGCTGTGCGAGTCGCTCTGGCCGCTCTACCACGGGCGCAAGCACTACGGCGACTGGGTCGAGAGCCATCTGCTCGGCATCGAGGCGGCCCGGTCGGACGGCCGGCCGGACGCCGTGATCCGGATGCGCAACCAACTCGGGCGCGCCTACTACGAGCGCGCCCAGTACCCGCTCGCCACCGAGCAGTTGGCGGCCGCGACGGCCCTGCTGCCGGAGGTGGACGAGCCGAGGCTGGCCGGCGTGCTGTGGGAGACCGACGGCCTGCTCTGCCTCGCCGACGGGAGGCCGCAGCGGGCCGTGGACCTGTTCACGCTCGCCCGGCGGGCCAACGAGGGCGACCCGCACGGCGTGGTGGTGCAGGGCTACAACCTCGCCCAGGCCCTGGTGGCCGCCGGGCGGGCGGAGGAGGCGCTGGCCGTGCTCCGGGACGCCACCGCACTGGCCGGTCAGGAGGACGACGCTCCGATGCTGATGCGCCTGCCGCTGGTCGAGGCCCTGGCCGAGCGGGCGCTGAACCGGCCCGAGGCGGCGGTCGGCGCGGCGGAGCGGAGCGCCGGGCGGGCTCGGGAACTGGGCCAGTCGAAGAAGGAGGAAGCCGCCCGGGCACTGCTCGTCGAGCTCGCGGAGGACCTCGGGGACCCGGCCCTGGCCGACCGCAACCGCGCCCGCCTACGGGAGCTGCGAGGCCACTGACCGGGCGGGCGGAGCGGCCCGGTGGCCCGCACGGGAAGTCGGACGGGCCGACTTCCCGGCCCCCGCGACGGGGCGAGTGCCGTCGTTCCGGGGGAGCCTGTCCGCCGTCGCCCGTGGCACGGGGGAGATCGGTACGTGCTCCGGGAACGGTGACCGGGATCGGCCGCGGCCCGGGTGGGGGCGTTCGGCGGGCGGATCGGGGGATGGGTTCGTAGGCTCGACGCATGGCTGATGCGTACGCGGGCCGCCGGGAGCGGTTGCGGGAGCACTGTGGTGCGTCCGGGGCCGACGCGGCGCTGATCACCAGGGCGGCGAACGTGCGGTACCTGACCGGGTGCCCGCCGTGCGGGGCGTCGCTGTTGCTGACCCGGGACCGGGTGCTGCTCGCGCTGCCGGACGACCTGCCGCCGGACGATACGGGGGAGCACCTGATCGCCCCCGCGGTGACCCGGGTGCCGGTGGTGGCCGGGGCGGACACCGCGCTGGCCGCGGCGTCCGCGGCGGCGCGGCTGGGGGTGGCGGGGCTGGCGGTGGAGGAGCACGATCTGACGGTCACCCGGCACCGGGCGGTGGCCGGGCTGGCCGAGGGGGTGCGGCTGGTGGACGTGGGGCAGGCGGTGGAGCGGTTGCGGGTGGTCAAGGACGAGCACGAGATCGCCGACCTGCGGATCGCCGCGGAGATCGCCGACCAGGCGCTCGGCGAGTTGCTGGAGTCGATCCTGGTCGGCCGCACCGAGCGGCACCTGGCGATGGAGCTGGAGCGCCGGATGATCGACCACGGCGCGGACCGGGCGGCGTTCCCGGTCTCGGTCGGCACCGGGAGCCACTCCGGGCAGCCGGCGCACCAGCCGACCGACCGGCGGGTGGAGGAGGGCGACTTCCTGACGGTGGTGCTCGGTGCGCAGTACCGGGGCTACGGGGTGTCCACCGCCCGGACCTTCGTGATCGGGGCGGCCCCGGCGCCCTGGCAGGTCGAGCTGCACCGGCTGGTGTTCCGTGCCCAGCGGGCCGGGCGGGAGGCGCTCGGGCCGGGGGTCGAACAGTGCGTGCCCGACCGGGCCGCGCGGGAGATCCTCCGGGCCGCCGGGCACACCGAGGGCTCGCCGCACCCGGTCGGCCACGGCATCGGCCTGGAGATCCGGGAGGCCCCGCGCCTCGGCCCCACGGACATGGGTAAACTGGACAGCCGCGTACCGGTCACCGTCGGCCCGGGGGTCCACCTCCCGGGGCGGGGCGGGGTCCGGATCGAGGACACGCTCGTCGTGCGCCCCCTGGATGAGGGCGGGCCCGAGCTGCTCACCATCACCACCAAGGAGCTCCTCGCCCTGTGAGGCAGTTGCGCACAGGACGCGACCCCTTGGTTCCTTGACAGCTATATCCAGGAGTAAGTGCGCCCGTGGCTTCCACGAACGATCTCAAGAACGGCATGGTCCTCAACCTGGACGGCAAGCTCTGGTCCGTCGTCGAGTTCCAGCACGTCAAGCCCGGCAAGGGCCCGGCCTTCGTGCGCACCAAGCTCAAGGAGGTCCTCTCGGGCAAGGTCGTCGACAAGACCTTCAACGCCGGTGTGAAGGTCGAGACCGCCAACGTCGACAAGCGCACCATGCAGTTCTCGTACAAGGACGGCGAGAACTTCGTGTTCATGGACATGGACACCTACGACCAGCTGGCCATCGAGCCGGGCGTGGTCGGCGACGCCGCCAAGTACCTGCTGGAGGGCTTCGACGCCCTGGTGGCCCAGCACGACAACAAGCCGCTGTACGTCGAGCTCCCGGCCGCGGTCGAGCTGCTCATCGCCGAGACCGAGCCGGGCGTCCAGGGCGACCGCTCCACCGGTGGCACCAAGCCGGCGAAGCTGGAGACCGGCGCCGAGATCCAGGTGCCGCTGTTCGTCACCACCGGCGAGAAGGTCAAGGTCGACACCCGCGACGGCAGCTACCTCGGCCGGGTGAAGTAAGTCCGTGTCGTCCGCACGCACCAAGGCCCGCACGCGAGCCTTCCAGATCCTGTTCGAGGCCGATCACCGCGGGGTCGACCCGCTGACGGTCCTCGCCGACTGGGTGGCCCGGGCCCGGGAGCCCAAGCCGGACGAGGGCACCCCGCAGGTCGGCGAGTACACCATGGAGCTGGTCGAGGGCTACGTCCAGCACGCCCGCCGGATCGACGAGCTGATCTCGCAGTACGCGGTCGGCTGGACGCTCGACCGGATGCCGATCGCGGACCGCAACGTCCTGCGGCTCGGCGCGTACGAGCTGATCTGGGAGGACCGCGTCCCCGACGCGGTCGTCGTGGACGAGGCCGTGGAGATCGCCAAGGAGTACTCCACCGACGACTCCCCGGCGTTCGTCAACGGCCTGCTGGCCCGCTTCATGGAGCTGAAGCCCAGCATCCGCCGCTGACCCCGCGCGCACCGCGCAGACGGCCGCCGGACCGGAAACGGTCCGGCGGCCGTCGTGCGTGTTCATCCGGGCGGCGTATGGTGTGCCTACTCGCCAGTAACCTGGTGCGCCGACGGCCCGCGCCCTCGGCGACCCCCGCAGCGAAGGGCAGGCCACCCCCCATGACGACGGTGATCCGCAGCGAGTTCGACCAGGGCATCGCCCTCACCCCGCACCCGGACGAGGCCGGCCGGTACGACGGCGAACTCGGCGCCGGCTGGCAGATCGGCGGCGGCGTCAACGGCGGACTGCTGCTGGCCGTGGCCGGCCACGCGCTCTCGCTGGCGCACACCGCGCGCCCGGAGAGCGCCGGCCACGCCGACCCGGTCTCGATCAGCGGCTACTACCTCTCCGCCGCCGTCCCCGGTCCGGCCACCGTGCGCACCGAGGTGATCCGCACCGGCCGCTCGCTGTCCACCGGCACCGCCGCGCTCAGCCAGGACGGCGTGGAGCGGCTGCGGGTGGTCGCCAGCCACGGCGACCTCGCCGCCCACGACGGCGAGGTGCGCACCAGCGCCGTTCCGCCGCAGCTGCCGCCGCCGGACCAGTGCATCGGTGTCGAGCACGCGCCCAAGGAGCTGCTCACCCAGGCCGCGCTGCTGGAGCGGTTCGACATGCGGCTGGATCCGGCGACCGTCGGCTGGGCGCTCGGGCAGCCCTCCGGCACCGGCCGGATCCAGGGCTGGTTCCGGCTCGCCGACGGCCGCAGCCCCGACCCGCTGCTGCTCCTGCTGGCCGCCGACGCGCTGCCGCCGGTCACCTTCGACCTGGGCATGCCCGGCTGGGCGCCGACCGTCGAGCTGACCGTGCACCTGCGCGCCAAGCCCGCGCCGGGCTGGCTGCGGCTCGTGCACGCCACCCGGAACGTGGCGGGCGGGTACTTCGAGGAGGACGCCGAGGTGTGGGACGAGACCGGCCGCCTGGTCGCCCAGTCGCGCCAGCTGGCCCGGCTGCCGCGGTAGGGGCACGCCGGGGCGAGCCGGGGAGGCGTGAGCGGGCGTGCACGCCCAGTAACGGGTGCGCCGCGCGTGGGACGGGAGCGCGGGGCGCGGGCGTCGGGCCGCACAACCGTGCGTGACTCCAAACACCTGCTTCACCCTCGGTTACAGTCCTGTGACACGTCGTACGTGTGCGCCACGCGGGGCGGGGGAGGACAAGGTCGGCGGTACCACCCGCCGCCGCCCCGCCCCGCCCGCCCCGTCCGAGGAGCCCCGATGAGCCGCAACGGCCGCGCCCGCCGCACCCCCGACTGCACCGCCTCGGGTTCCCGCCCCCGGCTCCGCGCGCGGGCCGCCGCCGACCGCGACGGGGCCTGCGAGCGGCAGCGTGCCGAGGGTGCCGGCCAGGCCTTCGTGATCGGCGTGCTCACCAGCCCCGCGGACTTCGAACGGGCCCGCGCCTGGGGGCTGTCCGACGCGGCCGACCACGAGCGGTACCTCGCCGAGACCGCCGAGCTGCTGGCCGACGCCCGGCACCGCTTCGACACCGTCCGGGCCCGGATGTTCCACCCGCAGGACTTCGCCGAGTTCTGCCTGCTGCACGGCCTCGACCCGGCCGAGCCGGCCGCCCGCGACCGCTACCTGGTCAACCCGCCGCTGCGCACCCAACTGCTCGCCTACCAGGGCGAGGAGCTGGCCGGCGACTTCGTCCCCCGGCTGGTCCGGGCCCGGGAGAACGGCCTGACCCTGCGCCACGCCGACCTGCTGCTCGACGGCCGGCTCTACGGGGAGCGCGACGACGCCGTGCGCGGTGCCTACGAGCGGGGCGCCGAGGTGTTCCGCCGGATGCTGCTCGGCGCCGGCAGCGGGGTCTACGAGCTGCGCCTGTCGGTGGACGCGCCCGGCGGGCGGCTGGCCGCGGCCGCCCGGGTGCTCCAGTGGGAGGACGGCGTCGTCCGGATCAACGACGAGGACCTCGAACTGCTCTGCGCGGTGCTCTGCGCCGGACTGGCCCGTGAGCTGCCCGGCCTCGCGGTGCTGCACGGCGCCCAGGGGTCGGCGGCGGCCTGCGGCGAGTACCGGCCGACGGCCTGGGCCTGGGCCAGCGAGGGCCGGGTCTGGGCGCCCGCCGAGGGGCCGGTGCGGCTGGACGGGGTGGCCGCCGAGCCGGGGTACCGGCTGGAGACGGTCTGCTGAGCGTCCCGGAGAGCGGTCCCGGAGCGCGCCGCGGCGCGGCACCCCTCGCGGGGGCCGCGCCGTGACGTTTCTGCTGTTGTCGGCTGCCAGGGTCCCGCCGTCGGCGGTCCGCCGTCAGGAGCCTGCCGTCGGTGGTCGGCCGTCAGCGGTCCGCCGTCAGCGGTCCGCCGCCCCCGCGAGGGGGAACCGGCGGGGAGGGCCGACGGGAGCCGGTACGGCGAGCCTCAGCTCGCCTCCTCCTCGCGCACCGCACGGCGCGCGTCGGGGTTGAGCACGCCCCAGGAGATCAGCTGCTCGGTGAGGATGGACGGCGACTGGTCGTAGATCACGGCCAGCGTGCGCAGGTCGTCCTGGCGGATCGACAGCACCTTGCCGTTGTAGTCGCCGCGCTGGCTCTGGATGGTCGCCGCGTAGCGCTGCAGCGGGCCGGCCTTCTCGGACGGGACCTGGGTCAGTCTCTCCAGGTCCAGGACCAGGCGGGGCGGCGGCTCGGCCGCGCCGCCGGGGGTGCCGCCGGGCAGCAGCTCCTGCACCGGGACCCCGTAGAACTCAGCCAGTTCGGCCAGCCGCTGCACGGTGACCGCACGGTCGCCGCGCTCGTACGAGCCGACGACGACTGCCTTCCAGCGCCCCTGGGACTTCTCCTCGACACCGTGCAGGGAGAGCCCCTGCTGGGTGCGGATGGCTCGGAGCTTGCCTCCGAGCTGCTTCGCGTAGTCGCTGGACATTGATCTCCCCGGACGAGATTGCTTCGCGTTCAGTGGTGGGTCACGGGCGATGTGCCGACGCCGCTACCGGTGGGTTCGACGTCCGTCTCGTAACTCACTGTGAGGTTACGTAGAGTGAGGTAGTTGCGTCAAGCCGAATGGGGCAGTCGTGCGAATGGGCCGCATCACCGGTGCGTCCGGTGCGTGAACCGCAGGGAGCGGAATGATGGCCGTCGGTTGGCCACAAATGACGCTGTAGGATGACCGGAGCCCGCGCCGCAGTCAGGCCGGGTGTCCCAGACATCCTTTAAGGCCCGTCCAGTGAGGCGGGGAAGGAGGTCCGCTTCGGCATGACCGCACACCAGGAAACCACGCCGCGGCCGCCGCACCAGGTGCTGGACGGCACGGACATCGCCCGGGTCATCACCCGGATAGCGCACGAGATCGTCGAGCGCGCCAAGGGCGCCGAGGACGTCGTGCTGCTCGGCATCCACACCAGAGGCGTCCATCTCGCCCGCCGGCTGCACACCCGGCTCGCCCAGATCACCGGGCGCGACATCCCGCTCGGCACCCTGGACATCACCATGTACCGGGACGATCTGCGGCTGAAGCCCGCCCGCGCGCTGGAGCACACCGAGATCCCGCCCGGCGGCATCGACGGCCGGCTCGTCGTCCTCGTCGACGACGTGCTCTTCTCCGGCCGCACCATCCGCGCCGCGCTGGACGCCCTCAACGACATCGGCCGCCCCCGCGCCGTCCAGCTCGCCGTCCTCGTCGACCGGGGCCACCGCGAGCTGCCCATCCGCGCCGACTACGTGGGCAAGAACCTGCCCACCTCGCTGCGCGAAGCCGTCCAGGTGCGCCTGGCCGACCGCGACGGCGTCGACGCCGTGCTCGTCGGCGACCGCGATTTCGCGGCGCGCTCCTCCCAGGCCCTGGCCGCCCAGTCCACCGAACCGCACCTCCCGGAGTAGCCCGCGTGAAGCGCCACCTCGTGTCCGCAGCCGATCTCAGCCGCGACGACGCGCTGCTCATCCTGGACACCGCCGAGGAACTCGCCCAGCTCTCCGGCCGGGCCGTCAAGAAGCTCCCCACCCTGCGCGGCCGGACCGTCGTCAACCTGTTCTTCGAGGACTCCACCCGGACCAAGACCTCCTTCGAGGTCGCCGAGAAGCGGCTCTCCGCCGACGTCATCAACTTCTCCGCCAAGGGCTCCTCGGTCTCCAAGGGCGAGAGCCTCAAGGACACCGCCCTCACCCTGCAGGCGATGGGTGCCGACGCCGTCGTCATCCGCCACCACGCCTCCGGCGCGCCGGCCCGCCTGGCGCAGTCCGACTGGCTGCACGGCAGCGTCATCAACGCCGGTGACGGCACCCACGAGCACCCCACCCAGGCGCTGCTCGACGCCTTCACCATCCGCCGCCACCTCAACCCGGGCGCCGGCAACGACCTCGCGGGGCGGCGGGTGACCATCGTCGGCGACATCCTGCACAGCCGGGTCGCCCGCTCCAACGTCCACCTGCTCACCACGCTCGGCGCCGAGGTCACCTTCGTCGCCCCGCCGACCCTGCTGCCGATCGGCATCGAGAACTGGCCCTGCGAGGTCAGCTACGACCTGGAGCGGGTGCTCCCCAAGACCGACGCGCTGATGATGCTCCGGGTGCAGCGCGAGCGGATGAACGCCGCGTTCTTCCCCACCGAGCGCGAGTACACCCGCCGCTACGGCCTGGACGGCGTCCGGATGGCCCAGCTGCCCGAGCACGGCATCGTCCTGCACCCCGGCCCGATGGTCCGCGGCATGGAGATCACCGCCGAGGTGGCCGACTCCCCGCGCTGCACCGTGGTCGAGCAGGTCGCCAACGGCGTCTCCATCCGGATGGCCGTGCTCTACCTGCTGCTCGGCGGAGCCACCCTCACCGACACCCCCCGCACCGATTCCGTGGAGACCGCTCAGTGACCACCTACCTGATCCGCAACGCCCAGGTCCTCGGCGGGGCCCCGCAGGACCTCCACCTCGCCGACGGTGTGATCCGGGCGATCGGCACCGACCTGGTCGCCGAGGCCGACATCGAGATCGACGCCACCGGCCTGATCGTGCTGCCCGGCCTGGTCGACCTGCACACCCACCTGCGCGAGCCGGGCCGGGAGGACGCCGAGACCGTCCTCACCGGCACCCAGGCGGCGGCCAAGGGCGGCTTCACCGCCGTCCACGCCATGGCCAACACCTTCCCGGTGGCCGACACCGCCGGCGTGGTCGAGCAGGTCTGGCGCCTCGGCCAGGAGTCCGGCTACTGCGACGTGCAGCCGGTCGGCGCCGTCACCGTCGGCCTGGAGGGCAAGAAGCTCGCCGAGCTCGGCGCCATGCACGACTCCGCGGCCGGCGTCCGGGTCTTCTCGGACGACGGCAAGTGCGTCGACGACGCGGTGATCATGCGCCGCGCCCTGGAGTACGTGAAGGCCTTCGACGGCGTCGTCGCCCAGCACGCCCAGGAGCCGCGGCTCACCGAGGGCGCCCAGATGAACGAGGGCCAGGTCTCCGGCGAGCTGGGCCTGGGCGGCTGGCCGGCCGTCGCCGAGGAGGCGATCATCGCCCGCGACGTGCTGCTCGCCGCGCACGTCGGCTCCCGGCTGCACGTCTGCCACCTCTCCACCGCCGGCTCGGTCGAGATCGTCCGCTGGGCCAAGAGCAAGGGCTGGGACGTCACCGCCGAGGTCACCCCGCACCACCTGCTGCTGACCGACGAGCTGGTCCGCTCCTACGACCCGGTCTACAAGGTCAACCCGCCGCTGCGCACCGCCGAGGACGTCCAGGCGCTGCGCAAGGCGCTGGCCGACGGCACCATCGACGCCGTCGCCACCGACCACGCGCCGCACCCGGCCGAGGACAAGGACTGCGAGTGGGCCGTGGCCGCGATGGGCATGGTCGGCCTGGAGACCGCGCTGTCCGTGGTGCAGCAGACCATGGTCGAGACCGGCCTGCTGAACTGGGAGGGCGTCGCGGACCGGATGTCGCACCGCCCGGCCCGGATCGGCCGACTCACCGGGCAGGGCCGCCCGGTCTCGGTGGGTGAGCCCGCCAACCTGGTGCTGTTCGATCCCGCGTACCGTGGTGCCGTGAACCCCGACAGCTTCGCCACCCGCTCCCGCAACACCCCCTACAAGGGCCTCGACCTGCCCGGACGGGTGCACGCCACCTTCCTGCGCGGCACCGCCACCGTGCTGGCCGGTGAACTGGTCGAGCAGGGCGGGCTCGCGTGAGCTCCGTGGCCCTGCTGGCCCAGGAGCAGGCCAGGGTCACCAACTGGCCCGGCTACCTCGGCTGGACGGTCGGCCTGCTGCTGGTCATCGGCCTGGTCTACTGGCTGATGCGCCAGGGCTGGAACTGGCGGCGCACCCTGCAGTCCGGCATCCCCCCGCTGCCGGCCGTGCCGGAACGGGCCGGGCGGACCATCCTGGAGACCAGTGGCCGGTACCACGGCACCACCACCGCGGGGAACTGGCTGGACCGGGTCGTCGCGCACGGCCTGGGCACCCGCAGCCGCGCCGATCTGACCCTCGGCGAGCACGGCCTGCTGGTGCAGCGCCCCGGTGACGTCGACTTCTGGATCCCCGCCGAGCACCTGACCGGTGCCCGGACGGACTCCGGGATCGCCGGCAAGGTCGTTCCCTCCGGGATCCTGGTCGTCACCTGGACGCACGAGGGCACCGAGCTGGACTCCGGGTTCCGGGCCGACCACCCCGATGAGCACACCGGCTGGGTCGAGGCGATCACCCAGCTCACAGCAACACGTACGACGACGAAGAAGACGGAAGAGGCCGCGTCATGACCGCACCTGCCCCCACCACGCAGCGCCAACGGCGGGAGCGCGTCCCTGCCGTGCTCGTCCTGGAGGACGGCCGGACCTTCCGCGGCCAGGCCTACGGCGCGACCGGCGAGACCTACGGCGAGGCGGTCTTCAACACCGGCATGTCCGGTTACCAGGAGACCCTGACCGACCCGTCGTACCACCGTCAGGTGGTCGTGATGACCGCCCCGCAGATCGGCAACACCGGCTGGAACGACGAGGACGACGAGTCCAAGCAGATCTGGGTCGCCGGGTACGTCGTGCGCGACCCCGCCCGGGTCGCCTCCAACTGGCGCTCGCGCCGCTCGCTGGACGAGGAGCTGGCAGCCCAGGGCGTCGTCGGCATCAGCGGCATCGACACCCGGGCGCTCACCCGCCACCTGCGCGAGCGCGGCGCCATGCGCTGCGGCATCTTCTCCGGCCAGACGCTCGCCGAGCCGGCCGCGCTGCTCGCCAAGGTGCAGTCCTCGCCCGAGATGAAGGGCGCCGACCTGTGCGCCGAGGTGGCCACCACCGAGGCGTACGTGGTGCCGGCGGTCGGTGAGAAGAAGTTCACCGTCGCCGCCCTGGACCTCGGCATCAAGGCGATGACCCCGCAGCGGATGGCCGAGCGCGGCATCGAGGTGCACGTGCTGCCGGCCAACGCCACCCTGGAGGACGTCTACGCGGTCAACCCCGACGGCGTGTTCTTCTCCAACGGCCCGGGCGACCCGGCCACCGCCGACCACCAGGTCGCCGTGGCGCAGGGCGTGCTGGAGCGCAAGACCCCGTTCTTCGGGATCTGCTTCGGCAACCAGATCCTCGGCCGGGCGCTGGGCTTCGGCACCTACAAGCTCAAGTACGGCCACCGCGGCATCAACCAGCCGGTCCAGGACCGCACCACCGGCAAGGTGGAGGTCACCGCGCACAACCACGGCTTCGCCGTGAACGCGCCGCTGGACAAGGTCAGCGACACGCCGTACGGGCGGGTCGAGGTCTCCCACGTCTGCCTCAACGACGACGTGGTCGAGGGCCTCCAGGCTCTCGACGTGCCCGCCTTCAGCGTGCAGTACCACCCCGAAGCGGCTGCCGGCCCGCACGACGCGGCCTACCTCTTCGACCGTTTCGTGAAGCTCATGGAGGGCCAGCGTGCCTAAGCGCACTGACATCAAGTCCGTCCTGGTGATCGGTTCCGGTCCGATCGTGATCGGTCAGGCCGCCGAGTTCGACTACTCGGGCACG
>NZ_JBHVPZ010000039.1:0-73390 GCF_042887135.1 Kitasatospora sp. NPDC057965
GTGGTGGGCCGCAGGAAGACGAGGACGGACGGCGCCGGGGAGCCGGCGTGCTGCCAGGCGTTGATGTACAGCTCGTGGAAGGCGAGTTCGGCGTCCGCGATGACGTCCGGCGGCCAGCCGGCGGAGCGGAGGTTGGCGCGCATTCGGCGCGGAAGGTGGAGCAGTCGGGCGGGTTGAGGGCACGCACGGGAGACCTCCATGGGGAGAGGCAGGGAGGGAGGGGAGGAGAGAAGGTCGACGGATGCGTCGCCGTGAACGAGGCCAGTCCGGACCTGGCTGCTCTGCGGTGCGAAATGGGCAGCATGCGCCTACTGCCCCAGGGAACAGGCGTTACTGACGATCCGTCTGATCGCTGTGGCATCGACCATAGCGCACGGAAGTATCTAATTTTTACGCTCGCGGGATATTCACCCTAGAGTGGTAACGGGGGCCGGAACGTCCCTCTCCGGTGGACCACCGCGTGGCCAGCGCGGCACACTTGGCCCGACCACGCCCTGGAAGGAAGCTATGCCTCCACGCCCGAACCCAACCATCCGCCAACGCAGGCTTGGAACGGAGCTGCGTCGGATGCGTGAGCAGGCAGGCCTTGGAGGATCCCAGCTCGGCCGTGCCGTCGGAATGAGTCCCGCTCAGGTGACTCAGATGGAGTCAGGGCGGATCGGTATCAGCGTCGAGCGCCTCCGCACCATCGCTGCGGCTTGCAACTGCGCCAATCGACCGTTGGTTGACGCGCTTGCCGACATCATCGGCGACCGGGGCAAGGGGTGGTGGGAGGCCTACCGGGAGGTGCTGACAACAGACTTCCTCGAAGTGGCCGAGGTTGAGTCACATGCGCAGGAAATCGCCATCTGCACCACGACGTACATCCCTGGGCTTCTGCAGACCGGTGCCTATGCGTCTGCGGTCTTCACTCGGCTCTACCCGCCACTGTCCCGAACCGAGATCGATGTCAGGACGGCCTTTCGTATCCAGCGGCAGCAGATCGTTCGCTCCGGCAGAACGTCTCTCCGCACGTACATCCATGAAGCGGCTCTTCGCATGCAGTTCGGAGGGCCGATAGTCCTCGCTCAGCAGCTTGAGGCGTTGATCGAGGACTCCACTCGGCCAGGAATCTCTGTAAGGGTGGTTCCGTTCGCGCTTGATACCTTCCCGGGCTCCGGCGAGAACCTAACCTTCGCCATGGGGATGGTTCCTGAGCTGGACACCGTGCAGATGGACGTCTCACAGGGCACCCTCTTCTTCGACTCTCCGGCAGATCTGGCCAAGCAACGGGTCATCTTCGATCGCCTGGACTCCACTGCGCTCTCCGAGGACGGATCGCGCGACTTCATCCGTTCCATCAAGAAGGAAATAGAGGCCAGTTATGCCTAAAGTCATATGGCAGAAGTCAAGCCACAGCGCGGCGAACAACGAGTGCGTCGAGGTGCGTGCAGGGGCCGGAGTGGTCGAAGTGCGTGAATCCGATGACCCCGCCACGATCCTCTGCACAACTCAGGCTGCCTTCGCCGACCTTCTCGTCAGCATCAAGGCCGGCGAACTCGACGATCGGGTCTGACCCGGGTGGCCCTCGCTCGACCGGAGCGAGGGCCACCCCGCACAGTGGCTGGTGGGGTGGCGGGGTTCGAGCAGGTTTCGAAGCCCGTCACCGGCAACGGAGCGGGAAGTCGGTTGACCCGACTTCCCGCTCCGTTGCGTGTGGGTCAGTTGTGGGCGTGGA
Source organism: Kitasatospora sp. NPDC057965 (assembly GCF_042887135.1). Taxonomy (NCBI): domain Bacteria; kingdom Bacillati; phylum Actinomycetota; class Actinomycetes; order Kitasatosporales; family Streptomycetaceae; genus Kitasatospora; species Kitasatospora sp. NPDC057965. Next base: position 1,718 of record NZ_JBHVPZ010000039.1, read on the forward strand.
GGTCGGCGTTGAGGCCGCCCCAGGAGCCGGTGCGGGCGATGACCTCGACGGCGCCGGTCTGGGAGTTGCGGCGGAACAGGAGGTTGTCCTGGCCGGACAGCTCGACGGCCTTGGCCACGGTGCCGTCCGGGGTGGTGACCCGGGTGCCGGCGGTGACGTAGAGGCCGGCCTCGACGACGCAGTCGTTGCCGAGGGAGATGCCGATGCCCGCGTTGGCGCCGAGCAGGCAGCGCTCGCCGACGGAGACGACCTGCTTGCCGCCGCCCGACAGGGTGCCCATGATCGAGGCGCCGCCGCCGATGTCGCTGTGGTCGCCGACCAGGACGCCCGCGCTGATCCGGCCCTCGACCATCGAGGTGCCGAGGGTGCCGGCGTTGAAGTTGACGAAGCCCTCGTGCATCACGGTGGTGCCCACGGCGAGGTGCGCGCCCAGGCGGACGCGGTCCGCGTGGGCGATGCGCACGCCGGACGGCGCGACGTAGTCGGTCATCCGCGGGAACTTGTCGATCCCGTAGACGGCGAGCTGCCCGCCCTGGGCGCGCACGGCCAGCCGGGCCTGCTCGACCTTGTCCACCGGAACCGGGCCGATGCTGGTCCACGCCACGTTGGCCAGCAGGCCGAAGATGCCGTCGAGGTTCAGGCCGTGCGGCCGCACCAGGCGGTGGCTGAGCAGGTGCAGACGCAGGTAGGCGTCGTGCGCGTCGAGCGGCTTCTCGTCCAGCGAGGCGATGGTGGTGCGCACGGCGACCACCTCGACGCCGCGGCGGGCGTCGGCGCGCAGCGCCTCGGCGGCGCCCGCGCCCAGCTCGGCCTCGGCCTGCTCGGCGGTCAGGAGGACGGTCCCGGCCGGGCCGGCCCCGGCGGTCAGTGCGGGGGCCGGGTACCAGGTGTCGAGGACGGTGCCGTCCGCGGCGATGGTGGCCAGACCTGCGGCAACGGCGCCGCTCACGGGGGTGGTGGATTCTGCAGTCACATCGTGCACGTTAACGAATCCGGGCCGCCGTTGCCGAACACGCTCACCGTCCGGACCGGCCCCGTCGGCCCCGGGCGGCGACAAAATGCGGTGCCGGTGGAGCCGGTCCTCGGCAATACTCCGACAGGTGTTCATGTCGATCTCCACCACAGGTACCGCCGAGAGCCCGGCCACTGACCTGGGCTTTCTGCTGCACAAGCACCCCGCCAGGGTCCAGCGGTTCTCCACGGCGCACGGCGAGGCGCACGTCTTCTACCCGGAGGCGGGCGACGAGGCCTGCACGGCCGCGCTGCTGCTCGACGTCGACCCGATCGCGCTGGTCCGCAAGGGCCGGGGCAAGGGACGCGCCGGCTCGCCGGACTTCGCGCTCGCCCAGTACGTCAACGACCGCCCGTACGCGGCCTCCTCGCTGCTCGCGGTGGCGCTGCGGACGGTGTTCCGGACGGCGATGCAGGGTGTCTGCGAGGCCCGCCCCGGGCTGGCCGACCGGCCGCGCCCGCTGCGGATCGTGCTGCCGGCCGTGCCGGTCGGCGGTGCCGACAGCACGCGCGAGGGCTCCGCCGTGGCGATGGCGGTCCGCCTCTTCGAGCCGCTGGGCTGGCAGGTGGAGGCGTCGGCGATCCCGCTGGACGCGGCCTTCCCCGAGTGGGGCGACTCGCGCTACGTCCGGCTGGAGCTGTCGGCGGAGCGGGCCCGGCTGGCGGACGCGCTCCAGCAGCTGTACGTGCTGCTGCCGGCGATGGACGGTGCCAAGCACTACTGGGTCGCCCCGGACGAGGTCGACAAGCTGCTCGCGGCCGGGGAGGGCTGGCTGGCCGGTCACCCGGAGCGGGCCCTGATCACCCGACGCTACCTGTCGCGGCGCTGGTCGCTGACCCGGCAGGCGATGGAGCGCCTGGAGCTGGCCCGGCTGGCGGAGGCCGACGACCGCGAGGCCGAGGAGGTCGACAACGCGGTCGACGACGCTTCGGAGGAAGCCGAGCAGGAGCAGGAGCAGAACGAACCGCGCCCGCCCTCGCTGGCCGAGCAGCGCCGCACGGCGATCCTGGCCGCGCTGCGCGAGGTCGGCGCGGCCCGGGTGGCCGACCTCGGCTGCGGGCAGGGCGAGCTGATCGGCGCGCTGCTGAAGGACGCGAACTTCACCGAGGTGCTGGGCGTGGACGTGTCGGTGCGGGCGCTGTCCACGGCGGCCCGCCGGCTGCGGCTGGACCGGATGCCGGAGCGTCAGGTGAAGCGGGTGCGGCTGGTCCAGGGCGCGCTGACCTACACGGACGAGCGGCTCAAGGGCTTCGACGCGGCCGTGCTCTGCGAGGTGATCGAGCACCTGGACCTGCCGCGGCTGCCTGCTCTGGAGTACGCCGTGTTCGGCGCGGCCCGGCCGCCCGCGGTGGTCGTGACGACGCCGAACGCCGGGTACAACGTCCGGTGGGAGAGCCTGCCGGCCGGCCGTCTCCGGCACGCCGACCACCGCTTCGAGTGGGACCGCGCCGAGTTCCGCGCCTGGGCCGAACGGGTCGCCGCCGCGTACGGCTACACGGTCGACATCCGCCCGGTCGGCCCGCAGGACGACGAGGTGGGCGCCCCGACGCAGCTCGCCCTGTTCCGCCTCGGCGACACGACCGACCGCGGAGCGACGGCCACCCCGGCGACCACGAACAGCACGACGCCCGAAGGGGGCGAGACCCGATGACCGACGAGACCGACGCGACCCAGCCCGCCGACGCCGCAGCGACCGCAGCGACCGAACCGGTCACAGCGACCGAATCGACTGCACCGACCGGACCGACGGCACCGGCCACGCCGCCCGCCCCCCGCCGCCTGCCGGTGACGGACGTCTCCCTGGTCGTGCTGATCGGCACCAGCGGCGCCGGCAAGTCCAGCTTCGCCCGCAAGCACTTCCTGCCCACCCAGGTCGTCTCCTCGGACTTCTGCCGCGGCCTGGTGGCCGACGACGAGAACGACCAGTCCGCCTCCGCCGAGGCCTTCGACGTGCTCCACTACATCGTCGGCAAGCGCCTCGCCGCCGGCCGGCTGACCGTCGTGGACGCCACCAACGTCCAGCCGGAGGCCCGCCGGCAGCTGGTCCGGATCGCCCGCGAGCACGACGTGCTGCCGATCGCCATCGTGCTGGACGTCCCGCCGGGCGTCTGCGCCGAGCGCAACCGCTCCCGCCCGGACCGTCAGCTGCCCGCCCACGTGGTGCCGCGCCAGCACCGCGAGCTGCGCCGCTCGCTGCGCGGCCTGGAGCGCGAGGGCTTCCGCAAGGTGCACATCCTGCGCGGCGCGGCCGAGGTCGAGAGCGCCGAGATCGTGCCGGAGAAGCGCTTCAACGATCTGCGCCACCTCACCGGCCCGTTCGACATCGTCGGCGACATCCACGGCTGCCGCGCGGAGCTGGAGACCCTGCTCACCCGCCTCGGCTGGACGCTGGTGCGCGACGACGCCGGGCGACCGGTGGACGCGGTGCACCCGGACGGGCGGACGGCCGTCTTCGTCGGCGACCTGGTGGACCGCGGGCCGGACACGCCGGGCGTGCTGCGCCTGGTGATGGGCATGGTGGCGGCCGGGCACGCGATCTGCGTGCCGGGCAACCACGAGAACAAGCTCGGCCGCGCGATGAGCGGGCGCAAGGTCACCGTCTCGCACGGCCTCCAGGAGTCACTGGACCAGCTGGCGGGCGAGTCCGAGGAGTTCCGGGCCGAGGTCCGGGCGTTCATCCGCGACCTGGTCAGCCACTACCTGCTGGACGGCGGCGCCCTCGTGGTCTGCCACGCCGGCCTGCCGGAGAAGTACCACGGCCGGGCCTCCGGCCGGGTGCGCTCGCACGCCCTGTACGGGGACACCACCGGCGAGACCGACGAGTACGGCCTGCCGGTGCGCTACCCGTGGGCGGAGGAGTACCGGGGCCGGGCGCTGGTGGTCTACGGCCACACACCGGTTCCGACGGCGAGCTTCCTCAACAACACCATCTGCCTGGACACCGGCTGCGTCTTCGGCGGCAGCCTGACCGCGCTGCGCTACCCGGAGCGGGAGCTGGTCACTGTCGAGGCCGAGCGGGAGTGGTACGCGCCGGTGCGGCCGATGCACACGGACGCGCCGGGTGCCCGCGAGGGCCGTCCGCTCGACCTCGCCGACGTGGCGGGCCGCCGGGTGGTGGAGACCTCGCTGCACGGCCGGGTCGCGGTCCGCGAGGAGAACGCGGCGGCGGCCCTGGAGGTGATGAGCCGGTTCGCGATCGACCCCCGGCTGCTCGCCTACCTGCCGCCGACCATGGCGCCGAGCGCGACCTCGGGCCGGCCCGGCTACCTGGAGCACCCCGACGAGGCCTTCGCCGCCTACCGGGCGGACGGCGTCGAGCGGGTGGTCTGCGAGGAGAAGCACATGGGCTCCCGCGCGGTGGTGCTGGTGGCGCGGGACGGCGCGGCGCTGGAGAAGCGGTTCGGGTCGGCCGTCCCGGGCGCGATCTGGACCCGCACCGGCCGGGCCTTCCTCGGGGACGAGGCGCTCACCGCCGCGGTGCTGGACCGGCTGCGGGCGGCGGCCGAGCGGTCCGGGCTGTTCGAGGAGCTGCGCACCGACTGGCTGCTTCTGGACGCCGAGCTGATGCCGTGGTCGCTGAAGGCCGTCGAGCTGCTGCGCCGCCAGTACGCGGCGGTCGGCGCCGCGGCGGGCGCGGCGCTGCCGGAGGTGCTGGCCGCGCTGGAGCGGGCGGGCGGGCGCGGGCTGGACGTGGCCGAGCTGACTGGGCGCCAGCGGCGGCGCGCCGCCGACGCGCAGGCGTTCACCGAGGCGTACCGGCGGTACTGCTGGCCGACCGAGGGGCTGGCCGGGATCCGGCTGGCACCGTTCCAGGTGCTGGCCGCCGAGGGGGTGAACCTCGCGGTGCGTCCGCACGACGAGCACCTCGCGTGGATCGACCGGCTGGTCGCGGCGGACGAGGCGCACGTGGCCGACGCCGCGAACACGGCGGAGACCGCGGACGCGGCCGACGCGGCGAACACGGCGGACCGCCCGACCACCCCGCTGCTGCACCGCACCGGCCGCCTGGTGGTGGACACCGCCGACGAGGCTTCGCTCGCCGCCGGTGTCGCCTGGTGGGAGCAGCTGACCGCGGCGGGCGGCGAGGGCATGGTGGTCAAGCCGCTGGCCTCGCTGGTGCGCGGCAAGGCGAGGGAGGGCCGGCCGGGCGGGCTGGTCCAGCCCGGGGTCAAGGTGCGCGGGCGCGAGTACCTGCGGATCATCTACGGTCCGGACTACACCGAGCACCTGGACCGGCTGCGCCAGCGCTTCCTCGGGCACAAGCGCTCTCTGGCGCTGCGCGAGTACGCGCTCGGGCTGGAGGCGCTGGACCGGCTGGCGGCGGGTGAGCCGCTCTGGCGGGTGCACGAGCCGGTCTTCGCCGTACTCGCCCTGGAGTCGGAGCCGGTGGATCCGCGGCTGTAGCGGCGTCGGCGGGCGGACAGGGCGGACAGGGCGGACAGGGCGGACAGGCGGGCGGGCGGAAGGAAGCGGAAGTCGTTCGATCGGCAGTCTTGCATAGAAATTCTGAGCATCGTATAGACTTGCTACTTCTTTCTGCCCGCCCGCCCGAGACCGTCACTGTCACTGTCACCGTCACACCCAGGAGCCCGGCATGGCCTTCAACCTCCGGAACAGGCACTTCCTCAAGGAGCTCGACTTCACGGCCCAGGAGTTCCGCTTCCTGGTGGACCTCGCCGCCTCGCTCAAGGCGGCGAAGTACGCGGGCACCGAGCAGCCCCGGCTGCGCGGCAGGAACATCGCGCTGATCTTCGAGAAGACCTCCACCCGGACGCGCTGCGCCTTCGAGGTCGCCGCCCACGACCAGGGTGCCTCCACCACCTACCTGGACCCGGCCGGCTCGCAGATCGGCCACAAGGAGTCCATCAAGGACACCGCCCGGGTGCTCGGCCGGATGTTCGACGGCATCGAGTACCGCGGGCACGGCCAGTCGGTGGTCGAGGAACTGGCCGCCTACGCCGGGGTGCCGGTCTGGAACGGCCTCACCGACGAGTGGCACCCGACCCAGATGCTCGCCGACGTGCTCACCATGATCGAGCACACCACCAAGCCGCTCACCGAGGTGGCGCTCGCCTACCTCGGGGACGCCCGCTCCAACATGGGCAACTCGCTGCTGGTCACCGGCGCGCTGCTGGGCCTGGACATCCGGATCGTCGCCCCGCGCGCGCTGTGGCCGGACGAGGAGGTGCGCAAGGCCGCGCAGGCGCTCGCCGAGGCCAGCGGCGCCCGGATCACCCTCACCGAGGACGTCGCCGAGGGCGTGGCCGGGGCGGACTTCCTCTACACCGACGTCTGGGTCTCGATGGGCGAGCCCAAGGAGGTCTGGGCCGAGCGGATCGCGCTGCTCAAGCCGTACCAGGTGTCGATGGAGACGGTGCGCGCCACCGGCAACCCGCAGGTGAAGTTCCTGCACTGCCTGCCGGCCTTCCACGACCTGGGCACGGTGGTCGGCCGGCAGCTGTTCGAGGAGACCGGCATGGCCGAGCTGGAGTGCACCGACGAGCTGTTCGAGTCGGCGCACTCCGTGGTCTTCGACCAGGCCGAGAACCGGCTGCACACCATCAAGGCCGTCCTGGTCGCCACCCTCGGCGACTGACGGCGACCGACGGCGACCGACGGCGGCGGCCGGCGCGCTACCGCTCCTCGCGCAGGTTCACGCAGGCAACCCGGTCGGCCGCGCCGTGCGCCCCGGCCGGGTCGCCCGCGTGCAGCACCAGCGAGCGCGCCCCACCCGGCCGGGGCCGCCAGGCCACCGCGGCGGCGGCGGTGCCCCCGCCCCGCGCGTCGGTGCGCAGGGTGAGCCGCAGCTCGTTGCGGTCGTTGGCGTACGCGGGGTCGGTGGACGGGCTGACCGGGTCCACCGCGTCCTGGTAGTGCGGGCCGGACGCGGCCGGGTCGGCCCCGCACGCGGCGGTGTGCAGGTGCACCGGGAACACGTGGTCGGCGGCGACCCCGGTCACGCTCACGGTCAGGACCGTCCGCCCGGGCAGCGAGCGGTCCGTCACCACCCGGACGTGCGAGCCGTAGGGCACCAGGTCCGGCGCGTGGCTGATCGCGGTCGGCGGGACGAACGCGGTGGCCGGGTCGAAGTCGGCCTCGGTGACCGTGGCCGGCAGCGCGACCGGCGCCAGCAGGGCGAACGGGAGCAGCGCGGCGGCGAACGGGGCGGCGGCGAGCGGAGCGGGCATCGGCGAACCTCTTCGAGTGGGGGCGGGAGGCCGGACGCCCCGTTCAACGCCGCGCGCCGCCCCCCGGACACGGCCCGGCTACCCGTCCGCCCGCCGGATCCCCCGGATCTCGCAGCGCGGCCCGCTGGCCCGCATCAGCCGCAGGTCGGCCGTGACCAGCGGCGCCCCGAACCGCTCCGCCACCGCCACGTACGCGGCGTCGTCCGGGGTGAGGTTGTCCTTCAGCTCCCAGATCCGCCCGAGCAGCGGCTCGACCGGGACCTTCCGGATCGCCAGCCCCGGCAGTGCGGCGGCGAGTTCGCCGACCCGTTCGGCGGTGAGCTCGCGCGCCAGGTAGAGGCCGCGCAGCGACTGCATCACCTCGATGACGACGTGCTCGGGTGCCACCCACTCGCCGCCCGCGGCCAGCTCTGCCCGGGCCGCCTCCCCGCGCTCGCCCTCGTCGGCCAGCGCCAGCACCAGCGCGGACGCGTCCACCACGATCATCGGTCGGCCCCCGTATCCGTTCCCGGCCTCTCACTTGCGGCTCACCGTACCGGTGTCGGCACGCCGGTCGGGGCGGAGGGTGCGCCGGCCGGGGCGGAGGGGGTCCCGGGTCCCGGGTCCTCGTTGTAGTACGGCTGGACGGCCTGTTCGGCCTGCTGCGCCGCCGCGGGGGTGATCCACTCCTGGAAGCGGCCGTCCATCGCGATGGCCTTGACCTGGTCGAGGGTGAGCGGCAGCCCGCTGCGGATCTGCTCGGGGGTGTCCGCGCCGGCCACCATCGCCGTGTTGTTGACGTTGACCAGGACCTGGGTGCCGTCCGGGCGCAGCAGGTCGGCGGTGCGGAAGAGCCGCTCGCCCTGGGCCAGCTCGGTGATCAGCAGACGGCTGCCGTCCGGGAGCGCGGCGTCGGAGCAGTACTGGTACTGGTTGGTCGCGTTGGCCTTGGCGCAGGAGTAGCGGTTGTCGAAGAAGGTGGTGAGCAGGTCCTGGTCGGAGCCCGGCTGTGAGGTGGCGAGGGCACCGATGCTGCCGTTGTCGGAGTCCGGTTGGGAGGGGAGGACGCTGATGCGGCTCTTGTCGGAGTCCGGTTGGGGGGTGAGGCGGACGTGGAGGCTGCCGTAGCCGCCGACCATGGTGACGGTGACGGTGGCCGGGCCGTTCCCGTCGTCGTAGAGGACGGAGCCGCTGCTGTTGACGCTGGGCAGGTCCGGTCCGCTCAGGAACGCGTGGTCGGCGTAGCGGATCGTCGACGTGATGACCGCGGAGCGGCCGGAGTAGCCGGAGGTGGTGGCACCGGGCGGCAGGATCTGCAGCAGGGCGTGGACGGTGGCGCGGCCGGTCATGGCGACCTTGTCGGCGTTGGCCCCGGTGCCGGGACGCTGCTGCTCGGGGCCCGACGTGGGCTTCGGCAGCGGGGCCGGGAACGCGCCGCCCGCCGCGGGCGCGACGCCGGGCCTGTCGCCGGAGTGCAGGCCGAGCGTGCCGCCGACCGTCAGCACGGCGACGGTGGCGACCGCGCCGGCCATGGTGGCCCGGCGGCGGCGCCGGATGCGGCGGCCGTGCTCGGTGGCGCCGGCGATCAGCGGTCCGAGTTCGGCGCCGACGCCGCCCATCGCCCTCTCGAAGGTGTCGGAGAGCCCCTGGGTGTCCCGGGGGCCGTTCGGTGTGTCCATTGCTGGTTCCTCGGTTTCGTCGGGATGAGTCGGATGAGCTGGATGAGCCGGATGAGCCGGATGGACGGAATGATTCGGATGAATCGGGTGCGGTGGACGGTGCGGGGGCCTCAGGAGACGGTGAGCTGCTCGGCGGCCTGCGGCCCGAGCACGCCGCGCAGCCGCCCGAGGGCGCGCAGCGCCTGGCTGCGCACCGCCCCGGCGCTGACGCCGAGTTCGGCGGCGGTCTCCTCGACGCTGCGGTCCTCCCAGTAGCGCAGCACCAGGACGGCCCGGTCCCGGCGTGACAGTTCGCCGAGCGCGGCGAGCAGGGTGACCCGCAGCGCCGGGTCGCCGGCCGCGGGCGCCAGGCCGCCGGGCGGCTCCGGCAGGTCGCCGATGGCGGGCCGTTCGCCGCTGCGCCGCAGCCGCCGGTGCGAGAGGTGGGTGCGGACGAGCACGCCGCGGGCGTAGGCCTCCGGGCTCTCGGCGCGGCGCACCTTGGGCCAGGCGGCGTAGAGCTTGGCGAGGGTGGTCTGGGTGAGGTCCTCGGCGAGGTGCCAGTCCCCGCAGAGCAGTAGCGCGGTGCGGAAGAGGTGCTGTCCGCGAGCCTGGGCGAAGGCCTCGAACTCGGCGTTCTCCCCGGTCCGTCGTGTCCTGCCGATCACGCTGTCCCCTGCCCCTCGCGCCTCGTGGACGGCGGCCGCGCGTCCCCTGTGCCCGGATAGACGCGTGAGCCCGGCGGGCGCGTTACGGGAGGGTTCGGCGGGGGTTCGGGGAGGATGCACCCGGTGGGGGCAGGCTGGAGGTGGTGCCGACGTGGCGGACGCCGCAGCATGCACTATGGTTTATCTCGACATCGAGATAACTCAGGCTTACGATATATCTCGACATCAAGATACTTGCCGAGAGGCGCTCACCGGCGGTGCGGGGAGGGTCCACCCAAGTAAGGGTGACCTTACCAGCGTGGCGGCCGGATACCGCACGAAGCACCTAGAAGGAGTCAGTCGTGTCCGCGAACAGCTTCGACGCCCGCAGCTCGCTGCAGGTGGGCGACGAGTCGTACGAGATCTTCAAGCTCTCCGCCGTCGAGGGGTCCGAGCGGCTGCCCTACAGCCTCAAGGTGCTGCTGGAGAACCTGCTCCGCACCGAGGACGGCGCCAACATCACCGCCGACCACATCCGTGCCCTCGGCAACTGGGACGCCGACGCCCAGCCGAGCCAGGAGATCCAGTTCACGCCGGCCCGCGTGATCATGCAGGACTTCACCGGTGTGCCGTGCGTGGTCGACCTCGCCACCATGCGTGAGGCCGTCAAGGAGCTGGGCGGCGACCCGGCCAAGATCAACCCGCTGGCCCCGGCCGAGCTGGTCATCGACCACTCCGTCATCGCGGACAAGTTCGGCACCCCGGACGCCTTCGTCCAGAACGTCGAGATCGAGTACGGCCGCAACAAGGAGCGCTACCAGTTCCTGCGCTGGGGCCAGACCGCGTTCGACGAGTTCAAGGTCGTCCCGCCGGGCACCGGCATCGTCCACCAGGTGAACATCGAGCACCTGGCCCGCACCGTCATGGTCCGCGGCGGCCAGGCGTACCCGGACACCTGCGTCGGCACCGACTCGCACACCACCATGGTCAACGGCCTGGGCGTGCTGGGCTGGGGCGTCGGCGGCATCGAGGCCGAGGCGGCCATGCTCGGCCAGCCGGTCTCCATGCTGATCCCGCGCGTCGTCGGCTTCAAGCTGACCGGCGAGCTGCCGGCCGGCACCACCGCCACCGACCTGGTGCTCACCATCACCGAGATGCTGCGCAAGCACGGTGTGGTCGGCAAGTTCGTCGAGTTCTACGGCGACGGCATCGGCGCCATCCCGCTGGCCAACCGCGCCACCATCGGCAACATGTCGCCGGAGTTCGGCTCGACCTGTGCGATCTTCCCGATCGACGCCGAGACCATCAACTACCTGAAGCTCACCGGCCGCGACGAGCAGCAGCTCGCCCTGGTCGAGGCGTACGCCAAGGAGCAGGGCCTCTGGCACAACCCGGCGCACGAGCCGGTCTACTCCGAGTACCTGGAGCTGGACGTCTCGACCGTCGTCCCGTCGATCTCCGGCCCGAAGCGCCCGCAGGACCGCGTGATCCTGGCCGAGGCCTCCGAGCGCTTCGCCGAGGCGCTGCCGACCTACTCGGCCGAGGCCTCCAAGCCGACCGCGGTCAACGTGCCCGACGGCTCGACCTACCAGATCGACAACGGCGCGGTCGTGATCGCCTCGATCACCTCCTGCACCAACACCTCCAACCCCTCCGTCATGCTGGGCGCCGCCCTGCTGGCGAAGAAGGCCGTGGAGAAGGGCCTGACGGTCAAGCCCTGGGTCAAGACCACCCTGGCGCCCGGCTCCAAGGTCGTCATGGACTACTACGAGAAGGCCGGCCTGCTCCCGTACATGGAGAAGCTGGGCTTCAACCTGGTCGGCTACGGCTGCGTCACCTGCATCGGCAACTCGGGCCCGCTGCCCGAGGAGGTCTCGGCCGCGGTCAACGAGGCCGACCTGGCCGTCGTCTCGGTGCTCTCCGGCAACCGCAACTTCGAGGGCCGGATCAACCCGGACGTCAAGATGAACTACCTGGCCTCCCCGCCGCTGGTGGTCGCCTACGCCCTCGCCGGCAACATGAACGTCGACCTCACCAAGGACGCCCTGGGCCAGGACGCCGACGGCAACGACGTCTTCCTCGCCGACATCTGGCCGTCCGAGCAGGAGGTCGCGGACACCGTCGCCGCCTCCATCGACCAGGACATGTTCGACAAGGGCTACCAGGACGTCTTCGCCGGCGACCACCGCTGGCAGTCGCTCCCGGTCCCGACCGGCAACACCTTCGAGTGGGACGCCGAGTCCACCTACGTCCGCAAGCCCCCGTACTTCGAGGGCATGGCCAAGACCCCGAGCCCGGTGACCGACATCGCCGGCGCCCGCGTCCTGGCCAAGCTGGGAGACTCGGTCACCACCGACCACATCTCCCCGGCCGGCAACATCAAGCCGGGCACCCCGGCGGCGCAGTACCTGACCGCCAACGGCGTCGAGAAGCGCGACTTCAACTCCTACGGCTCGCGCCGTGGCAACCACGAGGTCATGATCCGCGGCACCTTCGCCAACATCCGCCTGCGCAACCAGATCGCGCCGGGCACCGAGGGCGGCTACACCCGCGACTTCACCCAGGCCGACGGCCCGGTGTCGTTCATCTACGACGCCTCGCAGAACTACCAGGCCGCCGGCACCCCGCTGGTCGTCCTGGCCGGCAAGGAGTACGGCTCCGGCTCGTCCCGCGACTGGGCCGCCAAGGGCACCGCGCTGCTCGGCGTCAAGGCCGTCATCGCCGAGTCCTACGAGCGCATCCACCGCTCGAACCTGATCGGCATGGGCGTCCTGCCGCTGCAGTTCCCGGAGGGCCAGAACGCCGACTCCCTCGGCCTGACCGGCGAGGAGACCTTCTCCATCACCGGCGTGACCGAGCTCAACGAGGGCAGCACCCCGGCGACCGTCAAGGTCGTCGCGGTCGGCGCCGACGGGACCGGCAGGGAGTTCGACGCGGTCGTGCGCATCGACACCCCCGGTGAGGCGGACTACTACCGCAACGGCGGCATCCTGCAGTACGTGCTGCGCAGCCTGATCAACGGCTGAGCACCGCGCTGAGCGCCGAGGAGGCCGGACCGCACCCGCGGTCCGGCCTCCTTCGCTTTGCCCGGGCGCCTCCTCGGCTTTGCCGGCCTTTTGCATAGTGCGCCGACCGTGCCGCGCCTCTTGTGCGGTGTGCCCGCGATGGACTAAACCTCTGTTCCAGCTTGGTCCAGACCAATTGACGCTGCTTCAGAGAATAGGTCCGGTATGCCCATTCGCCGCCCCGCCCTGCTCGCCGCCACCACCGTCGCCGCGCTGCTCGCCTCCACCGTCGCCACCGCCACGGCCCATGCCGCCGCCGGCGCCCAGGGCCCCAAGCTCAAGGGCCAGCGGGTCGGCTACTTCACCTCCTGGGGCGCCGACAGCTCCGCCAAGCGCGTCCAGGAGTCCGGCCAGGCCGGCCGGCTCACCGTGATCAACTACGCCTTCGGCAACGCCTCCGCCGAGGGCACCTGCTTCCAGAGCAACGAGCCTGGCCAGGGCGACGCCTACAACGACTACCAGCGCGCCTTCTCCGCCGCCGACTCGGTGGACGGCGTCGCCGACGCCCCGGGCCAGGCGCTCAAGGGCCACTTCAACCAGCTGCGCAAGCTCAAGGCGCAGAACCCGCAGCTCAAGGTCGTCATCTCGCTGGGCGGCTGGTCCTGGTCCAAGTACTTCTCGGACGCCGCCGCCACCGACGAGGCCCGCAAGAAGTTCGTCTCCTCCTGCGTCGACCTCTACCTGAAGGGCGACGTGCCGCAGCTGGCCGGCTCCCCGGAGGGCGGCGCCGGCGCCGCCGCGGGCGTCTTCGACGGCATCGACGTCGACTGGGAGTACCCGGGCGGCGGCGGTGACGAGGGCAACGTGGTCCGCCCCGAGGACGGCCGCAACTTCACCCTGCTGATGGCCGAGTTCCGCAAGCAGCTGGACGGCCTGGCCGCCGAGCGCGCCGCGGGCGCCAAGGGCAAGGCCAAGAAGCCCGAGCACTACCTGCTGACCGCCGCCGTCGCGGCCAACGAGACCGTCGCCGACCGGCTGGAGCTGCCCGAGCTGGCGAACTCCGTCGACTGGCTCAACCTGATGACCTACGACCTGCACGGCCCGTGGGAGGGCAAGGGCCCGGCCAACCACCAGGCCCCGCTCTACTCCGACCCCACCGACCCGGACGCCCGCCAGCGCAGCGCCGACAAGGCCGTCGACCACTACGCCCAGCGCGGCCTGCCCTCCCAGCAGACCGTGCTCGGCGCGCCGTTCTACGGCCACGGCTGGACCGGTGTGCCGGCCGGCAACCGGGGCGGCCTGTACCAGAAGGCCACCGGCACCGTGGCGGACCGCTCCTACAAGGAGATCAACGCGCTGCCCGGCACCACCTACGTGGACCGCGACCACGGCGCGTCCTGGAAGTACGACGGCACCACCTTCTACAGCTTCGACTCGGCCGAGGTGCTCACCGAGAAGGGCCGCTACGCCCGCTGGAACGACCTGGCCGGTGTGATGGTCTGGTCGCTGGACGGCGACGACGCGCAGGGCAGCGGGATCGCCGCCCTGGACAAGGGCCTGCGCGGCAAGTGAGCCGGCCCTGACCCGGACATGAGAACGGGAGGGCCCGCCGCGTCGCTCGTCGCGGCGGGCCCTCCCGTCCGTCCGCTCAGGCGCGGTCGCAGGCCTGCGACCGCAGCGCCCGCGCCAGGTCGTCCCGGCGCTCCAGCACCAGCCGGCGCAGCGCGGGCGCCGCGTCCGGGTGCCCGGTCAGCCAGGCGTCCGCCTCGGCCAGCGTGGCCTCGTCCACCTGCGCCTGCGGGAAGAAGCCGCCGACGATGCGCATCGCGATCTCGATGGTCCGCTCGGCCCAGACCCGCTCCAGCAGCTTGAAGTAGGGCGCGGCGTAGAGCGCCGTCAGGTCGCGGTGCGCGGGCACCGCGAAGCCGGCGATGTTGGCCTCGACCAGCGCGTTGGGCAGCTCGTCGGAGTCGATCACGGCCGACCAGGCGGCGGCCTTGGCCTCCGGGGTGGGCCGGGCGGCCAGGCACTGGGTGTGCTGGCGGCGTCCGCTCGCGGTGTTGTCGGCGGCGAGCTCCCCGGCCAGCTCCTCCTCGGTGGCCTGGCCGGCCGCGGCCAGCGCCAGCCACAGTGCCCAGCGCAGCTCCTGGTCGACCTCCAGGCCGTCGATCCGGGCGGTGCCGGCCAGCAGACCGCGGACCAGGCCGAGGTGCTCCGAGCCGTTGGCGGTCTGCGCCAGGAAGCGGGCCCAGGCCAGCTGGTGGTCGCTGCCGGGGGCGGCGGCGCGCAGCTCGTGCAGCGCGCCGTCGGCGAGCAGCCGGCCGCCCTCGCCGCGCCAGGCCGGGTCGGCGTACAGGTCGACGGCGCCCTTGGCCTGGGTGTGCAGCGACTGCAGGACGCCGATGTTGGCCTCCCGGCCGGCGAACCGCAGCACCAGCGCGACGTAGTCGCGGGCCGGCATCAGGGCGTCCCGGGTGAGGTTCCAGACGGCGGACCAGGCCAGCGCGCGGGCCAGGTCGTCCTTGATGTCGCCGAGGCCGGTGCGCAGGGTCTCCAGCGACTCCTCGTCGAAGCGGATCTTGCAGTACGTCAGGTCGTCGTCGTTGAGCAGGACGAGCGCGGGGCGCGGGCGGCCCACCGCCTCGGCGACGGTGGTGCGGGCGCCGGTGACGTCCAGTTCGAAGCGGCCGGTGCGCACCAGCGCGCCGTCGTCGTCCCGGTCGTAGAGGCCGACCGCGATCCGGTGCGGGCGCAGCACGCCGCCGTCCTGGAGGACGGCGAGCTCGGTGATCCGGCCCTCGGCGTCGGAGGTCAGCTGCGGGGTGAGGGTGTTGACGCCGGCGGTCTGCAGCCAGGCGGCGGCCCAGGACTTGAGGTCGCGGCCGCTGGTCTCCTCCAGGATGTCCAGCAGGTCGGCGAGTTCGGTGTTGCCGAAGGCGTGCCGCTGGAAGTAGCGGCGGGCGCCCTCGAAGAAGGCCTCCGCCCCGACGTAGGCCACCAGCTGCTTGAGCACCGAGGCGCCCTTGGCGTAGGTGATGCCGTCGAAGTTGAGCTTGGCGTCCTCCAGGTCCCGGATGTCCGCGGTGATCGGGTGGGTGGTGGGGAACTGGTCCTGCCGGTAGGCCCAGGCCTTGCGCTGGTTGGCGAAGGTGACCCAGGCGGAGCGGTAGCGGGTGCCGGCGCCGACCAGGCCGTAGGAGCCCATGAAGTCGGCGAAGGACTCCTTCAGCCACAGGTCGTCCCACCAGCGCATGGTGACCAGGTCGCCGAACCACATGTGCGCCATCTCGTGCAGGACGACGTTGGCGCGGGCCTCGTAGGCGGCGTCGGTGACCTTCGAACGGAAGATGAACTCCTCGCGGAAGGTGACGCAGCCGGGGTTCTCCATGGCGCCGATGTTGTACTCGGGGACGAACGCCTGGTCGTACTTGCCGAAGGGGTACGGGTAGCCGAACCGCTCGTGGAAGAAGTCGAGTCCGAGCTTGGTGACGCCGAGGATCTCGTCGGCGTCGAAGTACGGGGCGAGCGACCTGCGGCACAGCGCGGAGAGCGGGATGTCCAGCACGGTGCCGTCGTCGAGGGTGCGGCTGTAGTGGTCGCGGGCGACGTGGTACGGGCCGGCGACGACGGCGGTGAGGTACGTGGAGATCGGCCTGGTCGGCGCGAACTCCCAGGTGCGGGCGCCGTCCTCGGCGGTGACGTTCCCGTGCGGGGCGTTGGACCACACGTCCCAGGCGGCCGGCGCGGTGACGGTGAAGGTGAACGGGGCCTTCAGGTCGGGCTGTTCGAAGGTGGCGAAGACCCGGCGGGCGTCGGCCGGCTCGTAGTGGGTGTAGAGGTAGGTCTCGCCGTCGACCGGGTCGGTGAAGCGGTGCAGGCCCTCGCCGGTGCGGCTGTAGGCGCAGTCGGCCTCGACGGTGAGCACGTTCTCGGCGGCGAGGCCGTCGACGTGCACCCGGGCGCCGTCGTAGGCGGCGGCCGGGTCCAGGGCGCGGCCGTTGAGGGTGACGGCGCGTACGGCCGGGGCGAGCAGGTCGACGAAGGTCGACGCGCCCGGTTCGGCGCAGCGGAAGGCGATGGTCGTGGTGGAGCGGAAGGTGGCGGCCGCGGGGTCGGGGGCCGAGGTCACGTCCAGCCGGACGTGGTAGCCGTCCACGGTGAGGATGCTGGCCCGCTGCTGGGCTTCGTCGCGGCTCAGGTTCTTGCCCGGCACGGCGGTACTCCTTTGTCCGGCTCGCACGGTGGTGCGGTCTTCGCTGGTGCGGTGGTGCGGCGCGCTGTGGTGCTGCGGGGGCATCCTTTCACGCCCCCCGCGCCGGTACCATTGCACAACTCGGGCAGGCGGGCCGGAATCAGTGGCGGGGGCCGGGCGTTGGCGCTCTGGGGGCGCGGTCCGCCACGGCCGCACGGCCTCCGCCGCGCACTTCTCCGCTCTTCTTCCGGACGACTCTCGAAGGACGACAGCCGTGACGAACTCCGCTGGTGCCGCCGGCGCCGCCGAGCGCAAGACCGCCGACTTCTGGTTCGACCCGGCCTGTCCGTGGGCCTGGATGACGTCCCGCTGGCTGATCGAGGTCCAGCAGCTGCGCCCGGTGGACGTGAACTGGCACGTGATGAGCCTGTCGGTGCTGAACGAGGGCCGGGACCTCCCGCCGCAGTACCGGGACCTGCTGGACAACGCCTGGGGCGCGGTGCGGGTGTGCATCGCGGCCGCGAAGCAGCACGGCGATCAGGTGCTGGGCCGGCTGTACACCGAGCTGGGCACCCGTTTCCACAACCAGGGCCTGCCGCAGAACCGGGAGACGATCGAGGCGGCGCTGGCCGCGGCCGGGCTGCCGGTGGAGCTGGCCGAGGCGGCCGGCACCGACGCGTACGACGACGCGCTGCGCCTGTCGCACAAGGAGGGCATCACCCTGGTCGGCGAGGACGTCGGCACCCCGGTGATCGCGGTCGAGGGCGCGGACGGCGAGCGGGTCGCGTTCTTCGGCCCGGTGGTGACGCCGATCCCGCGCGGCGAGGCCGCGGCGCGGCTGTGGGACGGCACCCTGCTGGTCGCCTCCACGCCGGGCTTCTACGAGATCAAGCGGACCCGTACCGCGAGCCCGTCCTTCGAGTAGGTCGTCGAGCGGCCGCTCGCGCGGGAGGGGCCCGGTACCACGCGGTACCGGGCCCCTCCCGCGCGTCGCGCGCCCCGCGTCAGCCGCGGACGGCGTCCCGGCGCTGCTTGAGCAGTCCGGCGGCGGTGAGCAGCACGACCAGCACGCCGGCCGCGTACAGCTGCTGCCGGTTGCCCTCGGTGGTGGTCATCAGGGCGAGGATGCCGGCGACGGCGGCCATCGCGACCCAGGTCAGGTAGGGGAAGCCCCACATCCGCACGGTCAGCAGCTCGGGCGCCTCGCGCTCCAGCCGGCGGCGCATCCGCAGCTGGACGACGCAGATGAACAGCCAGACGACCAGGATCGCGACGCCGGTGGTGTTCATCAGCCAGGTGAACACGGTGGCGGGCCAGAACTTGGCGGCCAGGACGGCGGCGAAGCCGAACAGGCAGGAGGCCAGCACCGCCCGCCGGGGCACCCCGCCGCCGACCTTGGCGAGGGCGCGCGGGCCCTGGCCGCGGCCGACCAGCGAGTAGGCCATCCGGGAGGCGCCGTAGATGTTGGCGTTCATCGCGGACAGCAGCGCGATCAGCACCACGAACTGCATGATCGTCCCGGCGCCGGGCACCCCGAGGTGGCGCAGCACGGTGACGTAGGGGCCGTCGGCGACGACCGCCGGGTCCTTCCAGGAGACCAGCGTGACGACCAGCGCCATCGAGCCGATGTAGAAGATCGCGATCCGCCAGACGGCGGTGCGCACGGCCCGGGCGACGTTGCGCCGGGGGTCCTCGGACTCGGCGGCGGCGATGGTGACGGTCTCCAGGCCGCCGTAGGCGAAGACGGAGGCGAGCAGGCCGACGATCAGTCCGCTGACGCCGGTGGGCAGGAAGCCGCCCTGGCCGGTGAGGTTGGCGGTGCCGGGGGCGCCGGGGCCGAGCACGCCGGCGATGCCGAGCCCGCCCAGCACCAGGAAGGCGATGATCGCGGCGACCTTGACGGCGGCGAACCAGAACTCGAACTCGCCGAAGTTCTTCACCGCGGTGAGGTTGCTGGCGCAGAAGAACACCATGAACAGGGCGACCCAGACCCAGGCGGAGACGCCGGGGATCCAGCCGTTGACGATCTTGCCGGCGGCGGTGGCCTCGGCGGCGACGCCGCAGCAGAGCATCACCCAGTACATCCAGCCGGCGGTGATCCCGGCCCAGGGGCCGATCTCCTTCTCGGCGTGCACCGAGAAGGAGCCGGAGGCCGGGCGGGCCGCCGACATCTCGCCGAGCATCCGCATGATCAACATGACCAGCAGGCCGGAGAGCACGAAGGCCAGGATGATGGCGGGCCCGGCCGCCGCGATGCCCGCGCCGGAGCCGACGAACAGGCCGGCGCCGATGACGCCGCCGAGCGCGATCATCGAGAGGTGGCGCTGCTTGAGGCCGTGCGCGAGCTGCCGGCCGTCGGCCGGGGGATCGGACTCGGTTGTGGTGGTCCCGGGCGCGGGGGGCGCGGAGGTGGGGGCCATGGGAGGTGGATCCAGACTGTTCGACATGCGGTGCGAGCTGTCCAATATCCGGTGACACGACTAGGCATGCCAAGAATGTCCGGTTCGGGACCAGCATGCGGACCCCATCGTGACATTCGGACCCCGGATGCTCACGCTCCGTCGCCCCGGTGGGTCGGGACCCGACAAGGAGTCCGGCCGGGGGTTTGTCCGGATCCCTGACGGTGTTCGGCGTGATCGCCGCGTAGGTTCAGAGTGATCACTCACTTGATCCGCTGATCCTTCGATCGTCCGGATCCCCACCGTGCCGAGGAGAAGCCCGATGGCCACCGCCAGCACCCCCGTTCCGAGCCGCGCCGTCCTCGCCGACCTGCTGCCCGCCGCCGGCAGCCGCCTCGGCGGCCAGGCCCGTGACCTCGCCCTGGTCGCCGGCGGCGCCGCGCTCACCGGCCTGGCCGCCCAGCTGTCGGTGAACGTCCCCGGCTCCCCGGTGCCGGTCACCGGCCAGACCTTCGCCGCCCTGCTGGTCGGCACCGCGCTCGGCAGCCGCCGGGGCGTCGCCTCGCTCGGCCTCTACCTGCTCGCCGGCATGGCGGGCGTGCCGTGGTTCGCCGAGGGCGCCTCCGGCTGGTCGATGCCCTCCCTCGGCTACGCGATCGGCTTCGTGCTGGCCGCCGGCCTGGTCGGCGCGCTGGCCCGGCGCGGTGCCGACCGCTCGCCGGTGCGCACCGCCGCCGCGATGGTCCTCGGCAGCCTCGCCATCTACGCGGTCGGCGTGCCCTACCTGGCCTTCGCCCTCGACGTCCCGATGGCCCGCGCCGCCGAGCTCGGCCTCTACCCGTACCTGGTCGGCGACGCCCTGAAGGCCGCCCTCGCCGCCGGCGCCCTCCCGCTCGCCTGGAAGCTCCTCGGCCGCCGCTGAGGAAATGGCGCACGGCGCCGACCTGCCGAAGGCGGCGCCCCCTGCGGAGCCCGGGTCCACGCGCATGCCACACTCATGGGCATGCGCGTGTACCTGGGCTCCGACCATGCCGGATACGAACTGAAGAACCACCTCGTGGAGTGGCTCAAGGAGGCCGGCCACGAGCCGGTCGACTGCGGGCCGCACATCTACGACGCCCTCGACGACTATCCGCCGTTCTGCCTGCGGGCCGCCGAGCGCACCGCCTCCGACCCGCAGTCGCTGGGCATCGTGATCGGCGGTTCGGGCAACGGCGAGGCGATCGCCGCCAACAAGGTCAAGGGCGTCCGCGCCGCGCTGGCCTGGAGCGAGCAGACCGCCGCGCTCGGCCGCGAGCACAACAACGCCAACGTGATCTCCATCGGCGGCCGGATGCACACCGAGGAGGAGGCCACGAAGTTCGTGGAGGTCTTCCTCAACACCCCGTACAGCGGCGACGAGCGGCACACCCGCCGGATCGACATGCTCAGCGTGTACGAGACCACCGGCGAGCTCCCGCCGATCCCGGCCCACCACCCGCAGCAGGAGGGCTGACCCTCCCGCCCGTCCCGGCTCCTCCCGGCGGCCGGCCACGCCCCCCGACGGCGCGGCCGGCCGCCGCGTTCCCCGGCCCGCGCGCGGGGTCCGGAACCGGCTGGACGGCGGCTGGGAGGCGGCTGGACGGCGGCTGTGCGGCCGCTGTGTGATCGGCCACAGCGCGCACCCCGGCGCACGCCGCGCCCGACCGCCCGCGCGACGGGGCGTGCGCCGTCCGGTCGGTTCGTACGCCCCGCGCCCGCACGCCTCCTGACACCCCGGACGCCGCCCGCCGCAATCGGCCGAAACCCGCTGACGCGCCCGCGCCACCGCACCACCGCTCGCACCCTGGCCGTCGACGCCGACCGCGACCGCTGGATATGGTCGGTCCCCATGGCTGGCAGAGCGCCGGGCACACCGCCCCAGACGACTGCGACGAGGCCCGGCGCCGCTCCGGCGTCCGACCCCGTGACGGCCCGGTTGCGCAAGAGGCTCCGCCGGGTCCGCCGAAGGCTGCGCACCGCCGCGGTCGACTGGTTCCGCGGCGGCGCCGCCGACTGGCCGGTGCTCTGCGCGCTCGCCCTGCTGGTCCCACTGCTGATCCTGCTCAACGTCTGGTGGCCCGCCTGGGCCCCGCCGACCGCGCTGGTCCTGCCGATCCTGGCGGCGGCCCTGCTGCTGCGCCCCGGCTCGCTGGTGGTGCTCTACGCGCTGGCCGCGCTCGGCCTGTCCGCCGAGTCGGTCATCCACACCGGCCAGCGGGTGGCCAGCGACCACCCGGAGGCCTACACCTACGGGGTCACCCCGGGCGCCGCCCTGGTGGTCGGCGCCGCCGGGGTCGGCGGCCTGCTGCTGGCCCAGTTCCGCAGCCGGGTCGGCGTGCCCTGGTGGGGCGGCTCGACGATGCTCTTCGACCTGCGCGAGCGGCTGCGGGTGCAGAGCCGGGTGCCCCGGCTGCCGGACGGCTGGCACGCCGACATGGCGCTGCGCCCGGCCGGCGGGCAGTCCTTCTCGGGCGACTTCGTGGTCGCCGACCGCACCGGCCCCGGCCGCCGGGTGCTGGAGGTGGTCCTCGCGGACGTCTCCGGCAAGGGCATGGACGCCGGCTCTCGGGCGCTGCTGCTCTCCGGCGCGTTCGGCGGGCTGCTGGGCTCGCTGCCCGCGCACGACTTCCTGCCGGCCGCCAACGGCTACCTGCTGCGGCAGTCCTGGGAGGAGGGCTTCGCGACCGCCGTGCACCTGGTGCTCGACCTGGACACCGGCGAGTACGAGCTGCTCTCGGCCGGGCACCTGCCCGGCATGCAGCGGCTGGCGGGCGCCGGCCGCTGGGAGGTCAAGGAGGCGCTGGAGGGCCCGGCGCTCGGCATCTACGACGGCGCCAAGTTCGAGGGCGTGCGGGGGCGGCTGAACCGCGGCGACGTCCTGCTGCTGTGCACCGACGGCATGGTCGAGGCACCCGGCCGGGACCTCTCGGAGGGCATGGACCGGCTGATGGGCGAGGCGGACCGGCTGGTGCCGGGCGCCGGAGCCGGCGGCGGCGCGGCCTCCCGGCTGATCGAGACGGTCGCCCGGGACATCAACGACGACCGCGCGGTCCTGCTGTTCTGGCGCGACTGAGCCGTGCGCAACGGGCCCGGCGCGGTGCGGAACCGGCTGGTGGAGCCCCGCGCGACGGGCCTTCCGCGCCCCCTCGGGGGTGGCACGTGCCAACGGCAGCCGCTGTCAAGCCCCGGAGCTGATCTTCAGCCAATTCCGGCGCCCCGGAAGCAGAGCGGACCTGCCGGTTCCGGTCCGGCCCGCCGAACGTTTCCCGGCCGCTCAGCGGCGCCCCGCCGAGGATTCGTCAGGAGGTCTCGGCTATCGTCTCGGTCGGCGGAAACTCGTCTCGCATCGCAGGATATCGGCGTTCGACCGACTGTCAGACCTTTACGCAATCGGCACGGTCGACCACACTGAGTCCGGGCGGGACTGTTCAGGATTCGGGGGATGGGGGGCGTCACATGCGGCACGACGAACACCGTGCGGCCGTCACGGGCGGCCACCCCTCCGGCCTCGACGTGCCGGACGATCTGCCGTTCCGCCTCGGGACCGTCGGACAGGCCGGGGTCCGGCTTCACAGGGGTCGTCAGCCGGTGGCGCCCCGCTATGAAACGAGGAAGTGAGTCCGGGTGGCACTCTCCGTCTCCGCGCTGGTCCTGTTCGGCATCATCTGCTTCATCTTCATCCGCCAGAAGCAGCTCAAGGTCGGGCACTTCATCCTGGCCGCCCTGTTCGGCTTCATGCTCAACCAGAGCACGGCCGCCAAGCCGATCCAGGACTTCCTGAGCCAGATCGCCAAGTCCATCTCGAACATCGCCAGCTGACCCCCGGACCGCCGGCCCTTCGCGGCCGGCGCCCCGTCACCGGTCGGCGCGCCTCGCCTGCCGCCACCGGGCGAACAGGCCCCGCGGGCGCGCCGCCGCCACGGCCGCCGGCCGGGCCGCCACGACCCCGCCGGCGCCGGCCGGTGCGGTCACCGGCGCGGACGCCTCCTCGCGCGCCGTCAGCAGGACGAACAGCCGGGCCCAGCACAGCCGCTCGCCGCGCGGCCAGTCCAGCGCGCGCAGCGCCGCCGACGCGGCCTCGTTCACCTCGCCGTCGACCCTGACCTCGGCCACGTCGTCCCCCGACCGCCCGCCGAGGAACAGCTTCACCCCGTGCGGCCGCCGCTCGCCCGCCCCGGTCAGCGCCGGCAGCAGCGCGGGCGCCAGCGCCGGCACCACCCGGTTCCCGGCCAGCCAGGCCGCCAGATGCTCGTTGCCGAACCCGAAGACCGCCGCCGGCCCCTGGACGGCGTGCCAGCCGAGCAGTTCGGGGTGGTCGGCGTGGTCGGCGTGCGCACCTCGGCGCTCGGCCGTCTCGACCAGCGCGGCCGCCGTGGTGGTCGCCCACATCCGCACCGCGTTGTCGAGCTTCTCCTCCTCGGTCTTGCCGAGGCCGGCCGCGCAGTCCCACACCACCGGCGCGTCCGCCCGGCCGAGCTCCAGCGCCCAGCCGAGGTCCACGTGCCCGGCGCCCTCGCCGCCGGGGTGCTCCCGGACGGCCACCGCGACCGTCCCCGGACCGCGCACCACCTCGCCGTCGACGGTGAAC
The DNA here is from genome assembly GCF_042887135.1 of Kitasatospora sp. NPDC057965. NCBI lineage: Bacteria > Bacillati > Actinomycetota > Actinomycetes > Kitasatosporales > Streptomycetaceae > Kitasatospora > Kitasatospora sp. NPDC057965. The sequence continues at coordinate 25,407 of NZ_JBHVPZ010000039.1, forward strand.
TCCTGCCCGAACCGCGCCATCTCCCGGACCACGCAGCGCTGAATGACGGCCAGTCGGTCCTGCGGGCGCACGGGGACTCCTCCGCTCACGGCTTCGAATCGTCTCGACGCCATCGGCCATCGAACTGCTCTCGAACTGCTCTCGAACGCCGCCGAGGCTATCGGCCCGGAGGCCCCCCGGGAAACCGTTCGGGCCGGGTGGGGCGGGCGTGGCGCTCCGGTCGCCGAAATGACGGGAATGCACCATTTTGGGTAGCGAACACCACCGTCGCCGCCTGGAGAACCCGCATGCCCCGCACCGCCCCGCCGCCCGCTGCGCCGACCGTCCCGGTGCCCGCCCTGCTGCTCACCCCGGACGCCTCCGGGCTGGTCACCGAGATCGAGGCGTACCTGGCCTCGCTGCCCGCGCCCGCGCGCACCCCGGCGCCCCACCCCGTCTGCCGCTACGGCTCGGCTCCGCAGCCCTGGCACGCCGGCCACCCACTGCCCCGGGCCACCCTGCTCGACCGGGCGCTGCGCCGCCCCGCCCGGCCCGCCCCGGTCACCGCCGCCGAGCACCTCGGCCTGGCCTCCCGTTACATCGCCGCGCACGGCTGGCTGCAGGGGGCGATGTGGGACGCGGCCGGCCGGGTCTGCCTGCTCGGCGCCCAGGCGGCGGTGCTCGCCCACGGGTTCGGCACCCCGGCCACCGTGCGCACCGCCCGGGTCCAGCTGATGGAGGTACTGCACGCCACCGGCCGCCCGGTGCGCTCCCCGGACGAGTTCAACGACCGGCCCGCCACCCGGCAGGCCGACGTCCACCGGCTGCTGGAGCGGGCCGCGGCCCGGGCCGCCCGGCTGGGCCTTTGACCCGGGGTCTGTCCGACCCGCCGTCGGGAACGCGAACGGCCCCGGGGATGCGGTGCATCCTCCGGGGCCGTTCGTCCTGCGGAGCGGGCGACGAGAATCGAACTCGCGTGACTAGTTTGGAAGACTAGGGCTCTACCATTGAGCTACGCCCGCGCGATCCCCCGGCCGTCACCGGACGGAAGGTCGGGAACAGCGTACCTGGTCCGGTCGGCTGCGTGCACACCCGTTCCCGGTGAGGGCCTCGGAATATCTCGCCGATCCGGCGGGGCCCGGCGTGTACGCTTCCTCTCGGCACCACGGGGTGTGGCGCAGTTTGGTAGCGCGTCCGCTTTGGGAGCGGAAGGCCGTCGGTTCGAATCCGGTCACCCCGACCGTGCGCAGGGTCTCGCCCAGGGCGGGGCCCTGTTGTCGTTTCCGGGGCCCTTCCGGCATGGTAGGTGGTTGATTTTTCACCGAACCTGGAGCCCCGATGAGTGCGACGAGCCCGGCGCGAGCACCGCGCCGGCCGCGGATGAACCCCAAGGCCGCGGTCGGCGTCGTCTTCGTCGCCGCGCTGTTCATGTCGATCATGGACACCACGATCGTCAATGTGGCGCTGCCCGCGATCGGCCGCGACTTCGGCACCGACCCCGCCGGGGTCGGCGTGATCAACGTCGGCTACCTGGTCAGCCTGGCGGTCTTCGTCCCGCTCTCCGGCTGGCTCGGCGACCGCCTCGGCACCCGCCGGGTGTTCCTGGCCTCGCTCGCCCTGTTCACCCTCGCCTCGCTGCTGTGCGGGGTGGCCGGCTCGCTGACCGACCTCACCCTCGCCCGGATCCTCCAGGGCGCGGCCGGCGGTCTGCTCACCCCGGTCGGGATGACCATGCTCTTCCACGCCTTCCCGCAGGAGGAGCGGATGCGGGCGACCCGGGTGCTGATGCTGCCCACCGCGGTCGCCCCGGCCGCCGGGCCGGTGCTCGGCGGCTGGCTGGTGGACGGCTGGTCCTGGCACTGGGTCTTCATCGTCAACCTGCCGGTCGGCCTCGCCGCGCTGGTCTTCGGCCTGCTCTTCCTGCCGGACTACCGCGCCGAGCGCGCCGGGCGCTTCGACGCGGCCGGCTTCCTGCTCTCCGCGGCGGGCTTCGGTGCGGCGATGTACGCGCTCTCCGAGGGCGCGTCCGAGGGGTGGGGGAGCGCGCGGATCCTCGCCGCGGCGCTCGGCGGCGCGCTCGCCCTCGCCGCACTGGTCGCCGTCGAGCTGCGCCGCCCCGAGCCGATGCTCGACCTGCGGCTCTTCCGGGACCGGATCTTCCGCACCACCAATCTGCTCTCGCTCTTCTCCGGCGCGGCCTTCCTCGGCATGCTCTACCTGTTCCCGCTGCTGATGCAGGACGCCCTCGGCATGGACGCCCTGCACAGCGGTCTGATGATCTTCCCCGAGGCGCTCGGTGTGATGCTCGCCTCGCAGATCGCGGGCCGGCTCTACCCGAGGTTCGGCCCGCGCCGGCTGCTCGTCACGGGCGCCACCGTGGTGGCCGCCGGGCTGGCGGTGATGGCCACGATCGGGCCGGACAGCAACCTGTGGGCGGTGCGCGCGCTGCTCTTCGTCTGCGGGTTCGCGATGGCCCACGTCTTCATGCCGAGCCAGACCGCGGCCTTCGCGACGATCCCGGTGGCCTCCACCGGCGCCGCCTCCACCCTGTACAACGCCCAGCGCCAGCTCGGCTCGGCGCTCGGCGTGGCCGTGCTGGGCACCGTGCTGACCGCCGTCGGACCGTTCACCGCGGACGCCTCGGGTACGCCCGTGGCGAACCTCACCGCCTACCGCGCCGCCTTCCTGACCGCGGCCGGGCTGGCCCTGCTCGCGGCCGTGATCGCGCTGCGGGTGCGGGACTCCGACGCCGCCGCGACCATGCGCCCGGCCCCGGTTTCCGGCGGCACCGGGCCCGGGGGCGGCACCGGTTCCGCGGCCGGGACGGAGGCCGGGCCGGAGGGCGCGGTGCCCTCCGGAGCCGCCGCCGCGGGCGTGTCCGGACCGGCCCGGAAGGCCGCCGGGAGGGCCTGAACGGGCCCGGACGGCGGCGTCCTGGCGTCCGCCTTTCGTGGTACCGGTAGGATGGGGCGCTGGCGGTAGTCCCTGTGGCGTCCACCCAGGTCAACCGCACGAGGGCGAGGAGTCACGCTCACCGTCCACCCCCCACGGGAGATGCAGCTCCAACCGCCCATCGCCCGTCTCGCCCGACCCGCTGGAAACCGGCCCCGGCCGGCGTCCGGGGAGGGCGCAGGCAACCTGACCGCAAGCCCATAGGAGACCTAACCGTGAAGAGCGCCGTCGAGACTCTGAACCCGACCCGGGTTCGACTCACCGTCGAGGTGCCCTTCGAGGAGCTCAAGCCCAGCCTCGACGCGGCGTACAAGAAGATCAACCAGCAGGTCTCGGTCCCGGGCTTCCGCAAGGGCAAGATCCCGAACCGGGTCATCGACCAGCGCTTCGGCCGTGGCGCCGTGCTGGAGGAGGCCGTCAACGACGCCCTGCCGCGCTTCTACACGCAGGCCGTCGACGAGGGCAAGATCGAGGTCCTCGGCCAGCCCGACATCACCAACATCGAGGGTGTCGAGAAGATCGCCGACGGCGGTGACCTGAAGTTCACCGCCGAGGTCGACGTCCGCCCGGAGATCACCCTGCCGGACTTCTCGACCATCGAGGTCACCGTCGACCCGATCGCGGTCTCCGACGAGGACATCGCCAAGTCCCTGGAGCAGCTGCGCGAGCGCTTCTCCTCGGTCAAGGACGTCGAGCGCGCCGCCGCCGCCGGCGACATCGTGGTCGTCGACCTCGAGGCCAAGGTCGACGGCGAGGTGCCGGAGGACGGCACCGCCGCCGGCGTCAGCTACGAGATCGGCTCGGGCCGTCTGATCGACGGCATCGACGAGGCCGTCGTCGGCCTGGAGGCCGGTGGCACCGCCACCTTCACCACCGAGCTCAAGGGTGGCACCCAGGCCGGCAAGTCCTCCGAGGTCACCGTCAAGGTCACCGCCGTCCAGGAGAAGGAGCTGCCCGAGCTGGACGACGAGTTCGCCCAGCTGGCCAGCGAGTTCGACACCCTGGAGGACCTGAAGGCCGACTCCCGCAAGCGCCTGGAGCGCATGAAGGAGTACGACCAGGCCACCCAGGCCCAGGAGAAGGTGCTGGACGCGCTGCTCGGCCTGGTCGAGATCGAGTTCCCGGAGAAGCTCCTCAAGGACGAGATCGAGACCCGCAAGCACAACCTCGAGCACCACCAGCTGGAGCCGATGGGCCTCAACCTGGCGAGCTACCTGGAGACCCAGGGCAAGTCGGAGGAGGAGTACCTCGCGGAGACCGAGGAGCAGGCGAAGAAGGGCATCAAGACCCAGTTCGTCCTGGACCAGATCGTCGCCGACGAGGAGCTCAACGTCTCCCAGGAGGAGCTGACCGAGCACCTCATCCGCCGTGCCGCCGGTTCGGGCCTGACCCCGGACCAGTTCGCCCAGCAGGTCGTCCAGGGTGGCCAGGTGCCGCTGCTGGTCGGCGAGGTCGCCCGCGGCAAGGCGCTGGCCACCGTGGTCGAGGCCGCCAAGGTCGTCGACACCGAGGGCAACGAGATCAACTTCGACGACGACGAGGCCGACGAGTCGGCCGAGACCGTCGAGGCCCCGGCCGCCGAGGCCGAGGCCGAGGAGAAGACCGAGGCCTGACCGCCGCGGTCGCCTCGCTCGCCCGAGGCGTGAGCGCGGGCCCGGACGCCGTACGGTGTCCGGGCCCGCGCCGTTCCCGGGGCCGGGCCCGCCGGGGCCGCGAACCCTGCGCTCACAGCGAACAGTTCTGCGTGAGGGATTCAGCGGCCGGGCCTGCGCGTTAGGGTCCATGGACAGCAACAATCACGACGTGATACCCGGAAGCTGTGCGACATCGTGACGGCCGTGGAGCGACCGTCCAAATCGACTGAGCAGGTGGCTAAGTGACGTACCCGCAGATGCAGATGCCCGGCCCGATGGCGCCGCACGCCGCCGCTGGTGACGTGCTGGGCGGCCTCGGCGACCAGGTCTACAACCGGCTGCTCAACGAGCGGATCATCTTCCTCGGCCAGCAGGTCGACGACGACATCGCGAACAAGATCACCGCCCAGCTGCTGCTGCTGGCCGCGGACCCGGACAAGGACATCTTCCTCTACATCAACTCCCCGGGCGGCTCGATCTCGGCCGGCATGGCGATCTACGACACCATGCAGTACATCAAGAACGACGTCGTCACGATCGCGATGGGCATGGCGGCCTCGATGGGCCAGTTCCTGCTGACCGCCGGCGCCAAGGGCAAGCGCTTCTCGCTCCCGAACGCCAACATCCTCATGCACCAGCCCTCCGCCGGCCTCGGCGGCTCGGCCACCGACATCCGCATCCAGGCCGAGCAGCTGCTGCGCACCAAGAAGCGGATGTCCGAGCTGATCGCGTTCCACAGCGGCCAGTCCTTCGAGCAGATCACCCAGGACTCCGACCGCGACCGCTGGTTCACGCCGGAGGAGGCCCTGGACTACGGCCTGATCGACGCGATCATGCACAGCGCCGCGGACGTCCCCGGCGGCGGCGGCACCGGCGCCTGAGCCCCGGCCCGGGCCCACGAGACCACAGCCACAACGCTCCGGAGGACCAGAACACCCATGAACATCCCCAGCCTGTCGGCCGCCAAGGCCCGCGTCGAGGACATGCGGGCCGAGGGCCGCTACATCGTCCCGCGCTTCGTCGAGCGCACCTCGCAGGGCATCCGTGAGTACGACCCGTACGCCAAGCTGTTCGAGGAGCGCATCATCTTCCTCGGCTCGCAGGTGGACGACGTCTCCGCGAACGACATCATGGCGCAGCTGCTGTGCCTGGAGTCGATGGACCCGGACCGCGAGATCCAGATGTACATCAACTCGCCCGGCGGCTCGTTCACGGCCCTGACGGCCATCTACGACACCATGCAGTACGTCAAGCCGGACATCACCACGGTCTGCATGGGCCAGGCGGCCTCGGCGGCGGCCGTGCTGCTGGCGGCCGGCACCCCCGGCAAGCGGATGGCGCTGCCGAACGCCCGCATCCTGATCCACCAGCCGTACACCGAGACCGGCCGCGGCCAGGTCTCCGACCTGGAGATCCAGGCGAAGGAGATCTTCCGGATGCGCGAGCAGCTGGAGGAGATGCTGTCCAAGCACTCCAACAAGTCGGTCGAGCAGGTCCGCGACGACATCGAGCGCGACAAGATCCTCACGGCCGAGGAGGCCGTCGAGTACGGTCTGGTCGACCTGGTGATCTCGACCCGCAAGGCCTCGCTGACCTCTTGAGGTCGGCACTCCCTCCCGGCCCGTCCTCGTGGGCGGGAGGGAGCCGGGGGCTGCTCCGACGGCATCTGTTCGGTATCAATTCGCCCAGGGCGTAGGGCAGACCCGGCGAAGAGGGCGGAATCGGCGGCTCGGCAGAGTACCGTCGGATAGCGAGACCGATCGCCGTCGGCGTCGACGGTCCACAGCACCAGGCCCCGGAACTCCCGCGGGGCCCCTGGCGAAGGGGAAGCACCTCGTGGCACGCATCGGAGACGGTGGCGACCTGCTCAAGTGCTCGTTCTGCGGCAAGTCGCAGAAGCAGGTGAAGAAGCTGATCGCCGGCCCAGGCGTGTACATCTGCGACGAGTGCATCGACCTGTGCAACGAGATCATCGAGGAGGAGCTCGCCGAGACCTCCGAGGTGCGCTTCGAGGAGCTCCCGAAGCCCCGCGAGATCTACGAGTTCCTGGACCAGTACGTGGTCGGCCAGGACCTCGCCAAGAAGGCCCTGTCGGTGGCCGTCTACAACCACTACAAGCGGGTCCAGGCCGGTGAGGCCGGCCGCAGCGGCGGCAACGGCCGCGAGGACGCCATCGAGCTGGCGAAGTCCAACATCCTGCTGCTGGGCCCGACCGGCTCCGGCAAGACGCTGCTGGCGCAGACCCTGGCCCGGATGCTGAACGTGCCGTTCGCGATCGCCGACGCCACCGCGCTCACCGAGGCCGGCTACGTCGGCGAGGACGTCGAGAACATCCTGCTCAAGCTGATCCAGGCGGCCGACTACGACGTCAAGAAGGCCGAGACCGGGATCATCTACATCGACGAGATCGACAAGGTCGCGCGCAAGAGCGAGAACCCGTCGATCACCCGGGACGTCTCCGGCGAGGGCGTGCAGCAGGCGCTGCTGAAGATCCTGGAGGGCACCACCGCCTCGGTGCCGCCGCAGGGCGGGCGCAAGCACCCGCACCAGGAGTTCATCCAGATCGACACCACCAACGTGCTGTTCATCGTGGGCGGCGCGTTCGCCGGCCTGGAGCGGATCATCGAGGGTCGGGCGGGTGCCAAGGGCATCGGCTTCGGCGCGAACATCCGTTCCAAGCGGGAGCTGGACGCCAGCGACCACTTCCGTCAGGTGATGCCGGAGGACCTGGTCAAGTTCGGCATGATCCCGGAGTTCATCGGCCGCCTCCCGGTGATCACCAGCGTGCACAACCTGGACCGCGAGGCGCTGCTGCAGATCCTCACCGAGCCGAAGAACGCGCTGGTCAAGCAGTACCGCAAGCTCTTCGAACTGGACGGCGTGGAGCTGGAGTTCTCCCGGGACGCGCTGGAGGCGATCGCCGACCAGGCGATCCTGCGCGGCACCGGCGCGCGGGGCCTGCGGGCCATCATGGAGGAGGTGCTGATGTCCGTGATGTACGAGGTGCCCTCGCGCCAGGACGTCGCCCGCGTGGTGGTGACCGGGGACGTCGTCTCCAAGCACGCCATCCCGACCCTGGTGCCGCGCGACATGATCAAGCGGGAGCGGCGCGAGAAGAGCGCCTGACGCCCGACGGGTCCCGCCCGGAAACGACGAGGGCCCCGGTACCGCCTCCACGGGCGGCGCCGGGGCCCTCGGGCGTGTGGGGGCCTACTTCGGGACCTCGGCGGCGGCGCGCAGGGCGCGGGTGTCCGCGGCGAGCTTGTCGAGGTCGGGGCGCCCGCCGTCCTCCGACGGCGGGGCCATCGCCAGGACCAGGCTGCTGGAGTCGGCCCAGGCGCAGACGCCCAGGTCGGTGCCGTCCTGGGAGGCCACGCCGCAGTCCATGCTGCCGCCCTTGGGGCCCGGGTCGACGGCGTGCCGGTCGTTGACCGTGGTGCCGTCCGACTGGAGGCCCTTGAACATGGCGTTGAGCTCGGTCTTCGGGGCTAGCACCTTGCCGTAGGCGCCGAGCACCACGAGCTTGGGGTCCCCGGCGGAGTCCTGGTAGACGGCGCTGACGCCGGTCGGGTTCCAGGAGCCGTCGCCCTTGCCGAGCTCGGTGGTGATGCCCTCCTCCATCTGCCGGGCGACCTCGTTGTTCTCGTCCTTGGTGAGGCCGTTGAAGCCGGCCGGCAGGACGATCTTCTGGGTGCCGGCGTTGGAGGTGATGTCGAAGACGAAGTACGCGACCGCGCCGCCGATGAGGGCCAGCACGAGCACGAAGACGCCGATGAGGATGCCGAGGGTGCGGCGGGAGCGGCGCGGCGGCGCCGGTGCGGGGAACGCGCCGTACGGGGCGTAGCCGGGCGGCAGCGGCTGGCCCGGCGCACCGGGCGGGCCGGACTGTGGCGGGACGGCGCCGTAGGGCGGCGGGGTCTGCGGCGGCGCGGGCGGGCCGGGGTAGGGCTGCTCGCCGTAGGGCTGCGCGCCGTAGGGCTGCCCGCCGTAGGGCTGCCCGCCGTACGGGGGCTGGCCGCCGGGCGGCGGCGGGGCGCCGTAGGGGTTCTGCTCGGTCACGGAGGCCCTTCCTGGGACGGTGGTGCCGGGCTTGTACGAAGGCTCGGACGAATGTCCGGCACGTTATCGCACCGGTCCGTCACCCGGTCGGGGAATACCCCGGGGCCGTGCCGGCCGGCTCCGGTGCCGGGCTCCGGTGTCCGGGGGGTGAAAGCCGTTCGTGACCCGGTTCCCGGGTTACGTAAACTGTCCGTCGTGACCGACACCACGAACCAGCGCCCCGTGAGCACGCACGCCGGGGACGACGCAGCCACCCTCCCGACGACCTTCGCCCCGGCGGAGGTAGAGGGCGAGCTGTACGAGCGCTGGGTAGAGCGCGGTTACTTCACCGCCGACGCCAAGAGCGACAAGCCCCCGTACGCCATCGTCATCCCGCCGCCGAACGTCACTGGTGCGCTGCACCTGGGCCACGCCTTCCAGCACACGCTGATGGACGCGCTGACCCGCCGCAAGCGCATGCAGGGCTTCGAGGCGCTCTGGCTGCCCGGCATGGACCACGCCGGCATCGCCACCCAGAACAAGGTCGAGCAGCAGCTCGCCGAGTCCGGCCTGTCCCGCCACGACCTGGGCCGCGAGGCCTTCGTCGAGAAGGTCTGGGAGTGGAAGGCGAACTACGGCGGCAAGATCCTCGGCCAGATGCGCCGCCTCGGCGACGGCGTCGACTGGTCGCGCGAGCGCTTCACCATGGACGAGGGCCTGTCGCAGGCCGTCCAGACGATCTTCAAGCGGCTCTTCGACGACGGCCTGATCTACCGCGCCGAGCGCATCATCAACTGGTGTCCGCGCTGCCTCACCGCGCTGTCCGACATCGAGGTGGAGCACGAGGAGGTCCCCGGCGAGCTGGTCTCGATCCGCTACGGGGACGGCGAGGACTCGATCGTCGTCGCCACCACCCGCGCCGAGACGATGCTGGGCGACACCGCGGTGGCCGTCCACCCGGAGGACGAGCGCTACCGTCACCTGGTCGGCCGGACCATCAAGCTGCCGCTGACCGACCGCGAGATCCCGGTCGTCGCGGACGAGCACGTCGACCCGGAGTTCGGCACCGGCGCCGTCAAGGTGACCCCGGCGCACGACCCCAACGACTTCGCCATCGGCCAGCGCCACGACCTGCCGAACCTGAGCGTCATGGACGAGCGCGGCGCGATCACCGTGCACGGCCCGTTCCTGGGCCTGGACCGGCTGGAGGCCCGCTCGGCCGTCGTCGGCGCGCTGCGCGAGCAGGGCCGGATCGTCGCCGAGAAGCGCCCGTACATGCACGCCGTCGGCCACTGCTCGCGTTGCCACACGGTGGTCGAGCCGCGGCTGTCGCTGCAGTGGTGGGTCAAGGTCGAGCCGCTGGCCAAGGCGGCCGGCGACGCGGTCCGCGACGGCAAGGTGGAGATCCACCCGAAGGAGCTGGAGCGCCGCTACTTCGACTGGGTCGACAACATGTACGACTGGTGCATCTCGCGCCAGCTGTGGTGGGGCCACCGGATCCCGGTCTGGTACGGCCCGGACGGCGAGGTCGTCTGCGTCGGACCGGACGAGCAGCCGCCGACGGGCGAGGGCTGGCACCAGGACCCGGACGTCCTGGACACCTGGTTCTCCTCCGGCCTGTGGCCGTTCTCCACGCTGGGCTGGCCGGAGAAGACCCCGGACCTGGAGAAGTTCTACCCGACCGACGTCCTGGTCACCGGCCACGACATCATCTTCTTCTGGGTCGCCCGGATGATGATGTTCGGCCTGTACGCGATGGACGGCCAGGTGCCGTTCAAGACGGTCGCCCTGACCGGCCTGGTCCGTGACGAGTTCGGCAAGAAGATGTCGAAGTCCTCCGGCACCGCCGTCGACCCGCTGGACTGGATGGACGCCTACGGTGCCGACGCCGTCCGCTTCACCCTGGCCCGCGGCGCCAACCCGGGCGCCGACGTGCCGATCGGCGAGGACTGGGTCAAGGGCGCGCGGAACTTCTGCAACAAGATCTGGAACGCCACCCGGTTCGCGCTGATGAACGGCGCGACCGTGGACGGCCCGCTGCCCGCACCGGAGCAGCTGACCGCGGTGGACCGCTGGATCCTGTCGCGGCTGAACGCGACCGTGGCCGAGGTCGACGCGCTGTACGACGACTACGAGTTCGCCAAGGCCTCGGACGCGCTCTACCACTTCGCGTGGGACGAGGTGTTCGACTGGTACGTCGAGCTCTCCAAGACCACCCTGGCCAAGGGCGGCGCGCCGGCCGAGGCCTCCCGCCGGGTGCTGGGCGAGGTCCTGGACGTCACCCTGCGCCTGCTCCACCCGGTCGTGCCGTTCGTCACCGAGGCGCTCTGGACGACGCTGACCGGTGCCGAGTCGGTGGTCGTCGCCGACTGGCCGAAGGACGCCGGCTACCGGGACGCCGAGGCCGAGGCCGAGGTCGCCACGCTGCAGCAGGTGGTCACCGAGGTCCGCCGGTTCCGTTCGGACCAGGGTCTGCAGCCGGCCCAGAAGGTCCCGGCGCGCCTGGAGCTCGCGGGCACCGTGCTCGCCGTCCACGAGGACGCGATCCGCTCGCTGCTGCGGCTGACCGTGCCCGAGGAGGGCTTCGCGGCCACCGCCTCGCTGCCGGTCGCCGGCGCCACCGTGGCGCTGGACCTGTCCGGCACCATCGACGTCGCGGCGGAGCGCAAGCGCCTCGCCAAGGACCTCGCGGCGGCCGAGAAGGAGAAGGCGCAGTGCGGCGGCAAGCTCGGCAACGAGGCCTTCCTGGCCAAGGCGCCGGACGACGTGGTCGCCAAGATCCGGACCCGTCAGGAGGCCGCCGAGGCCGACATCGCCCGGATCACCGCCCAGCTCGCGGCGCTGCCGCAGGGCTGACGCGCCGACGGTTCCCCGGAGCCGCATCCCGCCGACGCGGGGTGCGGCTCCGCCGTTTTTCCGGAAGGTCGGAAAATCGTGCGGCCCAATAGCCCAATCCGTTGCTCCCTTCCGGCGAATATTCATCCCGGACCGGGTGAGGACCTATTCCGCCCGAATTCATTCCGGTCTTGCCCGCGCGCGCTCGCGGAAGTTTCCAGGTCGACTGTGTACGGTGTGCATCGAGTTTCGGACGGCGAGGAGTGACGGGAGGGCATGGGCGTGATGGTGACCGAGGAGCTGGCCGACGAACTGCCTGCCGAGGTGGTCGAGGAGGCCAAGGGGCGGGCGGCGACACTGCTGCTCGCCTTCCGGCACGGCAACCAGCTCGCGTTCGACCACGCGTTGGACCGGCTGCTCGAGGAGCACGTCGAGCGCGAGGTGACCACGCTGCTCGCCTGGATCGCCGCCGAGGCGGTCCGCAAGGCCTACGCCCCCGAGGTCGGCGACCGGGTGCTGCGGGCGATGGCCCGGCGCGCCCCGCGCGACACCGGCGCCGTCCACGTCGACGAGGAGGGCGTGGACGCGGCCCGGCTGATCGAGGCGGTCGCGGCCGGCGAGGTGGCCGAGGTCCGCGGCCTGGTCGCCACCACCCCCGACACCACCTTCCTGCTCGGCGGCCTGCTGCAGGGCGTGGCGATGATGCTGCCGCTGCTGCCGGAGGGCGAGCTCGCGGAGATCACCGCCGAGCTGCGCCGCCGGCACGGCGGCGCGCCCGCGGCCGTGCCGGAGGCCCGGGCGGGGGTCTGACCCCGCCCGGGCCCACGGTCCCGCGTGTGCCGGTTACGGCATCGCGTGCAGGTGGGAGCCGACGGTGGAGGCGATGCCGCCGCCCGCCTTGGCGTCCCAGTTGGTCGACCAGGTCATCGCCCCGCCGATCCCGGGCCACTTGGTGTCGGGCTTGAAGCTGCCGCAGTTGGTGCCGGCGGCCAGGCAGTCCAGCGCGTTGTTGACCACGCTCGGGCTGACGTAGCCGCCGCCGGCCGCGCTGGTGGAGGCCGGGACGCCGAGGCCCACCTGGTCGGGCCGCAGCCCGCCCTTGAGCTGGATGCAGGCCAGCCCGGTGAGGAAGTTGACGGTGCCCTGGGAGTAGACCTGGCCGTCGCAGCCCAGCATGGCGCCGGAGTTGTAGTACTGCATGTTGACGATGGTGAGGATGTCCTTCACGTTCAGCGCCAGCTTGAAGTACTCCATGCCGGTGGACTGCATGTCGATGGTCTGCGGCGCCATGGTGAGCGTGAAGCCCGAGCCCGCCTTGGCCGCCAGGGTGTGCAGCGCCTGGCCCATGTAGGTGGAGTTGATGCCGTTCTCCAGGTCGATGTCGACGCCGTCGAAGCCGTAGGTCTGCATCAGGGACCAGGCGCTGTTGGCGAAGCTGGCGGCCGAGGTGGAGCTGTTGACCGAGACGGTGCCCTTCTCGCCGCCGACCGAGAGGATCACCTTCTTGCCGGCCGCCTTCTTGGCCGCGATGTCGGCCTTGAACTGGGCGTCGGTGTAGCCGCCGAGCCGGGAGGAGAGCGTCGGGTCCAGGGTGAAGCTCAGGCCCCCGGGCGTGGAGGTGGCGTCGGCGAAGGAGACCGCGATGATGTCGTACGCGGCCGGGACGTCGCTGATCCGCTGCACGGTGGCGCCGTTGTCGAAGTTCTGCCAGTAGCCGGTCAGCAGGTGCTTGGACGGCGGCCGGGGCGTGGTGGCGGTGGGGGAGGGCGTGGTGGTGTCGGTGGGCGACGGGCTGCCGGGGTCGGTCGGGGTCGGCGTGGTCGCGGTCGGGGAGGGCTTGGGGTCGCCCGGGCCCAGCAGCGAGACGTCGTCGGCCAGGAAGGCCGGCTGCCCGTACCAGCCGTGCAGGTAGACGGTGACGCTGGTGGTGCTCGCCCCGGTGGTGAAGGTGGTGCTGAGCTTGGACCAGGCGCTGCCGCCGGGCGTCCAGGTGCTCGGGTCGGTGCCGCCGGTGCCGCGGGCGCCGAGGTAGACGTACGAGCCCTGGACCCAGCTGCTCAGGGTGTAGGTCGAGGACGGCTTGACGGTGACCGTCTGGGTGCATTCGCCGGTGTCGCCGCCGGCCGGGGTGGAGCGCAGCGCGCCGGTGCCGGAGTGGACCGTGCCGGTCTCCGGCGTGCCGGCCGTACAGGTCCAGCCGTTGAGGCGGTTGGCGTCCTCGAAGCCGCCGTTGGTGATGAGTTCGACGTCGGTGGCGGCGTGGGCGCCGGTGCCGCCGGCGAGGACCAGGCCGCTCAGGCCGATCGCGACGGCACTGGCGCCGGCGAGCATCGAGTGGACGGCGCGCGGGCGCCGCTGTCGTGCAGGTGGCATGACTCCATCTCCTGTGGGGGAGGCCGGCGGCTCCCGTGGGGGAGAGCCGTCCGGGTGTCGATGGGTACGCGTGCGGGAGCTACCGACAACTCAAGTCCCTGTCGGGATAGGAGACTTGCCCTCACAAAATGGAGTAGACCAATTCTGCTGTCAAGAGGGCCCTGTCCGGGCGGGCCGTTCAGGCGGCCGTCGGCAGCGCGCCGGCGGGCGCCCCGGCCTGCCCGGCGGCCGGGCCGGCGGTCAGATCGGCGGTCAGATCGGCGATCCGGGCGGAGGCCAGGCCGTCGCCGTAGGGGCTCGGGGTGGCCGCGAGCCGGGCGAGCCGCTCGGGGGTGTCGGCCAGCCAGGTCCGGGCGTGCTCGCCGAGTTCGGCGCCGGGTGCCACCAGCGCGGCGAAGCCGGCCTCGACGGCCTCGGGCCGCTCGGTGGAGCGGCGCACCACCAGCAGTGGGCGGCCGAGCACGGTGCACTCCTCCTGCACCCCGCCGGAGTCGGAGACCAGCAGCGCGGCGTGCCGGGCCAGGCCCAGGAAGTCGGCGTAGCCGACCGGCCCGGTCACCGCGAGCCGCTCCAGCAGGCCCTCCAGGCCGAAGCGCTCGACGGCGGCCCGGGTGCGCGGGTGCATCGGGAACAGCACCGGGGTGCCGGCCCGGGCGATCCGGTCGAGTTCGGCGAGGACGGCGCCGAGCGCCTCGGCCGTGTCGGTGTTCTCCGGCCGGTGCACGGTGGCCAGCACGTAGCCGTCCGCGGCGAGGCCGTGCCCGGCGAGCAGGGCGGCCCGGGCGGCGGTGTCCGGCAGCGAGCTGCGGACCACCTCGACGACGGTGTTGCCGGTGAGCGCGATCCGCTCCTCGGCGAGGGACTCGGCGCGCAGGTTGGCGGCGTTGTCCGGGGTGGCGGCGCACAGCAGGTCGGCGACGTGGTCGACCATCACCCGGTTGTGCTCCTCGGGCATCGCCCGGTCGAAGCTGCGCAGCCCCGCCTCGACGTGCACCAGCGGGATGTCCCGGGCGTTGGCGGCGAGCGCGCCGGCCAGGGTGGCGTTGGTGTCGCCCTGGACGACGACGGCGGCCGGGCGGTGCTCGGCGAAGGCGGCGTCGAGCTGGCCGAGCGACTGGGCGATCTGGCCGGCCCGGGGGCGGCCGCCGACGCCGGTGAGCAGTTCGGGGCTCGGCAGGCCGAGGTCGCGCAGGAAGCGGCCGGACATCGCCTCGTCCCAGTGCTGGCCGGTGTGGACCAGGCGGGTGGCCGGGCCGAGCTCGTGGATCAGCGGGGCGAGCTTGACCAGTTCGGGGCGGGTGCCGAGGACGACGGCGACACTGCCGGGGGCGAGCGGGCGGCGGGCGGCGGGCTTCGGGGTCGGGCACGCGGTCATGGCGGAACGGCTCCGGGGGTCGGGGCGGTCGGGAGGCGAAGGAGGAGCGGGGGTTCAGGACTCGAGCGCGGTGGGGTCGCCGAGGGCGACCTTCTCGGCGTTGCGCCGGGTCTTGGCCCAGCCGTTGCGGCCGAGCAGCAGGCGTACGGCGGCCCGGGTGGCGACCACGAACAGGTGGTAGGCGTAGAGCCAGACCAGGACGCCCCAGAGCAGGCCGGTGAGCCGGCGGCGGTCGGGGTGGACGAGCCGGCGGTAGGCCGGGCCCCAGAAGACCATCGGCAGGGTGGCGAGCACGAAGGCGAGCACCATCCACGGGCCGTACCGCAGCTGGAAGTCGGCGGTCTCCTCGGGGAAGAGCGCCAGCCCCGCCCCGGTGATCGCCAGCGACAGCGGGGTGAGGACGACCAGCAGGACGCAGACCACCGGCTGGAGGAAGGTGTAGAGCACCTCGGCCTTGCCGGCGGGCCGGTAGTGCCGCGAGCGCAGCACCCGGCCGGTGTAGCGCAGGCACTGCATGTTGCCCTGGGCCCAGCGGGTGCGCTGGGTGAGGAAGCGCCGCCAGGAGACCAGGGCCTCCTGGGAGACGTTGGCCTCGGTGACATGGGTGAGCCGCCAGCCGGCCAGGCGCAGGTCGAGGCCGGACTCGTAGTCCTCCAGCAGGGCGCGCTCGGGCCAGGGGCGGCCGGCGCGGCCCTCCTCGGCGGTCAGCGAGTCCAGGGCGGTGAGCCGGACGAACTGGCCGTTGCCGCCGAGGCCGACGCTGCCGGTGCGGCGGCGCAGCAGCTGCATGCCGGCGTTGTTGGCCTGGAACTCGACGTCCTGCATCCGCACCAGGGCGCGGGCCACCGCGTTGGCGGTCCGGCCGCGGCCGGGCAGCGGCCGTTCGTCGTCGGCGTTGCGCATCCGCACGCCGATCTGCACGGCGCCGGTGTCGGGGCGGCCCATCGCGCGGTCGTTGCAGACCTGTTCGAGGGTGCCGGGGTCGAGCCGCCCGTCGGCGTCGACCACGCCGAGGACCACCCGGGAGCGGTCGGTGCCGGGCGGCAGCCAGGCGGAGATCTCCCGGTAGGCGGCGTTCAGCGCGGCGCCCTTGCCGATCCGGGCGTGCGGGCGGCGGCGCTGCACCAGGTGGACGCGCGGGTCGCGTTCGGCGGCGGCGAGCACCAGGGCGCGGGTGCCGTCGTCGCTGTCGTCGTCGATCACCCACAGGTGGGCGGCGGGGGCGACGGCCCGCAGGCCGGCGAGGGTCTGGGTGATCACCGCCTCCTCGTCCCGGCAGGGGATCACCAGGTGCCACCGGAAGGCGGCGGGGTCGCCGGGCCCGGCCGGGCTGCTGTGCCGGAAGGCGTGGCGGGAGCCGGCCCAGTAGACGAGGAAGCGGCCGAAGACGAGGACCATGTAGCAGAGCAGGGCCAGCGAGATCAGCCCGCCGAGCTGGAGGAACCCCTCGCGGCGCATCTCGACGAACTGGCGCAGGGCGTCGGGCATGGCGAGCTGCTCCTCATGATCGAAGGTGTTTTGTCTCCTTGGGGTGCGAATCAATGCTTCATTGCGGTCTGATGTCGCTAAATCGATAGTAAACAGAGGAAACTGTTCAACTCGGGCAAAGTGGTGGTTCTCACCCCGTGAGGAGCGTCGGCCCCCGCTCCGTAGACTGTGGTCGTGAGCGACAAGGCCGACCCGAACCCGTACACCCTCCGCCCCGCCGACGGCGGTACCGGCGACGCCCTGCGCGACGTCGAGGTGGAACTCTCCGAGCGCTGGCCGGAGAACAAGCTGGAGCCCTCGCTCGACCGGATCGAGGCCCTGATGGACATCCTGGGCCAGCCCCAGCGGTCCTTCCCCTCCATCCACGTCACCGGTACCAACGGCAAGACCTCCACCGCCCGGATGATCGAGCAGCTGCTCGGCACCTTCGAGCTGCGCACCGGCCGCTACACCAGCCCGCACGTGGAGAGCGTCACCGAGCGGATCACCCTGGACGGCGCCCCGATCACCCCCGAGCGGTTCGTCGAGGTCTACCGCGACATCGAGCCCTACGTGCGGATGGTCGACGAGCGCGAGCCGGTCGCCATGTCCTTCTTCGAGGTGCTCACCGGCATGGCCTACGCGGCCTTTGCCGACGCGCCGGTGGACGTCGCCGTGGTCGAGGTCGGCATGGGCGGCTCCTGGGACGCCACCAACGTCATCGACGCGACCGTCGCGGTGATCACCCCGATCGGCCTGGACCACACCGACAAGCTGGGGGAGACCACCGGCGAGATCGCCGTCGAGAAGTCCGGGATCATCAAGCCCGGCTCCGTCGCCGTTGTCGCCCAGCAGCAGCTCGACGCCGCCCAGACCATCCTGCGGCGCGCCGTGGAGGTCGACGCCACGGTCGCCCGCGAGGGCCTGGAGTTCGGCGTCATCCGCCGCGAACTCGCGGTCGGCGGCCAGCTGGTGACCCTGCGCGGGCTCGGCGGCGAGGAGTACGAGGACGTCTTCCTGCCGCTGCACGGCGAGTACCAGGCGCACAACGCGGCCCTCGCCCTGGCCGCCGTCGAGGCGTTCTTCGGTGTCGGCGGCGCCCGCGGCGGCAAGCTCGACACCGACAAGGTCCGCCAGGCGTTCTCCGGTGTCAGCTCCCCGGGCCGCCTGGAGGTCGTCCGGCGCAGCCCCACCATCGTCCTGGACGCCGCCCACAACCCGCACGGCGCCCGGGCCACCGTCGCCGCGCTCACCGAGTCCTTCGGCTTCACCCGCCTGGTCGGCGTCATCGGCACCAGCGGCGACAAGGACGTGGCCGGCCTCCTGGAGGCCTTCGAGCCGCTGCTCGCCGAGGTCGTCGTCACCCGCAACTCCACCCACCGTGCGATGGACGTGGACGAGCTGGCCGCGCTCGCGGTCGAGGTCTTCGGCGAGGACCGCGTCCAGGTCGAGCCCCGGCTCGACGACGCCATCGCCGCCGCCGTCACCCTGGCCGAGGAGGAGGGCGACCTCGGCGGCGCCGGGGTGCTGGTCACCGGTTCGGTCATCACGGTGGGCGAGGCCCGCCTGCTGCTCGGGAGGAAGTGACGATGAGGACGCTCTGCTCCTCGACGCTGATCGGCGAGGCCCTCGTGGTGCTGTTCGCGGCGCTGGTCGCGATGCAGCTCTCCGACGTCTCCACCGGGGCGCTGTGGACCGTCAGCGGCATCGCCATGGCGCTGTGCCTGCTGCTCTGCGGCATGATCAACCGCCCCGGCGCGGTCGCCGTCGGCTGGGCCCTGCAGCTCGCGCTGATCGCCAGCGGCTTCGTCGTGCCGACCATGTTCGGGCTCGGCGTGGTCTTCGCCGGACTGTGGTGGTGCTCGGTGCACTACGGCCGCAAGATCGACGAGATCAAGGCCGCCCGGGCCGCCGCAGCGGCCGTCTGAGGCGGCCCCGGACCGGGTCCGGCGCGTTCGCTCACGCAAGGTAACCTCTGCGGTAGTCGCACGGCGCACGCGGATCGGCGCGTGCGCGTCGAACCGCGTGCGTGCCGAACCCCTTCCTCCAGGAGACGCCCCGTGTCCCAGCGCACTCTCGTCCTGCTCAAGCCCGACGCCGTCAAGCGCGGCCTGGCCGGCGAGATCATCAGCCGCATCGAGCGCAAGGCCGGCTGGCGGCTCGCCGCCGTCGAGCTGCGCACCTTCGACCGGGCGACGCTGGAGCACCACTACGCGGAGCACGTCGGCCGCCCGTTCTACGAGCCGCTGCTGGAGTTCATGACCTCCGGCCCGTCCATCGCCCTGATCGTCGAGGGCGAGGAGGTCGTCCCCGGCATCCGCATGCTGGCCGGCGCCACCAACCCGCTGGAGGCCGGTGCCGGCACCATCCGCGGCGACTACGCGACGATCACCCGCGAGAACCTCATCCACGCCTCCGACTCGGTCGAGTCCGCCGAGCGCGAGATCAAGATCTTCTTCCCCGCCCACGCCTGACCCGACCGGCGCGGCGATCATTCGGGCCCTTCGGAAGGCCCCGGTCGGGACTATTGGCCCGGCCGGGGCATTCTTATCGGGAAATAGGGAACCAGGCCCTCCGACACGGCGTCCCAATGCCCGGAGAAGCGATCACGCCCCGGACAATGGACGGCATGCCCCACCTCGACGTCAGTGCCGACCGGCGTGACTACGATGGACGCGACTCAAGGGCCCGGTAAGGCAGCTCAGCTGGTCGCCGCCCACGCGTGGGCGCGCACACCGTCCACCCCACATGACTCCGAGCCCGGGAAAGGCACCCCACCCCATGGCGAGCAACCTGTCGTTCATCGGCCGCGACTTGGCGATCGACCTCGGAACTGCCAACACGCTGGTGTACGTCAGGGGCAAGGGCATCGTCCTCAACGAGCCGTCGGTGGTCGCGGTCAACACCAACACCGGGGGCATCCTCGCCGTCGGCTCCGAGGCCAAGAAGATGATCGGCCGCACCCCCGGCAACATCGTCGCCATCCGCCCGCTCAAGGACGGTGTCATCGCCGACTTCGAGATCACCGAGCGGATGCTGCGCTACTTCATCCTCAAGGTGCACCGCCGCCGCTTCCTCGCCCGCCCCCGGGTCGTCGTCTGCGTCCCCTCCGGCATCACCGGCGTCGAGCGCCGCGCCGTCATCGAGGCCTCCCTGCAGGCCGGCTGCCGCCAGGTGCACATCATCGAGGAACCGATGGCCGCCGCCATCGGCGCCGGGCTGCCCGTCCACGAGCCCACCGGCAACATGGTCGTCGACATCGGCGGCGGCACCACCGAGGTCGCCGTCATCTCGCTCGGCGGCATCGTCACCGCGCAGTCCATCCGGGTCGCCGGCGACGAGCTGGACAACGCCATCGTCCAGCACATCAAGAAGGAGTACTCGCTGCTCCTCGGCGAGCGCAGCGCCGAACAGATCAAGATGAGCATCGGCTCCGCCTTCGGCCTGGAGGGCGAGAAGGACGAGCACGCCGAGATCCGCGGCCGCGACCTGGTCAGCGGCCTGCCCAAGACCGTCGTCATCTCCGCCGCCGAGGTCCGCGAGGCCATCGACGAGCCGGTCAACTCGATCATCGACGCGGTCAAGACCACCCTCGACCAGTGCCCGCCCGAGCTGGCCGGCGACGTCATGGACCGGGGCATCGTGCTCACCGGCGGCGGCGCCCTGCTCCGCGGCATGGACGAGCGGCTGCGCCGGGAGACCGGCATGCCGATCCACATCGCGGAGAACCCGCTGGACTCCGTCGCACTCGGCTCCGGCAAGTGCGTCGAGGAGTTCGAGGCGCTCCAGCAGGTACTCGACGCCGCGCCGCGCCGCTAGCAGAACCGACACCACAGCCGAACTGACGGGCCCCCGCCCGGGTCCACAGCCCGGTCCGGCGGCCAGGGGTACGAAGGGGCAGTACCAGCACCGTGAGGGACACACGAGAGAGCCGGCTGCTGCTGATCCTGCTGGTGGCCGTCGCCTTCGCACTGATCACCGTCGACATCAAGGGCGGTGAGAGCTCCCCGCTCGGCGGCGCCCGGCGCGCGGCGGCCGCCGTCCTCGGCCCGGTCGAACGCGGCGCCGCCACCGCCGTCGACCCGGTCGCCGACACCGTCCGGGCCTTCCGCGACGCCGCCTCGCACAGCGGCCGCACCGACCAGCTCGCCCGCGAGAACACCGACCTGCGGCAGAAGCTCGCCTCCTCCGACATGGCCGGCGGGCGCACCAAGCAGCTCGACGACCTGCTGCGCACCGCGGGCGCCGGCGGATACACCGTCAAGGCCGCCCAGACCATCGCGATCGGCCCGGCGCAGGGCTTCTCCTGGACCATCACCATCGACGCCGGCAGCGACGACGGCCTCACCCGCGACATGACCGTCATCAACGGCCAGGGCCTGGTCGGCCGGATCACCACCGTCGCCCCGACCACCTCCACCGTGCTGCTCGCCTCCGACCCCGGCTTCACCGCCGGCACCCGGCTGGAGGGCAGCGGCGAGATCGGCTTCGCCGCCGGCGGCGGCACCAGCGCCATGAAGGTCTCGCTGCTCAACGGCAAGGCCCAGGTCAAGGAGGGCGACCGGCTGGTCACCTTCGGCTCGCAGAGCGGCCGCCCGTTCGTGCCCGGCGTCCCGGTCGGCAAGGTCGTCCAGGTCGAGGCCAACCCCGGACAGCTCACCAAGACCGTCCTGGTCGAGCCCTTCGTCCAGTTCACCCGGCTCGACCTGGTCGGCGTGGTCGTCGTCCCGCCGCGCACCGACCCGCGCGACGCCGTCCTGCCGCCCGCCCCCGCGCCCGCCGCCCAGGGCCAGGCCGCGCCGGCGGCGCCCGCCGGGCCGGCCGTGCCCCTGGTGCCCGCCGCCCCGGCCGCCCTCCCGCCCGCCAAGCCCACTGGGGGGAACTGAGCCATGCGCCTCGCCCGCATCCCCGTCTCCGCCGTCCTGATCCTGCTCGGCCTGCTGCTCCAGGTCAGCGTCTTCGGCCGGCTGCAACTGCCCGGGGCCACCCCCGACGTGCTGCTGCTCGTCGTGGTCGGCCTCGCCCTCGTCTACGGGCCGACCGGCGGCTGCCTGGTCGGCTTCGCGGCCGGCCTGCTCGCCGACCTCGCCCCGCCCTCCGACCACGCCATCGGCCGCTACGCGCTGGTGCTCTGCCTGATGGGCTACGCCGCCGGACTGCTGCGCCCCGAGCACGGGCGCCAGCGCTCGGTCCTCAGCGCGCTGCTGGTGGTGGGCGGCGCCGCGATCGCCTCCACCCTGCTGTACGCGATGGTCGGCGCGCTGGTCGGCGACACCGCCGCCCGGCACGTCGGGCTCGGCCAGCTGGTGGTCACCGCGCTGATCTACGACCTGTTGCTCGCCCCCTTCGTGGTGCCCGCCGTGATGCTGATCGCCCGCCGGTTCGGCAAGGACCCGCTGGCCGTCGCCGACGACGACGAGGGCGGCCCCGGCCTCGGCAGCCTGGCCCGCTACCGCACCACCCGTGACACCACGGGCGGCGCGTCCTTCAAGAAGAAGCGCCTGCTGGGCGCGGGAAAGCGCCCGTAGCCCCGGTGCCGACCCGGCCCGACCAGCCCGCCCGCCCCCGTTCTGTTTTTGGAGCGCACGAGACGTGAGCAACATCCCCGAGACCGGCCGTACCCGGCGGGTGACGATCCGTCTGGTGGTGCTGCAGATCCTGGTGCTCTCGCTGCTCGCCACCCTCGGCGGACGGCTGTGGTACCTGCAGATCCGCAACGCCAGCGTCTACACCGCCAAGGCGACCGGCAACCACATCCGCGAGGTCGTCGAACCGGCCGTGCGCGGCGAGATCCTGGACGCCTCCGGGCGGATCCTCGCGGGCAACGAGACCAAGCTGGTCGTCTCGGTCAGCCGCACCTCGCTGCTCCAGCAGAAGGACGCCGGCAAGGCGGTGCTGACCCGGCTCGCCGAGGTGCTCGGGATGCCCGCCAAGGACGTCCAGGAGAAGGTCCGGCTCTGCGACGCCAAGACCCCGCAGCCCTGCTGGAACGGCTCGCCCTACCAGCCGATCCCGGTCACCAAGGAGGCGACCACCCAGCAGGCGATGCAGATAATGGAGCGCCGGGAGGACTTCCCCGGGGTCACCGCCCAGCCCACCGCCGTGCGCCACTACACCGGCGCCGAGGGCGCGAACCTCGCCCAGGTGCTCGGCTACCTCTCGCCGGTCACCGACGAGGAGGTCTCGAAGACCGCCGACCAGGCCGGCCTGGACCGCTACCTGCCGGCCGACCAGATCGGCCGCGCCGGGCTGGAGTCCGTCTACGACCGCGACCTGCGCGGCACCGCCGGCATCACCAAGCTGGAGGTGGACAACCTCGGCCGGGTGATCGGCACCGCCGACCAGGCCGCCCCGCAGACCGGCAACAACCTGGTGACCAGCATCGACGCCCGGGTGCAGAAGGTCGTCGAGGACAACCTGGCGCAGGCCATGGCCGACGCCCGCAAGACCTTCGACAAGGTCACCAACCGCAACTACGAGGCCGACTCCGGCGCCGCCGTCGTGATGGACGTGCACACCGGGCGGATCGTCGCGATGGCCAGCGCCCCCACCTACGACCCCAACCTGTGGCAGGGCGGCATCAGCGGCAAGGACTACCAGGCGCTGACCAGCAAGGAGTCCAACTTCCCGCTGCTCAACCGGGCCATACAGGGTCAGTCGGCCCCCGGCTCGACGTTCAAGGTCATCTCCACCACCGCCGCCGTCCAGGCCGGCTACTCGCTCGACGGCCGCTACGACTGCCCGAAGAGCCTGACCATCGGCGGGCGCGAGTTCAAGAACTTCGAGAGCGAGAACTTCGGCCCGATCTCCCTGGAGCGGGCCCTGGAGGTCTCCTGCGACACCGTCTTCTACGGCCTGGCGTACGACCAGTGGATGAAGGACGGCGGCATCAAGCCGAAGAAGGACCCGGGCGACTGGTTCTTCAAGACCGCCCACCAGTTCGGCCTCGGAGCCAAGACCGGCATCGACCTGCCGAGCGAGGTCACCGGCCGGGTGCCGGACCGGCAGTGGAAGCAGTCCTTCTACGACAACAACAAGGACGCCTGGTGCAAGCAGGCGGAGAAGGGCGGCAACAGCTTCTCCGACCAGATCGCCCGGGAGAACTGCGTCGACGGCTACCAGATGCGCGCGGGTGACGCCGTCAACTTCGCGATCGGCCAGGGCGACACCCTGGTCACCCCGATCCAGATGGCCCGGATCTACGCGGCGCTCGCCAACGGCGGCACCTTCTACCGGCCGACGGTCGCCAAGGCCGTGATAAGCCCGAGCGGGGAGCTCGTCCGCGAGATCGCCCCGCACGAGGACGGCCGGCTGCCCGGCGACCAGAAGCTGCTCGGCTACATCGACCAGGCCACCGCGGGCGTCATCACCAACGGCACCGCCGCCTGGAAGTTCACCGGCGCGGGCTGGCCGCAGGGCAAGATCGAGCTGCACGCCAAGACCGGCACCGCCGAGGTCGAGGGCAAGCAGACCACTTCCTGGCTGACCACCTACAGCCGCGACTACGCGGTCGTGATGACGATAAGCCAGGGCGGCACCGGCTCCGGTGGCTCCGGCGACGCGATCCGGCGGATCTACCAGTCGCTGTACGGCGTCGACGACAAGGGCAACGTCGACCAGGGCAAGGCGCTGCTGCCCACGCCGCAGGCCGAGCTGCCGAAGTTCAACCCGGACGGCACCGCGATCGTCAAGCCGGCCTCGTTCGGCGCGGACGGCGCCGGGCTCGGCGACCCCGGGGTGAGCGGCGACTCGCCGCGGGTCTTCCTGGACCCGGCGCAGTCCGGCGGCGCCGCCCCGGTGCTCGTCGCGGCCGAGGCCGCCGTCGAACCCACCCGCTCCACCGGAAGGGGCCGGGCATGACCTCCTACGGCTCGTACCGCCAGCTGCGGCTCGCCCCGCAGCGCGGCGGGGTGCCCAAGTCGCTGGCCAAGGACTCCCCGCTGTGGCGGATCGACTGGATACTGCTGCTGGCCGCGGTGGTCCTCTCGCTGGGCAGCTCGCTGCTGGTCTGGTCGGCGACCCGGGGGCGCGACTCGCTGACCCACGGCGACCCGCAGTACTTCCTGTTCCGGCACCTGACCAACGTCCTGATCGGGGCGGTGCTGTGCGCGGTGGTGATAGCGATAGGGAGCCGGCGGTTCCGCACCCTCGTGCCGTTCCTGTACGCCGGCGTGATCCTGCTGCTGCTGGCCACGCTCAGCCCGCTCGGCTCGACCATCAACGGCCAGCACTCCTGGATCCAGCTGGGCGGCGGCTTCTCGGTGCAGCCGGCCGAGTTCGCCAAGCTGGCGATCGTGCTGTCGATGGCGATCGTGATGTCCGACCAGGTGGACGCGGGGGAGCGGGAGTTCCCGGCCGACAAGGCGGTGTTCCGCGCGCTGGTCTGGGCGACGCTGCCGATGGCCATAGTGATGCTGATGCCGGACGCCGGCTCGGTGATGGTGATGGCCGTCATCGTGCTGGGCATCCTGCTGGCCTCCGGCGCGGCCAACCGCTGGGTGCTCGGGCTGATGCTGGCCGGTGTCGGCGGATGTGTGGCGATCTGGAAGCTCGGGGTGCTGAGCAAGTACCAGATCGACCGCTTCGCCGCCTTCGCCAACCCGGCGCTCGACCCGTCCGGCGTCGGCTACAACACCGCGCAGGCCCGGATCGCGATCGGCTCCGGCGGGCTGACCGGCAAGGGCCTGTTCCACGGGACGCAGACCACCGGGCAGTTCGTGCCGGAGCAGCAGACCGACTTCGTGTTCACGGTGGCCGGCGAGGAGCTGGGCTTCCTCGGCGCGATGGCGATCATCGTGCTGCTCGGCGTGGTGCTGTGGCGGGCCTGCCGGATCGCCCGGCACGCCACCGACCTGTACGGCACCATCGTGGCGGCCGGGGTGGTCGCCTGGTTCGCCTTCCAGGGCTTCGAGAACATAGGGATGTGCCTGGGCATCATGCCGGTGGCCGGCATCCCGCTGCCGTTCGTCTCCTACGGAGGCTCGTCGATGTTCTCGACCTGGGTGGCGATCGGGTTGCTGCAGGCGGTGCAGAGCCAGCGGCCGATAGCGGCCTGAGAAGGCCGGTGCGGCGGGGCCGGTCCGGGGTGTTCCCCCGGGCCGGCCCTTTCTGTCGTCCGGGGGCTACCAGCTGTCCCAGTGGGTGATCCGGGCGGTGTCCACCCGCGGGCCGGGGCGGAAGTCGGTGCCCAGGGTGTGGGCGAGCGGGACCAGCGCGGTCTGGGCGACCGTCTCGTAGGGGATGCCGAGCAGCTCGGCGGCCTCGCGCTCGTAGTGCAGGTGCGGGGTGGTCCAGGCGGTGCCGAGGCCGCGGGAGCGGGCGGCGAGCATGAACTGCCAGACGGCCGGGAGGATCGAGCCCCAGGCGTTGGCCTGGCCGGTGTGGCCGGCCAGTTCGTGCCGGCTCTCGATCCGGACGCACGGCACCACCAGGACCGGGACCTCGTGCAGGTGGTCGAAGAGGTGCTGGGCGCTCACCGCCAGCCGCAGCCGGCGGGCGGTGTCCTCGGTGGTGCGGTCCAGGCCGGTGCGGGCGACGCGGTCGCGGGGGTGGGTCAGGCCGAGCCGGTAGAGGCCGGCCAGGGCGGCCCGCCGGGCCGGGTCGGTGACCACCACGAAGTCCCAGCGCTGGCGGTTGCGGCCGGTGGGGGCCTGGGTGGCGAGGGCCAGGCACTCCTCGACCAGGGCCCGGTCGACCGGGCGGGTGAGGTCGAGGCGGCGGCGCACCGCCCGGGTGGTGGTGAGGAGCTGGTCGGTGGTCAGATCGAGCTGTGGCACGGCCGGTGGCCTCCGGGATCGGTGGGCCGGCCGCGGGGCGGGGCCTCAGTCGGCCGGCGGGACGTCGAGGAGCTTGCGGGTGAGGCGGACCAGCGTCGCGCGCTCGTCCGGGGAGAGGGCGGCGAAGGCGTGGTCCAGGACGGGCGCCATGGCGCGGTCGGCCTCGGCCAGGGCGGCGCTGCCGTCCGGGGTGAGGGTGACGGCGTAGGCGCGGCGGTCGCGGGGGTGGCGCTCGCGGCGGACCAGGCCGGCGCCCTCCAGGGCGTCGACGCAGCCGACCATGACGCTGCGGTCGATCCGCAGCTGCTCGCTCAGCTCCTGCTGGGAGCAGCTGCCGACGGCGGCGAGCATCTTGAGCACCAGGTGCTGGGGGACCGTCAGGGGGCCCCCGGAGAGCCGCTCGTCGATGGAGCGGGCGACCGCGGTGGTGGCCCGGCAGAGCGCGACGTCCGGGCGGTCCAGGGTGAGCGCGGCGAAGTAGCGCCGCCGCTCGCCGCCGTCGTCCGCCCGGCTGGGCGAGGCGAGGCGGGCGGGCCGGGGGGCGGTGGCCATCGGGGCTCCTTCGGTGGTGGACGGCCAGCATAACGCTCCCCGGAGATTGTTTGACGGTAGATGATTTCTGCCGATACGTTTCGGTGAGCATACGTGATTGAAGGTCAGATTGTTGGCCGGAAGACGGATTTGCCGGTGGACGGATGCGCCGGCGGAGGGGTCCGCCGGCGGACGGACGGGGGTGGGCGATGACCGGGACCGGAGCCGCGGGGGAGCCGCGGGTGCGATGGTTCGACCCGGCGGACGAACGGCTCGGCTGGGACGGCGTCTGCGGCTTCGAGCGGGCCGGCGGGACGGTGCTGCCGCTGCGGATGCCGCAGGAGCGGATCGCCACCACGCTCAGCGAGGACTTCGGCCGGCTCGCCGCGCTCCCGGCCGGCGCCCGCTTCGCCGTGCGCACCGACGCGGCCCGGCTGCTCCTGGACGTGGACGCGGAGGCGGGCGGGGCGCCGCTGGACGTGCTCGCCGACGGCGTGCTCGTCCACCGCCGCCGCCCCGGGCCCGGCCGGGAACGGATCGACATCGCCCTGCCCGGCGTCCCGGCCGAGGTCGAGGTGTGGCTGCCGCACCTGTCCCGCACCCGCCTCGCCGCCGTCGGCCTGTCCGGCCACCGGCTGCTGGCGCCGGTCCGGCGCGCCGGACCGCGCTGGGCCGCCTACGGCAGCTCGCTGACGCACGCCATGTTCCCGCACGGGCCCTCCGAGAGCTGGACCGCGCTGCTCGCGCGCCGCCGCGGCTGGCGGCTGCGCAACCTCGGGTTCGCCGGGCAGGCCTATCTGGACCCGTTGGTCGCCCGGGTCCTGCGGGACACCCCCGCCGAGCTGATCACCCTGGAGATCGGCACCAACGCCTATCTCAAGTCAGCCTTCACCGCGCGCAGTTGGGGTCCAGCGGTGGGCGGATTCGTCGAGACCGTCCGGGACGGGCACCCGGACACCCCGATCGCCGTGATCGCGGCCCTGCCGTCGGCGCCGCGCGAACACGTCCGCAACGCCGCCGGGTTGACGCTGGCCGACGTGCGCGAGCTGACCGGCGCGGCCGTGCGGGTGCTGCAACGGCTCGGCGACCGGCGGCTGCACCTGGTGGACGGCCGCGACGTACTGCCGCTCGCCGAGGCGGACGGGTTGTACGCCGACGGCCTGCACCCGACGCCGGCCGGCGAGCACCGGCTGGCCGGACTGGTCGAACCGTTCCTGCTGCCGCTGCTCGGCGACTGACCTGGGCGCGGCGGCCGGGGGCGCCGCTCGCCGCCGTCAGCCGGGCGGCAGCAGGAGGTCGGCGGCGGCGAACACCGCCCGGGTCTGGTGGGCGACCTGGGTCTCCACCGGCACCCAGCGGGCGCCCAGCCGCTGCAGGCCCTCCAGGCTCGCCGAGACGACCCCCCGGGCGCGCGCCCGGGCCGCGTCCGCCGCCGGGCCGCCGCAGTCCGCGAGCAGCCGCAGCAGCATCGAGGCGATCCGCAGCGGCACCCGCTCGGCCGCGATCCGCGCCGCGGTCACCCGGGACACCGACAGCGGCGCCGACGACCAGTGGGTGATCCAGTCGTCCACCACCGGCCGGCAGACCGCCAGATTGAACTCCACGGCGCGCAGCAGCGGGCCGTACGCCACCCCGGCGTGCGGCGGCACCAGCGGCAGCAGGGCGGTCAGCTCCCCGACCCGGCCGGCCAGCCGGTCGGCGCAGGCCCCGACGGCGGCGCGCACGTCCGGCGCCGGGCGGGCGTCGCCGACCGCGTCGATCGCCCACATCGGTGCCTCCAGCACCGCCGTGATGCCGCCGTACCGGCCCGCGTACGACCAGGTGGACAGCTCCGGGCGGTCCGGCAGCGGCTGCCGGCGCCGGCCCGGCGCCGGCATCACATAGGTGCCGGGGGCCGGGCTGTCCCAGCCGACCGCGTCGTAGGAGTCGACGTCCAGCGGGATGCCGCCGCGCGCCACCGAGCGGGCGAAGCGGTCGGCCAGGGCCGGCAGCGGCCGGGTGAGCTGCACGAACGCGCCGCCGAAATCCACGCCGTGCAGCGAGCACTGGAGCACCGGGCGCAGCTCGTCGATCAGCCCGGTCAGCACCCTGCTCTCCGGCATCGGCGCCAGCGGGCCGTCCGGGTGCGGCAGCAGCTCCGGCTGCTCGTGGAAGGCCGGGCGGAAGAAGTGCTCGTAGTGCCGGGCCGCGGTCAGCGGGCCGTGCAGCCAGCCCTCGTTGAGCGCGGCGCCGTCCGGGTCCAGGCAGAGCAGGACGTGCCAGCCGACCCCCGGGCGCGGCGGAAGCTCCAGCACCCGCTCGGCCAGCCCGACGGCGGCGGCCAGGCCCACCGGCTCGTTCGGGTGCGGCCCGCCGACGGCCAGCACCGTGTGCTCGCCGCCGTCCACCGAGAGCAGCACCAGCGGGCGCCCCGCCCGGGAGCGGCCCACCTCGCGGACCCGGCAGCGCCCCGGGTGGCGGCGGGCCAGCCGGCGGGCCGCGGCGATCGCGCGCGCCACCGTCGGATAGGTCCCGGTGTCGAGGTGCGGGGCTTGGATCCGGCGCGTCCGCCGGCCCGTGTCGGTCATGGCTCTCCTGTCCTCGGGGGCGGGCGGGGCGGCACGGTCGGGCGCCCGGCGCGGGGTCGGGGGCCTCGGCCGGGAGCGCGGCGCGAGGTCGCACCGGGCCCTCCCGGCGCGGCCGGTGCGCGCGCGGCCAACTCCCTCGTCCCGGGGGCGCACAGGACCTTCCGGTGGAGCCTTGCCAGTACCGCACGTGCCCGCGGAACGTGTCAACAGTCGTCGGGCACCCGCGGTGGGGCCGCGGTGGGCCCGCGGTCGGACGCCGGTGGGGCCGCGTTCACGTGCCGGGATCCCCGGCCGGACCGGGCCCCGGGGCCGGACCACCGCCCTCGGCCGGGCCGGGGGCCACGGCGGTTCGGCTACCCTTGAGGGTCACCCCTCCCAGCCGTCGCCCCCGCGGAGTGCGCGGCGGTCCCGAACGTCGTAAGGGTTCCTAGTACTCATGACTGTCGAATCGGTCTTCCCACGCCTGGAGGCCCTCCTCCCGCACGTCCAGAAGCCGATCCAGTACGTCGGCGGCGAGCTGAACTCGACCGTCAAGGACTGGGACGCCTGCGACGTCCGCTGGGCGCTGATGTACCCCGACGCCTACGAGGTGGGCCTGCCCAACCAGGGCGTCATGATCCTCTACGAGGTGCTCAACGAGCAGGAGGGCGTCCTCGCCGAGCGCACCTACAGCGTCTGGCCGGACCTCGAGGCGCTGATGCGCGAGCACGGCGTCCCCCAGTTCACCGTGGACGCCCACCGGCCGGTGCGCGCCTTCGACGTGTTCGGGCTCTCCTTCTCCACCGAGCTCGGCTACACCAACATGCTGGCCGCGCTCGAACTGGCCGGCATCCCGTTGGCCGCCGCCGACCGGACCGACGAGGACCCGGTCGTGCTGGCCGGCGGCCACGCCGCGTTCAACCCCGAGCCGATCGCGGACTTCATCGACTGCGCGGTGATCGGTGACGGCGAGCAGGCCGTGCTCGACATCACCAAGATCGTCCGGCAGTGGAAGGCCGAGGGACGCCCGGGCGGGCGCGACGAGCTGCTGCTGCGGCTGGCCCGCACCGGCGGCGTGTACGTCCCGAAGTTCTACGACGTCGAGTACCTGGCCGACGGCCGGATCGGGCGCGTCGTGCCGAACGCCCCTGGCGTGCCGTGGCGGGTCTCCAAGCACACCGTGATGGACCTCGACGAGTGGCCCTACCCGAAGCAGCCGCTCGTCCCGCTCGCCGAGACCGTCCACGAGCGGATGTCCGTGGAGATCTTCCGCGGCTGCACCCGCGGCTGCCGCTTCTGCCAGGCCGGCATGATCACGCGCCCCGTGCGGGAGCGAAGCATCACCGGCATCGGCGACATGGTCGAGCGCGGGCTCAAGGCGACCGGCTTCGAGGAGGTCGGCCTGCTGTCGCTGTCCTCCGCGGACCACACCGAGATCGCCGACGTCGCCAAGGGCCTGGCCGACCGCTACGCCGAGGACAAGATCGGCCTGTCGCTGCCGTCCACCCGCGTCGACGCCTTCAACATCGACCTCGCCAACGAGCTCAGCCGCAACGGCCGCCGCTCCGGCCTCACCTTCGCCCCCGAGGGCGGCAGTGAGCGCATGCGCAAGGTGATCAACAAGATGGTGTCGGAGGAGGACCTCATCCGCACCGTCGCCACCGCCTACGGCAACGGCTGGCGCCAGGTGAAGCTGTACTTCATGTGCGGCCTGCCCACCGAGACCGACGAGGACGTGCTCCAGATCGGCGAGATGGCGAAGAACGTCATCCAGAAGGGCCGCGAGGTCACCGGCCAGAACGACATCCGCTGCACCGTCTCCATCGGCGGGTTCGTGCCCAAGCCGCACACCCCGTTCCAGTGGGCCCCGCAGCTGTCCGCCGAGGCCACCGACGCCCGGCTGGCCAAGCTGCGCGACTCGATCCGCGGCGACCGCAAGTACGGCAAGAACATCGGCTACCGCTACCACGACGGCAAGCCCGGCATCGTGGAGGGCCTGCTCTCCCGCGGCGACCGCCGGGTCGGCGCGATCATCCGCGCGGTCTACGAGGACGGCGGCCGCTTCGACGGCTGGCGCGAGCACTTCTCGTACGACCGCTGGATGGCGAGCGCCGAGAAGGGCCTGGCCGGCACCGGCGTCGACGTCGACTGGTACACCACCCGCGAGCGCGGTTACGAGGAGGTCCTGCCCTGGGACCACCTGGACAGCGGACTCGACAAGGACTGGCTCTGGGAGGACTGGCAGGACGCCCTGGAGGAGGTCGAGGTCGACGACTGCCGCTGGACCCCGTGCTTCGACTGCGGCGTCTGCCCGCAGATGGACACCCACATCCAGATCGGCCCCACCGGCAAGAAGCTGCTCCCGCTCACCGTGGTGAACAAGTGATCGACTTGTGACCGGTGCGTGATCACGAACGGGTGGGCGCGCCCCGCGAGTGCCCCGGCGGACCCGTCCGCCGGGGCACTCGCGCGTCCCGCGCCGCCTGCCCGGAGGGCCGCCGCGAGCAGGGGCGGGGCGAGGGGTGGGTCGGGGCGCGTACCCTTTGAGGTGACAGCGTCCGGACAGTGGCGGGAAAACGCCGCCGCTGTGGACGGGGACAACTGACGAAGGACTGAGCGACCTGGCACGCCGTACGCCCGACGGTCCGCCGCCCGCGCCGACGGTGCAGCGGATCCGTCTCCGCTACACCAAGCGCGGCCGGCTCCGCTTCACCAGCCACCGCGACTTCCAGCGCGCCTTCGAGCGCGCCCTGCGCCGGTCGGCGGTGCCGATGGCCTACTCGGCCGGCTTCACCCCGCACCCCAAGGTGTCCTACGCCAACGCCGCGCCGACCGGCGTGGCCAGCGAGGCGGAATACCTGGAGATCGGGCTCGCCGCCCCCCGCGACCCGGAGGAGCTGCGCGTCCAACTGGACGAGTCGCTGCCCGGGGGCCTCGACGTGATCGACGCGGTCGAGGTGCGCACGCCCAACTTCGTGGAGCGCCTGGAGGCCTCCGAATGGCAGGTCCGGCTCGACGGCGTCGAGCCGCAGGAGGCGGGCCGCGCGATCGCGCTGTTCCTCGCCGAGGAGCGGGTCGAGGTCGAACGCCTCACCAAGAACGGTGTCCGGGTCTTCGACGCGCGCGGCGCGGTGGCGGCTCTCGAACTCCTCCCGCCGCAGGTCGTCGACGGTGCGGACACGGCGGGTGAAGAGGCCCGCGATGTTCGGACCGGGCGTCCCTGTGCGATACTGCGCCTGGTAGTACGACACGCCACACCCGCCGTACGACCCGACGACGTGTTGTCCGGTCTCCGTGCGACGGCCGACCTGGCGCCGCCGGTCCCCGCAGAGGTGACCAGGCTGGCGCAGGGGCCGCTCGACGAGGGGACCGGCACGGTGACCGACCCGTTGGCGCTCGACCGCGCCGCGGCCCCGGCCGGCCCTGTGGCCACCGGCGAGCCGCGCGCAACCGCGTCCGCCTAGCGGGCGGAGGCCGGGTCCAGTTCCCCACTGGGCCCGCTGGTCCTCCAGGCCCCCGCGGCTCCCCAGGGGAGCGAGCGTCGTCGAAGCACAGGCCGGCCTCTTGCGGCCCGCCGACCCCGAGGGTCGGTGGGCCCGAGGACCCCGTCCGGGAGCCACCCGGGGTTGGGGAACGGCGCAGCTTGGGAAAACCTCAGAAGACTGGTCAGACCAGAAGACTTTCGACACCCCGCCGAGTGCGGGGCGCCGAGCGAGACTACGAGCCCCTGTGCGGCCTCGCGTCCGCGCGGCGGCACCGTGAAAGGGTCCGGCCCGAGCATCGTCGCGATGCCGGCCGGCCACCGGTGCCGTGCCGTGCCCGGATGCGGAGCCCGGGGGCCTGACGGGAGATCCACCCGCATGCTCGAGAACACCGATCCGCAGCAGTCTGCGGCAACGGAACAGAACGACACCGCCGCGTCCGGCGGCGAGAGCGCGTCCGCCGCGCCTCCGCGCCGGCGCCGCCGCGCGGTGTCCCGCCCGGCCGGTGCGCCGCAGGGCGCGGCCGCGGAGACCGCCGAGACGGTCATCGCCGCCGAGGAGCCGGTGCCGGCCGCCGCCGAGCCCGAGACCGCCGCCGCCGAGCCGGTCGCGGAGAAGCCGGTGCGCGCCCGCCGCACCCGCAAGCGCGCCGAGGCGCCCGCCGGTGCGCCCGAGGCCACCGCCATCGTGGTCACCGCGCCGGACGCCGACGGGACGTCGGCCGCCGCCGAGCCCGAGGCACCGAAGACGGCCGAGAAGGCCGACAAGACGGAGAAGGCCGACAAGACGGAGAAGGCGGAGAAGGCGGAGAAGCCCGTGCGGGCCCGCCGGACCCGCAAGAAGGCCGAGGCCGCGCCGGTCGAGGAGCCGGTGCAGGCCGTCGCCGAGCCCGAGCCCGTCGTCGAGCCGGTCGCCGCCGAGCCGGTGGCCGTCGAGGCGCCCGTCGAGGAGGCCCCGGCCGCCCCCGCGCGCCGTACCCGCCGCCGTCGGGTGGTCGAGGCCGCCCCGGTGGTCGAGCCCGCGCCCGTCGTCGAGGAGCCCGAGGCCGAGGAGGCCCCGGCCGAGGAGCCGGTCGTCGAGACGCCCGCCGTCGAGCAGCCCGCGCCCGCGCCGGCCGCCGAGGCCGAGCCGCCGCACCGGGTGCGCCGCCGCGCCGTCCGTCCGTCCACCGCGATCTTCCAGGCGCCGGTCTTCCAGGAGCCCGCCCCCTACGTCGCCCCGTCCGCGCCGGCCGCCCCGCAGCCGGCCGCCGCCGAGGCGCCCGCCGCGCCGGTGGAGCGCGAGGAGCGCGAGGAGCGCGCGGAGGAGGACGAGTTCGAGTACAGCGGCGTCGGCCGCCGCCGCCGCGTCCGCACCTCGGTGCGGGTGCAGACCCCGGCGCGCTCGAAGTCCGCCAGGGGTGCCGCGAAGTCCGCCGCGGAGAAGCCGGTCGTCGAGAAGCCGGCCGTCGAGAAGCCCGTCGTCGACAAGCCGGTGGTCGAGGAGCCGCCCGCCGAGGCGCCCGCCGCCGTCGAGGCCCCCGTCACCGGCCCCGAGGCCGAGGACGAGTGGGAGGACGGCCGTCCCTCGCGCCGCCGTCGCCGGGGCGGCCGCCGCCGCCGTCGTGGCGAGGCCGAGGAGACCGAGGCCGAGGCGCCCGAGACGGAGCAGCCCACCGCCGAGGAGCCGGCCGACGAGGACGACGAGGACGACGACCTGGCCGCCGGCCTGTCCTCCTCGCGCCGCCGTCGCCGCCGTCGCCGCCGCAGCGGTGAGGCCGGCGCCGTCGAGACCGCCGAGACCACCGAGGACGGCGTCCGCACGGTGGTGAAGGTGCGAGAGCCGCGCCGCCGCTCCACCGAGCCCTCCTTCGACCCGGACGAGGTGCAGTCCATCAAGGGCTCCACCCGCCTGGAGGCCAAGAAGCAGCGCCGCCGCGAGGGCCGCGAGCTGGGCCGCCGCCGGGTGCCGATCATCACGGAGGCCGAGTTCCTGGCCCGCCGGGAGTCGGTCGAGCGCGTCATGGTGGTGCGCCAGAACGGGCAGCGGACCCAGATCGGCGTCCTGGAGGACGGCGTGCTCGTCGAGCACTACGTCAACAAGGAGCAGGCCACCTCGTACGTCGGCAACGTCTACCTGGGCAAGGTCCAGAACGTGCTGCCGTCCATGGAGGCCGCCTTCGTCGACATCGGCAAGGGCCGCAACGCGGTGCTGTACGCCGGCGAGGTCAACTTCGGCGCGCTCGGCGGCCACGGCGGCCCGCGCCGGATCGAGTCGGTGCTGAAGTCCGGCCAGTCCGTGCTGGTGCAGGTCTCCAAGGACCCGATCGGCCACAAGGGCGCCCGCCTGACCAGCCAGATCTCGCTGCCCGGCCGCTACCTGGTCTACGTGCCCGAGGGCTCGATGACCGGCATCTCCCGCAAGCTGCCGGAGAACGAGCGCGCCCGCCTGAAGCAGATCCTCAAGAAGATCGTCCCGGACGACGCGGGCGTCATCGTGCGCACCGCCGCCGAGGGCGCCTCCGAGGAGGAGCTGACCCGCGACGTCCAGCGGCTGCAGCAGCAGTGGGAGGACATCCAGAAGAAGGCCGCGTCGGGCAACGCCCCGGCGCTGCTCTACGGCGAGCCGGACATGACGGTCCGGGTCGTGCGCGACATCTTCAACGAGGACTTCACCAAGGTCATCGTCTCCGGCAACGAGGCGTGGAACACCATCCACGACTACGTCTCCAACGTGGCCCCGGACCTCGCCGAGCGGCTCCAGCGCTGGACCTCCGAGGTGGACGTGTTCGCCACCTACCGGATCGACGAGCAGCTGATGAAGGCGCTGGACCGCAAGGTCTGGCTGCCCAGCGGCGGTTCGCTGGTGATCGACCGCACCGAGGCGATGGTCGTCATCGACGTCAACACCGGGAAGTTCGTCGGCCAGGGCGGCAACCTGGAGGAGACGGTCACCCGGAACAACATCGAGGCGGCCGAGGAGATCGTGCGCCAGCTGCGGCTGCGCGACCTCGGCGGCATCATCGTGATCGACTTCATCGACATGGTCCTGGAGTCCAACCGCGACCTGGTGCTGCGCCGCCTGCTGGAGTGCCTGGGCCGGGACCGGACCAAGCACCAGGTGGCCGAGGTCACCTCGCTGGGCCTGGTGCAGATGACCCGCAAGCGGGTCGGCCAGGGGCTGCTGGAGTCCTTCTCCGAGCCCTGCGTGCACTGCAACGGCCGCGGTGTGATCGTCCACATGGAGCAGCCGAGCGCCCATGTGCACGCCGGTGGCGGCGCGGCCGCCGTCGAGGCGGGCACGGGTGGCGGCAAGCGCCGGCGCCGGGGCAAGGGCGGCGCGGCCCACGAGGAGCCGCAGGTCGTCGAGGCCGTGGAGGCCGTGGAGGCCGTCGAGCCGGCGGAGGTCGTCGAGACCGCCCCCGAGGCGCCGGTCCGCGAGGAGATCGAGGGCCAGCTGGCGATCGAGGTGCCGGGCGTCGAGGAGGCGCCGGCCGAGGTCGAGGTCGAGGCCGCGGTCGCCGAGGTCGTCGAGGCTCCGGCCGCCCCGGCTCCCGCCACCACGCCCGGTGGGCGGCCCCGCCGCCGGGCGGTGCGCAAGGCCACGGCCCCGGCCGGTGCGCCGGGCGAGGCGGAGATCGTGGTGCTGCAGGCCAAGGCCGAGGCGGCGCTGGAGTCGGCCCTCGCGGCCGCCGACGCCGCCGCGTCGGCCCCGGCCGAGCCGGTCGTCGCCGAGGCGGTGGCCGAGCCGGTCGTCGCGGAGGCCGTCACCGAGCCGGCCGCCGAGGCCGCCGCCGAGCCGGCCGCGGCCGAGGAGCCCGCCGAGGAGGCCCCGGCGCCCAAGAAGCGGGCGGCCCGCAAGACCGCCGCGAAGAAGACCACCGCCGCCAAGAAGACGACGACGGCGGCGAAGAAGACCACCGCCCGCAAGACCGCCACCAAGCGGACGAGCGCGGCGGCCAAGAAGGCGGCGGCCGCCGAGGGTGATACGGCGGCCGAGTAGTGCCCGGTCCGGGGCGGACCCCCTCCGCCCCGGACCCGTACGGGCCGGTTTGCCCCCGCGGCGGCCGGTCCGTATTCTTGACCACTGGCGTGTCTACGCCATGCTTCCGAGCACATCACCTCCCGGGTCTCGCAAGAGTCCTGCGGGAGAGGTCCCCTGTGTCCGTACCCAGGTGGCTGGCATCGGGAGCTCCGACCGAGTTGGGAAAGTAGGTACCGCATGTACGCGATCGTTCGCGCAGGCGGCCGCCAGCACAAGGTCGCCGTCGGCGACGTGCTGGAGATCGACCGTATCGAGGCCAAGCCGGGTGACTCGGTGGAGCTCTCCACCATCCTGGTGGTCGACGGCGAGGCCGTCACCTCCGACCCGTGGGTGCTGGCCGGCGTCAAGGCCCACGCCGAGGTCGTCGACCAGACCAAGGGTGACAAGATCGTCATCCTGCGCTACAAGAACAAGACGGGCTACCGCCGTCGCCAGGGTCACCGCCAGCAGCACACCGCGGTGCGCATCACCAGCATCGACTCGGTCAAGTAAGGGGATAGCCAGATGGCACACAAGAAGGGCGCAAGCTCTACCCGCAACGGCCGTGACTCGAACGCCCAGCGCCTCGGCGTGAAGCGCTTCGGCGGCCAGGTCGTCTCCGCCGGCGAGATCATCGTCCGCCAGCGCGGCACCCACTTCCACCCGGGCGCCGGTGTCGGCCGCGGTGGCGACGACACCCTGTTCGCGCTGACCGCCGGTGCCGTGCAGTTCGGCACCCGCCGCGGCCGCAAGGTCGTCAACGTCGTGGCCGTCGAGGCCTGAGTCACCTGACTCACACTGAAGGGTGGGCCGGAATGATCCGGTCCACCCTTCGCGCTTTACCGCAGGCAGAACCACTTTCTTCGTATCGGAGGCACTTCCATGACCACCTTCGTGGACCGCGTCGAGCTCCACGTCGCCGCGGGCAGCGGGGGCCACGGCTGCGCCTCCGTGCACCGCGAGAAGTTCAAGCCGCTCGGCGGCCCGGACGGCGGCAACGGCGGTGAGGGCGGCAGCGTCATCCTCACCGTCGACGCGCAGGTCACCACCCTGCTGGAGTACCACCACTCGCCCAAGCGCAAGGCCACCAATGGCAAGCCCGGCGCGGGCGGCCACCGCACCGGCGCCGACGGCCAGGACCTCGTCCTCGCCGTGCCGGAC
Organism: Kitasatospora sp. NPDC057965; assembly: GCF_042887135.1. Classification (NCBI taxonomy): domain Bacteria; kingdom Bacillati; phylum Actinomycetota; class Actinomycetes; order Kitasatosporales; family Streptomycetaceae; genus Kitasatospora; species Kitasatospora sp. NPDC057965. Next base: position 63,558 of record NZ_JBHVPZ010000039.1, read on the forward strand.
GGCACCGTCGTCCTCGACCGGAACGGCAACGTGCTCGCCGACCTCGTCGGCCACGGCACCAGCTTCGTCGCCTCCCAGGGCGGCCGCGGCGGCCTCGGCAACGCCGCCCTCGCCTCCGCCCGCCGCAAGGCCCCCGGCTTCGCGCTGCTCGGCGAGCCCGGCGAGGCCCGCGACATCGTCATGGAGCTCAAGTCCGTCGCCGACGTCGCCCTCGTCGGCTACCCGAGCGCCGGCAAGTCCTCGCTGATCTCGGTGCTCTCCGCCGCCAAGCCGAAGATCGCCGACTACCCGTTCACCACCCTGATCCCCAACCTCGGGGTGGTCACCGCCGGCGACACGGTCTACACCATCGCCGACGTCCCCGGCCTCATCCCCGGCGCCAGCCAGGGCAGAGGCCTCGGCCTGGAGTTCCTGCGGCACGTCGAGCGCTGCTCCGTCCTCGTGCACGTCCTGGACTGCGCCACCCTGGAGCCCGGCCGCGACCCGCTGACCGACCTGGAGACCATCGAGGCCGAACTCGCCGAGTACGGCGGCCTCGAGGACCGCCCGCGGCTGGTCGCCCTCAACAAGGTCGACGTGCCGGACGGCCAGGACATCGCCGACCTCACCCGCGCCTCCCTGGAGGAGCGCGGCTACCGCGTCTTCGAGGTGTCCGCCGCCTCCCGCAAGGGCCTGCGCGAACTCAGCTTCGCCCTGGCCCAGATCGTCGCCGAGGCCCGCGCCGCCAAGCCGGTCGAGGAGTCCACCCGGATCGTGCTGCGCCCCGCGGCCGTCGACGACGCCGGCTTCACCATCACCGAGGAGGACGGCGCCTACCGCATCCGCGGCAGCAAGCCCGAGCGCTGGGTCCGGCAGACCGACTTCTCCAACGACGAGGCCGTCGGCTACCTCGCCGACCGGCTGGCCCGCCTCGGCGTCGAGGAGAAGCTGTGGAAGGTCGGCGCACACGAGGGTGACACCGTCATCATCGGCCCCGACGAGAACGCCGTCGTCTTCGACTGGGAGCCGACCATGGCCGCCGGCGCCGAGATGCTCGGCCGCCGCGGCGAGGACCACCGCTTCGAGTCCCCGCGCCCGGCCGTCGACCGCCGCCGCGAGAAGCAGAAGGGCCGGGACGCCGCCGAGGCCGAGTACCTCGCCTTCGAGGCGCTCTCCAGCGGCCGCCAGGCCGCCGTCGAGGGCGACGACGAAGACTGACCGGCCCCGTGCCACCGGGCGGGCCCCCGCCATCCGTTCCAACGGGTGGCGGGGGCCCGCGCGTTGACGCGCGGTCCGGTGTCCGACGGCCGCCGCGGGCGCCGCCGGGCCGCCGTCCGGCCGTTGGAACGCGGTGCGGCCCGGCCGTGCCGATCGCGTAGATTGCGGGGGAAACGGCCGGGCCGGGGCCCGCCGCCAGCGCACCCACCGGAAGGGCGAAGCCGAGATGAGCGAGGACGAACTGCGGTCGGAGGTGCTGACCGCGCGGCGCATCGTCGTCAAGGTCGGCTCCTCCTCACTCACCACGGCCGCCGGTGGCATCGACGCCGACCGGGTCGACGCGCTCGTCGACGCCCTCGCCAAGGTCCGCACCCGCCCCGACGCCCCCGAGATCGTGCTCGTCTCCTCCGGCGCCATCGCCGCCGGCCTCTCCCCGCTCGGCCTGGAGAAGCGGCCCAAGGACCTCGCCCGCCAGCAGGCCGCCGCCAGCGTCGGCCAGGGACTGCTGATCGCCCGGTACACCGCCTCCTTCGCCCGCTACGGCCTGCGCGTCGGCCAGGTCCTGCTCACCGCCGAGGACGCCAGCCGCCGCGCCCACTACCGCAACGCCTACCGCACCCTCGACCAGCTGCTCGCGATGGGCGCCATGCCGATCGTCAACGAGAACGACACCGTCGCCACCGCCGAAATCAAGTTCGGCGACAACGACCGGCTGGCCGCCCTCGTCGCCCACCTCGTCCGCGCCGACCTGCTCGTCCTGCTCTCCGACGTCGACGGCCTCTACGACGGCGACCCCTCCCGCCCCGGCACCAGCCGGATCGCCCGGGTCGCCGGACCGCACGACCTCGACGGCATCGAGATCGGCAGCGCCGGCAAGGCCGGCGTCGGCACCGGCGGCATGGTCACCAAGGTCGAGGCCGCCCGGATCGCCACCGGCGCCGGCATCCCCGTCGTCCTCACCGCCGCCAGCCACGCCGCCGACGCGCTCGCCGGCCGCCCCACCGGCACCCTGTTCCTGCGCACCGGCAGCCGCTCCTCCGACCGGATGCTCTGGCTCGCCCACGCCAGCAGCCCGCGCGGCTCCCTGCACCTGGACGCCGGAGCCGTCACGGCCGTCGTCTCCGGCGGCGCCTCGCTGCTCCCCGCCGGGGTCACCCGGGTGGACGGCGAGTTCACCGCGGGTGATCCGGTGGACCTTCTTGCCGAAAACGGCCACATCGTGGCGCGCGGACTGGTCAACTTTGATGCGAGGGAGTTGCCCCGCCTGCTCGGCCGGTCCACCCGGGACCTGGCCCAGGAGTTCGGCGCCGCCTACGAGCGGGAGGTCGTCCACCGCGACGACCTGGTCGTCCTGCGCGGCTGACCCGCCGTCGGACCGCCGGAAGCGCGGGCGGCTCCGTACGGGGAGCACGCCCGGCCACGGGCGAGCAGGGGCGCGGTCGTACGCGCGCCGGCCGGGGCCGGCGGGTACGACGACACGACATCGCCGAACAGGAGGCCGCCGGTGGAACGCAGGCGCGAGGCAGCGCTGACCGGAGGGACCGCGGGCCGACGGCTGACCAGCATCGACGGCGGCGCGGACGACGGAGCCACCGGGCCGGCCGGTGCGCCGCCGCAGGGGCCCGGCACGGTGCACCGGCTCCGGACCGAGCGGCGCCCCGCCGCCGAACCGCCCGGCGCGCCCGGGCAGGCCCGGCTCTGGCACGTGGTGCTCAGCGTCGCCGGGCCGGTCACCCCGCTGACCGAACTGCGGGCCGGGCTGGAGCGGCTGGCCTACGACCACTCGTTCTTCCTGACCGCCCGCTACGCCGCCGACCACGCCGAGATCCGCTACTGGGAGCAGGCCCGCGACCTGCACGACGCGGCGGCGATCGCGCTGCGGCTGTGGGGCGAGCACAAGGTGACGGCGAAGCTGCCGCCGTGGGAGATCGTCGGCCTGGAGGTGGTGGACCGGGCGACGTACCACAAGCGCGTCGCCGAGGGCTTCGCCGGTCCGCCCCCGCAGCTGGGCGGGGTCTACCCCTACTGACGGCGCGGGCGCGCGGGGCCGGGGCGGGGGAGCGGTGCAAGCCCGTCTCACCGGGCGAAACGGGCGGGGGAGGGCCGGGGCCCTCCACTACCCTGGGCGCATGAGCAGCGACCTCGCCACCGCCGACAGCCCCGTCCTCGCCGTAGCGCGCCGAGCCCGGGAGGCCGCCGCCGCGCTCGCCCCGCTGCCGCGCGGCGCGAAGGACGCGGCGCTGCGCGCGGTCGCCGACGCGCTGGTCGCCCGCGCCGCCGAGATCACCGCCGCCAACGCCGAGGACGTCGAGCGCGCCCGCGCGGCCGGCACCGCCGAGTCGGTGATCGACCGGCTCACCCTCACCGAGGAGCGGATCGCCGCCATCGCCGCCGACGTCCGCGACGTGGCCGGCCTGCCCGACCCGGTCGGCGAGGTCGTGCGCGGCTACACCCTGCCCAACGGCCTGGACGTGCGGCAGGTGCGGGTCCCGCTCGGCGTCGTCGGCATCATCTACGAGGCCCGGCCCAACGTCACCGCCGACGCCGCCGCGCTCTGCCTGAAGTCCGGCAACGCCGTGCTGCTGCGCGGCTCCGCCTCCGCCTACCGCTCCAACGCCGCGCTGGTGGCCGTGGTGCGCGACGCCGTCGCCGCCGCCGGGCTGCCGGCCGACGCGGTCCAGCTCGTCCCGGGCGAGAGCCGGGACTCCGTCCAGGAGCTGATGCGCGCCCGCGGCCTGGTCGACGTGCTCATCCCGCGCGGCGGCGCCTCGCTGATCCGCACCGTCGTCGAGGGCTCCACCGTGCCCGTCATCGAGACCGGCACCGGCAACTGCCACGTCTACGTGGACGCCGAGACCGACCTCGCGATGGCGGTGGGCATCCTGCTCAACTCCAAGGCCCAGCGGGTCAGCGTCTGCAACGCGGCCGAGACCCTGCTCGTCCACCAGGACGTCGCCGACGCCTTCCTGCCGCTCGCGCTCGCCGCGCTCGCCGAGGCCGGGGTCACCGTGCACGGCGACGAGGCGGTGCTCAAGGCCGCCGAGGGCTCCGCCGCCACCGTGCTGCCCGCCACCGAGGAGGACTGGGCGGCCGAGTACCTGTCGTACGACATCGCGGCCGCCGTCGTCCCCTCGCTGGACGCCGCCGTCGCCCACATCCGCCGCTGGACCTCCGGCCACACCGAGGCCATCGTCACCACCTCGCAGGCCGCCGCCCGCCGCTTCACCCAGCTCGTCGACTCGACCACGGTGGCCGTCAACGCCTCGACCCGGTTCACCGACGGCGGTGAGTTCGGCTTCGGCGCCGAGATCGGCATCTCCACCCAGAAGCTGCACGCCCGCGGCCCGATGGGACTGCCCGAGCTGACCAGCACCAAGTACATCGTCACTGGTGACGGCCACGTCCGCGGCGAGGCGACGCCGACCGTCGGCGGCGCCGTCGACGCCGGCTGAACCCGGCCGGACCGGCCGCCGCCGGCCCGCCGTCACACGAGTGACGGACCAACTGCCCCGAGGCCCAGACAAATCGCCCGCCCGGTAATACGCTGAATCCGTGGCTGACGATGTGGGGGGCTTGCCGTACCCCGACGGTGCCGACCACGGTGGTGCGGACGACGAGTTCGCCACCGTGGTCTTCGACGAGGCCTTCGTGCGGTCCGCCGCCGTGCACGAGCCGACGGCCAAGGAGCGGCAGCTCGCCGCCGCCGAGGCCCGGTTCGAGCCGGACACGGCCGGGCCGGGCTGGGGCTACGACGCCCCGGCCGGGGACGGACTGCCGCTGGAGCTGCGCCCGTACCCGAGCCGGCTCGACGACGACCACCACTATCCCGATCCGTGGACCGGCCCGGGCCGGACCACCGGACGCCGCTCGCGGCGCCGGCGCCCGGGCGGTTTCGACCCGATCGGCGCCGACCGCGGCCGGTACGTCGCCCAGCAGCGCTGGCACCGGCCGGTGGCCTGGGTGCTCGCCGTGATCATGGGCGTGAGCCTGGTCGCGGTGGCGGTCGCGGCGATCTACCAGGGCGCGGGCGGGGCCGGCGGCGCGCCGCGCAGACCCGAGTCCGGCAGCAGCAGTCCCGGGATCGACCCGCTGCCGGCGCCGGTCGAGCCGTCGCTCGTGGTCACCGCGCCGACGGGCTGACCGGCGGCGGTCGGGCGGTCCGGCGGTCCGGGGCGGGCCGACCGGCCTCGGCGGGGCGGCGGGGTGACGCGACGGCGCGCCCCCGGGGCGGCCGTGACCGGTCACGGAGGGGTTGCGGTGAACTGCGGCAGGACCCTCGTGGCGGGGCGCGGATGCGCCTTACCCTGGTCTCATGGGTGACCCGCGCGAACCCCCGGAGGGTGCGCCCGAGGGTGGTTCCGGAAACGATGACGAGTACCGGTCCGTCGTCTTCGACGAATCGTTCGTCCGGGCTGCCCGGATCCAGGAGTTGTCGGCGCGCGAGCGGCTGTCCGGCGCGTTCGGCCGGCCCACCCGGCCGAAGGTCCGGCTGGGGCCGCTCGGCACCGTGCCCCGGCAGGCGCTGGCGCTGCTGCTGGTGATCCTGCTGGCGTTCGGGGCCGCCGTGTACTTCGGCGTCAGCTCGCCGGTCCGGCCCACCGCCCGCCCCCAGGGCAGCCAGCTGACCGTGAGCCTGGTGGCGCTCAGCCCGGCCTCGACGGTCCACGCGGTCGCCGACCCGGCCAACCCGTTCGCCGGCCTGCCGCCCGGCTACAGCGACGGCGCGGTCGGACTGGGGACGCCGACCGGGGCGGCCAGCGGGCACTTCTCCCGGGTCGAGGTGACCAAGGCGCTGGACACCGTGCAGCGCTACCTGGTGGCGTCCTCGCTGTCGCCCGCCGTGCTGGTGCAGGGGGCGACCGCGGAGGTGCGGGCCTTCGTCACCCCCGGTGAGCAGGCCGAGTTCGACGCGAGCGTGGTCCAGCCGGTCGACGACCGGCACCACGCGCTGACCGGCTGGCTGGTCCGCTTCGACCCGGCGCAGGTCTCGCTGGCCGCGGACACCGTCAAGGTGGCCGGCGCGATGCGGATCGACGAGTCGGACAGCAGCACGCTGCGGATCACCACCGACCACACCTTCGTCTACGCGCTGAAACCGGCCGGGGCGCAGAGCGGGGCGCCGGTGACCCTGGAGACCGTGCGGCGGCAGCTGACCTTCGAGTTCGACCGGGTCGACCTGGCGGCGGCGCAACTGCGGCTGGTGGACTCGGTGCTGCAGGCCGGGCCGGTGCCCTGCGACGGCTCGCTGGCGGGGGTGGTGCAGCCGGTGCTGGCGGGCACGGACGCCACGGCGCCGCCGGCCGGGCCGCAGGCGGTGGATCCGGGGAACCACGCGAAGCCGGCCTGGCAGGTGTGCGGGGTGCTGGCGGGCGGCTGAGGCCGGTGGTTCGAGGCCGGCGGCGGGGCGGCAGGGGGTGCGCCGACGGCTCCCGGCCGGGTGGCCGGGAGCCGTCGAAACGTTCCTGTGGGCGGGGCCTCAGCCGTTCTCGCCGGAGCCGCCGTCCTTGCCACTGCTGTGGGCCCCGTTGCCGTTGCCATTGGAGCTGCCGTTGCCGCGCCCGGCGCCGGTGAAGGTGTCGCGGAGCTTGCCGCCGACCGAGGCCGCGCCGCCCGCGACGTCGCGGATGAGCCCCATCAGCGGGTCCTTGCTCTCCTTCACCGAGGTCGTGTAGTGCTCGGCGGCGGCCCGCCACTGCTCACCGACCGAGGTGTCCGGGTCGTCGGTGCGCCGCGGGTAGGCGCCGGCCAGGATGGAGCGGTACTCCTCGCTCTCGGCCCACTTCTTCAGCTGGGCGACCCGGACCACCGCGAACGGGTGGCTCTGCGGCAGCACCTGCAGCAGCTTGAGCACGCCGTCGCGCAGGTCGCCGGCCTTCTCGTACTCCGCGGCCTGCTCCAGGAAGGCGTCCACGTTCATCTCGGCCAGGTTGTGGCCGCCGGCCAGCTTCATCAGCGCCCGCATCGAGGCCTGCAGGTCCTGCCCGGCCAGCAGGCCGGCCCGGTCGCTGGAGAGCTCGGCCTTGCGGAACCACTCCTTGAGCGCGGTGACGATCGCCATGATCGCCAGGTTGCCGAGCGGCACCCAGGCGATCCGGGTGGCGATGTTGGTGAGGACCATCATCATCGTCCGGTAGACGGCGTGCCCGGACATCGCGTGGCCGACCTCGTGGCCGATCACCGAGCGGAGCTCCTCCTCGTCCAGCAGCTCCACCAGGCCGCTGGTCACCACGATCACCGGCGTGTCGATGCCGATGCAGAACGCGTTGACCGTCGGGTCCTGGGTGACGTAGAGGTCCGGCACCTGGTCGAGGTCGAGCACGTAGGCGGCGTCGCGGACCATGTCGTGCAGCTCCGGGAACTGCCGCTCGGAGGTCTTCACGGCGGTGGCCAGGAACATCAGCCGGATCGAGCGCTCGGAGACGAGGCCGGCGAGCCGCTTCAGCACGTCGTCGAAGCCGGTCAGCTTGCGCAGCGCGACGAGCGCCGAACGGTCCGCCGGGTGCTCCCAGGCGCGGGTGGAGATCTCCGCGAAGCGCTGACGGCGCCGGCGCGGGGTCTTCTCGGTCGTGTCGGTCATGTGTGGGTACCTCCCTGTCGACGGCGGCCCCGGTCCCCGGCCGGCCCCCGCTGGTCTTCGCCTGCAACGACTGTTCGGACAACGTCCGCGGTTGCGCACTCGTCCCCGGCGGCGTGCCCCGAGTGGTACGAGAGCCGTCCGGGGCGGCGCGGGCGGCGCCCGCGGGGGTGGTGGGGGCCGCCGGTGTGAGGGCGGTTTACCCTGAATGCCCGGGAGAGCCGGGCCACCTCAGGCCGCGGCACCGAGCAGTCCGAGGAGCCCGCAGATGTCCACCGCCGCCCTTGCCAGCCTGGCCGCCCCGATCTCCTCGGAGAACGGCCCCGGGCTCTTCCTGCGGATCATCGTGATCGCCTCGTTCGTCGGCGTGGGCCTGCTCGCGTGGATCCTGCTGCGGGCCGGCCGCAACAACTGACCCCGGCCCGGCGGCCCGGCGCTGCCGCAGCCCGGGGCCGGGCGTTCCCGGGCCCCGGCTCACGGCGGTCCGGCCGCGGTGGGCCGCCGAGCGGTTGCCGTGTAACCCCCCGTACGATGACGGGTGGGCCCTCACCGGCCCGTGCGAACCCCCCTGCCCGCCATCCGAGTCGAGAAGGTCCCGCCGACCATGAGCACTGCCGCCGCACTCCCCGTCCTGAACCTCCTCGCGAACGAGGGCGAGGGGGGCAACCACGACAGCCTCAACCCGTACCTGACGGGTGGCGCCGCGCTGTTCGTCCTGCTGGTGCTGCTCTTCGTGACCACCCGCTTCAACCGGGACCGCTGACCCGGCCGACGGTGGCCCGGGGTGCGGCACCGCCCCCGGGACGCCCGTCACCCGGCCGTTCCCGCACCGCAACGCGCGTCGCGTAAGGTGTGGCGCCATGGGAGAGCAGACCGGGAACCCCGGTGTACCGGCGCCGGAGAAGCGCCGTCTCGGCGTGATGGGCGGTACCTTCGACCCGATCCACCACGGGCACCTGGTCGCCGCCAGTGAGGTCGCCAGCGCGTTCCACCTGGACGAGGTGATCTTCGTCCCCACCGGGCAGCCGTGGCAGAAGACCGACCGGCAGGTCAGCGCGGCCGAGGACCGGTACCTGATGACGGTCATCGCCACCGCGGAGAACCCGCAGTTCTCGGTCAGCCGCATCGACATCGACCGCGAGGGCCCGACGTACACCGTCGACACCCTGCGCGACCTGCACGCGCTGCACCCGGACGCCGACCTCTTCTTCATCACCGGCGCCGACGCGCTGGCCCAGATCCTCTCCTGGCGGGACTCCGACGAGCTCTTCTCGCTCGCCCACTTCATCGGGTGCACCCGGCCGGGGCACACTCTGTCGGACGCCGGGCTTCCGGTGGGCGGGGTCTCCCTGGTGGAGGTCCCGGCGCTGGCCATCTCCTCCACGGACTGCCGCAACCGGGTCGCCAAGGGCGAGCCGGTCTGGTACCTCGTCCCGGACGGCGTGGTCCGCTACATCGACAAGCGGGCGCTGTACGCGCCGCACCGGACCTGATCCCGGAGGGGCCGACCGACGGATGAGCGAGCGCAGGGGACCTCAGGGGCAGCAGCCCGGACAGCCGGACGACTGGTCGACCGGGCAGTACCAGCAGTACCAGCCCTACCAGCAGCAGGACGGCTACGAGCAGCAGCCCGGGCAGCCGGGCCAGTACGAACAGCCGGGCCAGTACGAGCAGTACGACCACTACGGCCGGCCGGTGCAGTCCGCACCCCACGGCCAGGGGCAGTACGGCTACCAGGACCAGTACCAGCAGCAGGGGTACCAGACCCCGTACGAGCCCTCCTACGAGCCCCTGTACGAGCAGCCGGGCCAGTACGGGCAGCAGGTGCCGCAGGGGTACCAGCAGCAGGGCGGCTACGGCTACCAGGACCAGTACCAGCAGGGGCAGCAGGGCTACCAGCAGCCGCAGCCGTACGAGCAGCCGCAGCCGCAGCCGCAGCCGCAGCCGCAGGCGTACGCGACAGCGCCGATGCCGGCCGTCGTCGAGCCGGAGCCGGCGGCGGAGCCCGCCGCGCCCACGCCCACGCCCGCGCCCGCCGCCGCGCCGCCGCGCCCCCGGGTGC
>NZ_JBHVPZ010000040.1:0-69305 GCF_042887135.1 Kitasatospora sp. NPDC057965
GGGGGGGGCCCGGCCACCGGGGGGGGGGGGGCGGGGCCCCCCCCCCCCCCCCCGCCGCTCGTCGTCCGCCGGCCGCCCGCCTCAGCGCGAGGCGCGCAGCTCCGGGACCTCGATCTGCTCGGTCTCGTCGTGCGGGGTCAGGTCGACCACCTCGGGGGCGTCCTCCTCGACCTTCGGCAGCACCCGGGTCTCCGCCTCCGGGCCCGTCGCGGCCGGCACGGGCTCCTGCGACTGCTCCGGGGCCCGTGCATCGGCCCGGACCCGGGCCTGCTCGGCCTGCTCCTGCGCCTGGGCCGCGAGCGCCTCGTCACCGACCACGTCCGCCAGGTCCGCCCGCTCGCCGAGCTCCGCGACGCTGCGCACGGCCGGCGCCGGGGCGGCCGCGCGGACCGCCGCGCCGGCGCCGCGGCCGAAGAAGCTGAAGCCCTGCGGGCGCGGGGCCGCCGAGGCCGCCGGGCGCGGACGCTGCCGCTCGGCCGCCCGTACCGGCGGCACGGCGGGCGCACCGCCGAGCTGCCCGACGGTCGCCGTCAGCGCCGGCCGGACCGCCGCCGCGGGGTCGGCGGGAGCCGCCGGAGCGGCCGCGGACGGCGCCGTCCCGGGAGCGGGCACCGAGGGAACGACCGGGGCCGGAACCGCCGGAGCGACCCGCTGGGGCGCGGACGTCGTCGCGGGCGCCGTCCGCGCGCGCAGCGCGACCTCCGCACCCGCCGCGCGCTCCGCCGCCCGCCGGGCCTCCTGCTCGCGCTGGGCCTCCTGCTGCGCCGCCCGCCGCTCCAGCTGCCGCAGCACGGCCGCGGCGCGGACGTACGCGGCCGGACTGGCCGGGTGCCTGGGCCGGCTCGCGGCGAGCGCCCGCTGGGCCGCCTCGGCCTCCTTGAGCGCCTGCTCGGCGACCGTCACGGCCCGCTCCTTGAGCAGCCGGGCGATCTCCGTCTCGGCCTTCGCCAGCCGGGACTTCTCCGCGGTCAGCCGGCGCCCGAACCTGGTCGCCCGCTCCTCGGCCACCTCGGCCGCGTACTCGGCCTCGGCGAGCTGCTCCTCGAACCGCTCGTCGGCCCGCAGCCGCTGGGCGACGGAGAGCTCGGCCGCCGCCCGCGCGGCCCGGTCACGCTGCCGCAGCAGCACGGCGAAGCCGAGCGTGGCGAGCACCGCGGCCGCGCCCACCGAACGGACCAGCACGGTGTCCTGACTGAAAAGCAGCGCCCCCAACGCGGCGACGATGAGCACGCCGGCGGCGGTGGGGGGAAGGACCCGGCCGAGGACGGAGGAATGACGGTGGCGTCCGCGAGACATGCCACGAAACTAGCGTGCGAATTGGGGCCGTGTCAGCCCAGGGTCCGGTTCGGCCCTTGACAGCGCACCGGTTTTACCGGACGCATCCGGAAAATAACTCAAGATCACCGGAAATGCGCTGGTCAGCGATGGGTGGGCGCCGGCCCGTGGCCGCCCGGGTCGTCATGGTTCTCCGGCAGCCGGCAGACGTGCTGCAGCCAGAGCGCCGCCGCGATCACGGCCGCGCCGGCCAGTACCGCGAAGCCGGCGGTGATCGCCTGGTCCTTGCGGGCCGGCACGTCCAGCTCGCCCAGCAGGTAGATCCCGGCGCCCGCGTAGACCCCGGTGACCACCGCCGAGACCAGCGCGCTGGCCTGCCCGAGCACCACCGCCCGGGCCGCGCCCAGCGGGTCCACCCGCTTCGCCCCGGGCTGCCGCTCGCGCACCGCCTTGAGCCGCGAGCGCAGCGAGAGCGCGGTCGCGAGCAGGATCACCGCCACCGCGGCCAGCACCACCGGCGCCGCGCCCGGTACCGCGGGCAGCGTGTCCAGGGCGGCCCACAGCTTGGCGCCGGCCCAGGACAGCGCCGTCGTGGCGGCGGTGATGCCGATCAGCAGACGGAGGCGAAGCAGCTTCACTCGGACGAGGTCCTTTCCCGGGCGGCGGGTACGAGGGCGTCAGGCCACCGTACCGGGCCCCGGCCCAACGGGCCCCCGACCGGGGCGTGCCCCTAGGTCTACGCCCGGCGGCCCGGCAGGAGTTCCCCGACCTGCACGGACCGCCCCGGACGAACGGCCTACTCGGGCAGCGTCAGCCGGATGTCCTCGCGCCGCCGGACGCCCTGGGTGTCCGGGCCGCCGAGCGCCGCCAGCAGCTCGGCCACCGGCCCGTGCCCGGGCACCTCGGCGTCCGGCTGGGCGTCCAGCCACGGGGCGAGCACGAAGGCCCGCTCGTGCGAGCGCGGGTGCGGCAGCAGCAGCTGCGGGTCCTCGCTGACGACGCCCTCGTAGACCAGGATGTCGACGTCCAGGGTGCGCGGGCCCCAGTGGACGCTGCGGACCCGTCCGAAGGCGTCCTCGATCGCGTTGCCGCGCTCCAGCAGGTCGCGCGGCGGCAGCGAGGTGCGCAGGACGACCACCGCGTTGTAGTAGGCGGGCTGCTCGGCGGGGCCGCCCACGGCCTCCGTCTCGTACACCGCGGAGACGGCCTTGACCTTCAGCCCGGGCGTGTCGGCGAGGGCGTCCACGGCCCCCTGGAGGGTGTCCAGGCGGTTGCCGAGGTTGGAGCCGAGGGCGACCACGGCGCAGCGCTGGCTGTGCAGGGTCGTGTCGACCGAGTCCACCCGCTGCTCCAGGTCGAAGGCGCTCGGCGCGGCGTTCGGGTCACTTGTGGTCATCGGACTTCCCCTATGGCTGAGACGGGCCCTGCGGCGGGCACCGGACGGACCTGGCGGGTCATCCGCGGGTCCGGTGGATGGTCACGGTCACGTCGTCGAACGGCACGGTGATCGGGGCGTCCGGCTTGTGCACGGTCACCTCGACCTCCTCCACCGGCTCGTGCTTCAGGCACTGGTCCGCGATCCGCTGGGCCAGGGTCTCGATCAGCTCCACCGGCTCGCCGGCGATGATCGCGGTGACCTCCTCGGCCACGATGCCGTAGTGCGCCGTACGGGTCAGGTCGTCGTCGGCGGCGGCGGGGCGGGTGTCCAGGTACAGCACCAGGTCCACCACGAAGGTCTGGCCTTCGGCCCGCTCGCGCTCGAAGACGCCGTGGTGACCGCGGGCGCGCAGGCCCCTCAGGGTGACGCGGTCCAGCAAACGAATCACTGCTCCCAGTCGGACGGGCCCCGTCCCGGGCAAGAGCGACGGGCAGGGCGGAGACGGGCGTCGCGCCCGCCGCTGACCTTTTCGAATCTACCCGCGCGCGCCGACAACACCCGACCGTCCTACCCGGCACGAACCGTCGCCACGCGCACCGGAATGGCGATTGACGTGAACGTTCGGTGACTTGTCGGGAATTGCCCGGTCACCGTCCGGCGACGTTTTCCCGTGATTTCCCGCCGCGGCCCGGAATCAGTCCTCGTCGTCCTCGTCGGCGCTGGTCAGAACGGGTGAACCGTGGTGCGACCACAGTTTCCACCCGCCCGGGGTGCGCCGGAAGAGATTGGTGGACACGACCTTTCCCCCGACCAGTGGCCCGAGCTCGCCCTCCTGTTCGGCCTCGCCGCCGGAAAGGATGTTCTCGGTGCACGTGACAAGGGCCACATCGCCGTGCACCTCCGCTTCCTCGTCGGTGAGGATGAACTGGATGTACTCGGTGTTCGCCATGATCAGCATGTACGAGCGGGTCACCTGGGCCCGTCCGCGCAGCACCGGCCACCCCGGGTGGACGCAGACCACGCCCCCCTTGTCGTCCGCCTCGCCGGCGCCCAGCCAGGCGTCCTCGACCGCCGCGAGGTCACCGGTCTCCAGCGCCTCGTAGAGCGCCCGGTTGGCGGCCAGGACCGCCTCCCGGTCCTCCCCGCCGGCCCGTCGGCCCGCCGTCTCCCCGCTCAACCTGCCGTCACCCGCCATGACCCTCCCGTCTTCGCCAAGCGCTCATCCCTGCCGGGCGGCGCGCTGCCAGGCCGCGACCACCCGGACGGCGTCCGCGGTACCGGCCACGTCGTGCACCCGCACCGCCCAGGCACCGGCCCGTGCCGACAGCACCGACACCGCGGCGGTCGCGTGGTCGCGCTCCCGGGCCGGGCGCAGTTCCCCGGTTTCCGGGTCGGCGAGCAGCGTACCCAGGAACCGCTTGCGCGATGCGGCGACCAGGACGGGCCGGCCGAGCGCGGTGAGCGCGTCGAGCCGGCCGAGCAGCGCCCAGTTGTGCTCGGAGGTCTTGGCGAAGCCGAGTCCCGGGTCCAGGATCAGCTGCTCCTCCTTGACGCCGGCGGCGAGCAGGGCGTCGACCCGGGCGGTCAGCTCGCCGACCACGTCGGTCACCACGTCGTCGTAGACGGCCAGCCGGTCCATGTCGGCGGACTGCCCGCGCCAGTGCATCACCACGAACGGCGCGCCGGTCCCGGCCACCACCCGGGCCATCGCCGGGTCGGCCAGGCCGCCGGAGACGTCGTTGACGATCAGCGCGCCGGCTTCGACGGCCCGCTCGGCCACCGAGGCCCGCATGGTGTCGACGGAGACCGCCACCCCGGCGGCGGCCAGCTCCCGCACCACCGGTACGACCCGGCGCAGCTCCTCCTCCTCGGGCACGCGCTGCGAGCCGGGGCGGGTGGACTCGCCGCCGACGTCGACCAGGTCGGCGCCCCGGGCGCGCAGCGCGAGCCCGTGCGCGATCGCCTTGGCGGGGTCGTGCCACAGCCCGCCGTCGGAGAAGGAGTCCGGGGTCACGTTGACCACGCCCATGACGGCGCAGCGGTCGAGCCGCGGCAGTCCGGGCGGCGGCGGGAAGGGCACCGAATCGCTCATAACCCCCATTATCCGACCCCTGCCTCCGGCCACCCGGCGCCCACCCCCCGGAAGGCGGCCGGCCCCCGCCGAGGAGCGTCCTCGACGGGGGCCGGCACCGCTGCCGCACGGCTCAGGCGGCCTCGGTGACCTCCGGCCTGGGGCCGTCCGGCAGCCCCTGGCGCTGCGGCTTGCGGCCGAAGCGGGGCATGCCCAGGGTGATGAAGGCCTCCGCCTGCATCGCCGCGAAACCGATCCGGGGCAGGTCGCGGTTGTTCGGGAAGACCAGGAACCGGGGCTCCCACTCCGGCTGGAACTTCGCGTTGAACTTGTACAGCGACTCGATCTGGAACCAGCGCGACAGGAACACCAGCAGCCCGCGCCAGGCGCGCAGCACCGGTCCGGCGCCGATCCGCTCGCCGCGGGCCAGCGCCGAGCGGAACATCGCGAAGTTCAGCGACACCCGCCGCACGCCCATCGCCGGGACGGCCTGCAGCGCGGCGACGATCAGCAGCTCGTTCAGGCCCGGGTCGGCCGCCCGGTCACGGCGCATCAGCTCCAGCGAGATGCCGTCCTCGCCCCAGGGCACGAAGTGCAGCACGGCCTTGAGGTCGTCGCCGCTCTCGCCCTCCTCGGGCGCCTTGTGGGCGGTGACCACCACGCAGTCGTCGTCACCCGGGTCGCCGAAACGGCCGAGCGCCATCGAGAAGCCGCGCTCGGTGTCGGTGCCGCGCCAGCGGGCCGCGGCGTCGGCGATCCGCTGCTTCTCCTCCAGGGGCAGCTCGGCGACGCGGCGGACCTGGCAGGAGTAGCCGTTGCGCTCGATCCGCTTGACCATCTGGCGGACGTTGCGCATGGCCCGCCCGGCGAGCGAGAAGGTCGCGGTGTCGACGATCGCCTCGTCGCCCAGCTCCAGCGCGTCCAGCCCCGCCTCGCGGGTCCAGACCTCGCCGCCGACCTCGCTGCAGCCCATCACGGCCGGCACCCAGGCGTGCTCGCGGGCCTCGGCCATGAACACCTTGATCGCGCCGGGCCAGGCCTCGACGTCGCCGACCGGGTCGCCCGAGGCGAGCATGACGCCGGAGACCACCCGGTAGGAGATCGCGGCCTTGCCGGTGGGCGAGAACAGCACGCTCTTGTCCCGGCGCAGCGCGAAGTAGCCGAGCGAGTCCCGCTCGCCGTGCCGCTGCAGCAGCGCCCGGACCTTCTCCTCGTCCTCGGCGGTCAGCTCCGGCTTGGGCTTCTCCGGCCGCAGCGCCAGATAGGTGGTGGTGAGGGCGGTGAACAGACCCATCGCGCCGAGCAGGTAGCCGACCAGGTCCTCGATCCGGTCCGCGTTGTAGTGCACCGGGCCCTCGAAGCCGAACAGCCCGTAGACCACGTGCTCCAGCCGCTGGTACAGGCCCGGGTCGCCGACCTCGTACTTGGTGCGGGTGCTGACGACCAGCAGGCCGAGCAGGACGCTGACGGTGCCCAGCACGACCAGGTTGACCACGGCGCGCCAGCGGGTGCGCGGGTCGGCCTTGGCGTAGAACTCGCGCCGGTGGATCAGCATGACCGCGAACAGCACCATCGAGATGACCGCCGGGCCGAGCTGGTGCCAGCGCAGCAGGTGCAGCGCCGCGCCGATCGGCAGCAGCACGCACACCGCGCGCCACGCGCGCCGCTTGCGCCGGCGCAGCGCGTGCGCGAGCAGGACCAGCAGCAGGCCGATCATCAGGGTGCCGGCGGCGGCCAGCGTGGTGGTCCCGCCGGGCAACTGCCCGGCGAAGGTGTGCACCCTGGTGTGCCGGAGCCTGGGGAACACCGCGCTGGCGATGTCCACCAGACCGATCAGCAGACAGGTGTAGCCGACCGCACCGGGGAGCCAGGCCCTCGGAACGGCGGCCGCCTGGGTGCGAAGCGTCTGCAGACCGCGACGACGCGGGGGCTGCTCGGGGCTCGGCTCAACGGACACGGGAACGCTCATGGAGGTTCAGCGTAGGGGCTGTGGAGGGGTGTCCGGTCACTCCGGGGTGGGAGCCGTGATGGACCTTCATGCGTTTTCCTTCATCTGGCAATACGCACACCAAGGAACCGGAAACGAAGGGTAAACCGGCACCCTGGGGGCGCTGCGAATTGAGCCGAGGGGTGGGCGCCGGGGCCCCTCACCGCGTGGCGCGACGGGCCCCCGCGTACGTCCTACGTACGGTGGACGCCGCATTTTAGGGCGTCGGTTGCGTGCGCGCACCGCCGGCCTCCCGGGCCCCGCCCGGCGTCCGGACAGCCTAGCCGCGGTGGCCGGGACTGACGCACCGCCAGACGATGAAGCCTGCACCGACAGTGTCCCACCGGAAGGCCGACGGTATGGAACTGACCAGCGACGCGCTGATGAACTCGCTGCTTGCCCTGGGTTCGGCGGCGCTCGTCACCACCCTCTGGGTCTGGCCCAGACTGGCGCGGCAGCGACCGCTGCCGATGCTCGGCCGGGTGGGACTGCTGACCGTCACTCAGGCCTCGGTGCTGGCGGTGCTGGCGCTCAGCGTCAACAATTCCTTCGGGTTCTACACCTCCTGGGACGACCTGCTCAACCCCGGCGGCACCAAGCTCGCCCTCACCAGCAACGAGAACCACCGCAACGGCGTCCCGGCCGGCGACGCCCTGCTGGAGCCGACCGACGACGCCGGCATGCAGAGCATCGGGGACCTGCCCAAAGGGGCACCCGAGGAGGTGGGGAAGGTCGAGTCGGTCCGGATCACCGGAAAGGAGACCGGACTGTCCGACCAGATGTTCGTCTACCTGCCGCCGGAGTACTTCGACCCGAAGCTCGGCCTGACCCGCTTCCCGGTGCTGCTGACCATCGCCGGCTACCCCGGCACCACGCTCAATCTGATGAAGGACCTGCCGGTCATCCAGACCGCCGTGGAGCTCCAGCGCTCCGGGAGGATGCAGCCGGCCATCGTGGTGCTGGCCCGTCCGACCCTCGCCCCGCCGCGCGACACCGAGTGCGTGGACGTCGTCGGCGGGCCGCGCACCGAGACCTGGTTCACCAAGGACGTCCCCGAGGCGCTGCGCTCCGCCTACCGGATCGGCCGCTCCCCGGCCTCCTGGGGCGTCTTCGGCTACTCGACCGGGGGCAGCTGCGCGCTGCGGCTGGCGATGCGCTTCCCGGCCGTCTTCGGCAGCGCGGGCGGGCTGCACGCCGACTTCAAGGTCAACGAGGACCAGTTCACCGGCGGCAGCCTGTTCGGCGGGGACCGGACGCTGGCCGAGCAGAGCGACCTCGCCTGGCGGCTGCAGAACCTGCCCGCCCCGCCGCTGTCGATGCTGGTGGTCTCCACCCGCAAGGAGTCCGACTACCCGCAGACCGTCCAGTTCGTCGAGCTGGCCCAGCAGGTCGCCGCCGCCAACCCGCAGTTCCAGGCGGAGTCGATGTACCTGGACGACGGCGGCCACAACTTCGAGAGCTGGGTGCGCGAGCTGCCCGCCGCGCTGGAGTGGATGGGCCGCCACCTCGGCTGACCCCTCGACCGCCCCCTCCGCCGGCCCCGGGCGCCGCTGGGCGGGTGATTACCGGCCGGTCGGGCGCGCTGCCGGCCGCCGCGGGGGACGTATCTCGACCGCCCCGGCCGAACGACGGCCGGGGCCGCCCCGGATCCGGGCAGGAGGCCCCATGCTCAGCACCCGATCGCTGTTCGACGAGATCTACCGGAACGACGAGGCCTACCAGCTGTTCTGCAGCATCGCCGCCGGCGGCGAGGACCAGGGCGGGTGGGAGAACGAACGGATCACCGAACTCACCCGCGACCCGGTGCTCGCGCCGAAGATCGCCCGGCACGGCGCCGACGAGCGCAAGCACGGCCGGATCTTCGCCCAGCTGCTGCACAAGCGCGGCCTGCCGAAGGTCGGTGTGCCCGCCGACACCGACTACTGCATGCTGCTGGAGCGCCAGGGCGTCGGCCTCGCCCACGAGCGGCTGACCAGCGCGGTCCCGCTGACCGACCGCGAGATCATCACCTACCTGGCGCACAGCCGGGTCACCGAGCAGCGCGCGGCCGAGCAGATGCGCCAGCTCGTCAAGGCGTACGGGGACAACCCCGACCTCGGCCGGGCGATGCGGATGATCTCGGCCGACGAGGACAACCACCTCGCCTACTGCCACGAGGAGCTGCTGCGGCTGACCGCCGAGGGGCACGGACCGTACATCCGCCACGTGCTGGAGACCAGCGCCCGCGGCGAGATCCGCACCCACCGGGACGTCGGCCTCGCGGTGACGTCCCGGATGGCGCGGATCCTCGGCTGGCCGCGCTGGCAGCTGACCGTGGTCACGGCCGGCGTGCACGCGCTCTACCTCTACGACCTGCTGTACGGCTGGCGGCGGATGGTGCGGCTGCGGATGCCCGCGCGCCGCAACGCGCTGGGCACCCCAGCCCCGCCGCACGCCGAACCGGAGCCCGAGCCGATCTGACGCCGATCCGACCGGCCCGCGCCCGTCCGGCCCGCGCGGCGCCCGCGGGGACGCCGCGCCCCGGTCAGCGACCGATGATGAGGCTCATCGCCTCGGCCCGGGTGGCCGGGTCGCGCAGCTGTCCGCGCACGCAGGAGGTGATGGTCTTGGCACCGGGCTTGCGGATGCCGCGCATCGACATGCACATGTGCTCGCACTCGACCACGACGATCGCCCCGCGCGGCTCCAGGATCCGCATCAGGGCGTCGGCGACCTGGCTGGTGAGCCGCTCCTGCACCTGCGGCCGGCGGGCGTACACGTCGACCAGCCGGGCCAGCTTGGACAGGCCGGTGATCTTGCCGCTGGTGGACGGGATGTACCCGACGTGCGCGACGCCCCGGAACGGCACCAGGTGGTGCTCGCAGACCGAGGTCAGCTCGATGTCCTTGACCAGCACCATCTCGTCGTGGCCGAGGTCGAAGGTGGTGGTCAGGACGTCCTCGGGCTCCTGCCAGAGTCCCGCGAATATCTCCTTGTACGCCCGGGCCACCCGGGCCGGAGTCTCCAGCAGGCCCTCGCGGTCCGGGTCCTCGCCGACGGCCAGCAGCAGCTCGCGGATCGCGTTCTCGGCCCGCTTCTGGTCGAAGGTGCCGACGGCGGGCGGACCGTCGAGCGTCACCGGGTCGATCATGCGGGCCTCGCTAACTGGTTGACGAACAAGGGTTGAACAGCACGGATGCCGCGCCTCCAGGGTACAAACCCCGGTGACGCGGCATCCATTCCGTCGGGTGCCGGGCTCCCCGTCAGCCCTCGGTGGGCGGGTCGATCGGCAGCGGCGGGAGCTTCACCACGTCGGCCGGGGCGGCCTCGGCGGCGGTGGCGCCGTTGGTGAGCGCCAGCTCCTTGGGCGACTGCACCGGCGGGCGGGTGGACGGCGTCCGGCGGGCGGAGCCGGTCCACGCCGGACGGGCCGGGCGCTTGACGATCGGGGCGAAGATCTCGGCGATCTGCTCCTTGTTGAGGGTCTCCTTCTCCAGGAGCTCCAGGACAAGGTTGTCGAGCACGTCGCGGTTCTCGACCAGGATCTCCCAGGCCTCGTTGTGCGCGGACTCGATGAGCTTCTTGACCTCCTCGTCGACCAGCCCGGCGACCTCCTCGGAGTAGTCGCGCTGGTGACCCATCTCGCGGCCCAGGAACGGCTCCGAGTTGTCGCTGCCGAACTTGATCGCGCCCAGCCGCTCGGTCATGCCGTACTGGGTGACCATGGCCCGCGCGGTGGCGGTGGCCTTCTCGATGTCGTTCGAGGCACCGGTGGTCGGGTCGTGGAAGACCAGCTCCTCCGCCGCGCGCCCGCCCAGCATGTACGCCAGCTGGTCGAGCATCTCGTTGCGGGTGGTGGAGTACTTGTCCTCTTCCGGCAGCACCATGGTGTAGCCGAGGGCCCGGCCGCGGGACAGGATGGTGATCTTGTGCACCGGGTCGCTGTACTGGCAGGCCGCCGCCACCAGGGCGTGACCGCCCTCGTGGTACGCGGTGATCTTCTTCTCCTTGTCGGACATGATCCGCGTGCGCTTCTGCGGACCCGCCACGACGCGGTCGATCGCCTCGTCCAGGATGTTGTTGTCGATCAGCTTCTTGTCCGAGCGGGCGGTCAGCAGGGCCGCCTCGTTCAGGACGTTCGACAGATCGGCACCGGTGAAGCCGGGGGTGCGCTTGGCGACGGCCGACAGGTCGACGTCGGGCGCGATCGGCTTGCCCTTCTGGTGCACCTTGAGGATGTCCAGACGGCCCTGGAGGTCGGGGCGCTCGACCGCGATCTGGCGGTCGAAGCGGCCCGGGCGCAGCAGCGCCGGGTCCAGGATGTCCGGGCGGTTGGTGGCGGCGATCAGGATGACGCCACCCTTGACGTCGAAGCCGTCCATCTCGACCAGCAGCTGGTTGAGGGTCTGCTCACGCTCGTCGTGGCCGCCGCCGAGGCCCGCACCGCGGTGCCGGCCGACGGCGTCGATCTCGTCGACGAAGACGATCGCCGGGGCGTTCGCCTTGGCCTGCTCGAAGAGGTCGCGGACGCGGCTGGCGCCGACACCGACGAACATCTCGACGAAGTCCGAGCCCGAGATCGAGTAGAACGGCACACCGGCCTCGCCCGCGACGGCGCGCGCCAGCAGGGTCTTGCCGGTACCGGGCGGGCCGTAGAGCAGCACGCCCTTGGGGATCTTGGCGCCGACGGCCTGGAACTTGGCCGGCTCCTGCAGGAACTCCTTGATCTCGTGGAGCTCCTCGACCGCCTCGTCCGCGCCGGCGACGTCGGCGAAGGTGGTCTTCGGGGTGTCCTTGGTGAGCAGCTTGGCCTTGGACTTGCCGAACTGCATGACGCGCGAGCCGCCGCCCTGCATCTGGTTCATCAGGAACAGGAAGACCAGCACGATGATCACGATGGGCAGCATCGACAGCAGCAGGCTGACGAGGGTGCTCTGCTTCTCCGGGCTGATGGTGTAGCCCTCGGAGAGCGTGCTCTGATCGTTGTCGTTGATCTGGGCCTGCAGCTTGTCGGCGATCGCGACGCCCTGGTCGCCGATGTACGAGGCCTGGAACTTGCTGCCGGACTGCGGCTTGCCGGTGCCCACGTTGGGCAGCTTGGCGCCGTCCTTCAGCTGGATCTTGATGGTGTTCGAATCACCTGTGGTGATCTGCGCCGACTTGACCTGCTTCGCGTCGATCGCTGCGACGACCTGGCCGGTGTCCACCGTCTTGTAGCCGTTCGAGTCCGAAACGACCTGCATCAGCACGACAACGGCGAGGACGGCCAGCACGATCCACATGATCGGCGCACGGAAGTATCGCTTGACGTCCATCCATGCGGGGCGTTGCCGCCCCGTCCCTCCTGCCACTCAACGGCGCCGCGTGGCTCTGGGCCGCCGGCGCATTCGGTCAGTGCTCATGTGAAGAGCGGTTTATTGGACCGTACCGCAGTGCGACCCCCACGTGGCGGGAGCACGGCGATACGACGTTCTTCTATGGTCCCCCGGATCCAACGGGCGGGAACAGGCTCCTGTTCCCGCCCGTCGTCCGAACGGGTTCTCAGCCGCCGTAGACGTGCGGCGCGAGGGTGCCGATGAACGGCAGGTTGCGCAGCTTCTCCGCGTAGTCGAGGCCGTAGCCGACGACGAACTCGTTGGGGATGTCGAAGCCGACGTACTTGACGTCGATCTCGACCTTCGCCGCGTCCGGCTTGCGCAGCAGGGCACAGACCTCCAGCGAGGCCGGGCCGCGGGAGCCCAGGTTGCCGAGCAGCCAGGACAGGGTCAGGCCGGAGTCGATGATGTCCTCGACGATCAGCACGTCGCGGCCGGCGATGTCGGTGTCGAGGTCCTTCAGGATCCGCACCACGCCGGAGGACTTGGTGCCCATCCCGTAGGAGGAGACGGCCATCCAGTCCATGGTGACCTGCGAGTGCAGGGTGCGGGCCAGGTCCGCCATGACCATCACGGCCCCCTTGAGGACGCCGACGATCAGCAGGTCCTTGCCTGCGTAGTCCCGGTCGATGCGCTCGGCCAGCTCCAGGAGCTTGGCGTCGATCTCGTCCTTGCTGATGAGCACCTTCGCGAGGTCAGCGCCCATGTCGTTCTGGTCCACCGGGGATACGTCCTCAAACGTGTCGGGGTCTGGATGGCCGGCGGCCGGCTCCCCCGGGGCATGCCCGCCCGTCAGTCGCCCTGTCGCCGAAAGACCAGCGTGCCACACCGCCGGGTCGCTTCGACGCCCCCGGGTAGGTGCAGCGGCCCCTGGCCGCGCCATCCGGTGACCAGCAGGTCGATCGTTTCGAGGTGCCGGGCGAACAGGTCCCCGGCCGGACAGCCCGCCCGCAGCGCGGCCCGGCGCAGCACCCGGCGGCGGACCGCGGGGGGAAGTTCGGCCAGTTTCGCCGCGTCCAGGGCGCCGTCGCCCGTACGGATGTCACGCTCAGCGAGGGAGGCCCACTGGTCGAGTGCGTCGGCGTCGTCGCGGAACAGCCGGGCCGTGCGGGCCAGCGCCTCGACCACCCCGCCGCCCAGGTGCTTCTCCAGCACCGGCAGCACCTCGTGGCGGACCCGGGAGCGGGTGTAGGCCGGGTCGCAGTTGTGCGGGTCGTCCCAGACCGGGATCGCCTGGGCCGAGCAGGCCTGCCGGGTGGCGGCCCGGTCCAGCTCCAGCAGCGGACGGCGGTAGCGGCCCTTCTGGGCCGGCATCCCGGCCAGCGAGCGGGCGCCCGAGCCGCGGGCCAGGCCCAGCAGGACGGTCTCGGCCTGGTCGTCGCGGGTGTGGCCGAGCAGCACGGCGACCGCGGCGTGCCGCTCGGCGGCCTCGTCCAGCGCGGCGTAGCGGGCGTCCCGGGCGGCGGCCTCGGGGCCGCCCTCCCGGCCGACCCGCACGGCGACCGCCTCGACCGGGTCCAGGCCCAGCTCCCGCAGCCGGCCGGCGACCTGGGCGGCGCGCTCGGCGGAGCCCGCCTGCAGACCGTGGTCGACGGTGACGGCGCCGACCCGCAGGCCGATCTTGGGGGCCTCGAAGGCGGCCGCGATGGCGAGCGCCATGGAGTCCGCGCCGCCGCTGACGGCGACCAGGACCAGCGGCGAGCCGGGCGCGGCGGGGGTGCGGGGCAGCCCGGAGGGGTGGCGGTGGGCGTTGCCGATCAGCGTGGTGCCGACGGTGGCGGGCAGCGCGGCGGGCAACGCGGCGGCGGGCAACGCGGCGCCGGTGCGCTCGCGCGGCTCCCGGGGCTCGCGGACGGGCGCGGTGAAGGTGGAACCGGCCTCGGCGGCGAGGTCGGTGAGGGTGCGGCGAACGGCCAGGCGTATCGCGGCGACGGCGGGGTGAGGGCCCACGGCGACGACTCCTCGGCGGAGGGGGGACAGGACGACGGTGGGCGCGGCGGGGACCGCGCATCTGTGAGCACCCTGTTACCGGGCGCTCACAGATGGTGGCAGAAAGGAGGCACCCGCTACGCCACCCGCGCCACCGGTACGACCACCGTCCCACGTTCGGGTGAATGAAGAAACGTATCTTCACCCGCCATGTGCACGACTGGACCACCCGTACGAACGGGTTTGAGCGCCGGTTGCGCCCCTGCGGGCCCCTACGGGCCCCGCCTCAGCGCGCGACGCGGGCCACCCAGGCGGCGGGGTCGTGGATCTCCTCCTTGGTCGGCAGCGTGTTCGGCGAGGTCCAGACCCGGTTGAAGCCCTCCATGCCGACCTGCTCGACCACGCCCCGCACGAAGACCGCGCCGTCCTGGTACTGGCGCAGCTTGGCGTCCATGCCGAGCAGCCGGCGCAGCACCAGGTCCAGCCGGTTGGCGCCGCGGTCCCGGCGCTGCTGGAACTTCTCGCGGATCTCGGAGACGCTCGGCACCACGGCCGGGCCCACCCCGTCCATCACCACGTCCGCGTGCCCCTCCAGCAGGGACATCACGGCCGTCAGCCGGCCGAGGATCTCCCGCTGGGCGGGCGACTGGACGATCTCCAGCAGACCGGCCGAGGAGGAGTTGTCCCCCCGGCCGCCGCCGAGGCCCGGCAGCCCGGCGCCCAGCGAGCCGGCGGCGTCCCGCAGCCGGTCCAGCAGCGCGCCCGGGTCGACGTCCGTCTCGGCCAGGAAGGACTGCACCTCGGACTGGATGTGGTCGCGCAGCCAGGGCACCGCGGTGAACTGGGTCCGGTGGGTCTCCTCGTGCAGGCAGACCCAGAGCCGGAAGTCGGCCGGGTCGACGTCCAGCTCCCGCTCCACGTGCACGATGTTCGGCGCCACCAGCAGCAGTCGGCCGGGGCCGGGGCCCTCGGGGCCCAGCCGCGGCTTGTCGAACAGCGCGGCCGGGCTGTCCGGCGCCTCCAGCGAGGGCTCGGCCGGGGCGAAGGTCTCGTACTGGCCGAGCACCTTGGTGGCCAGGAACGCCAGCAGCGCGCCCACCTCGATGCCGGTGGCCTTCTCCCCCACCGTGCCGAACACCGCGGAGGCCGACCCGTTCGCCCGGCGCGCCTGGAGCTTCTCCACCAGCGGCTGCACGATGGTGCGGAAGCCCGCCACGTTGGCCCGCACCCAGCCGGGCCGGTCCACGATCAGCACCGGGGTCGCGGCCGCCTCGGTCAGGCTGCTGGAGCGCATGCCGGTGAACTCCCGCACGTGCTCCTCCGCCGCCAGCGCGTGCCGGCGCAGCTCGGCGACCACCGCGCCCGCCTCGGCCCGGCTCACCTCGGGCCCCGGCCGCACCAGCCGGGTCGCGGTCGCGACCGCGAGATTCCAGTCGACCATGTCGGCACCGCCGCTCGCGCTCGTCATGCCCTCACCGTACGTGCTCCCGCCCGCCTGGGGGAGCCGGAACGGCCGGTCAATGACGGCCCGCCGACGGCCCACCGGCCGGTTGACCGGAACCCACCCACGCCGCCGCGGAGCCGCCCGCCCCCCGCACGGCCCGGGCCGACCCGGCCTCGCACCGGGGCAGCCCGGCCGGAAGGTGCGGCAGCAGGGCCACCCCACGCGGAGCCCGCCGGGGAAGGGAGCGGCGACCACACGCCGGAACCCTCCCGACAGCACCGCCAAGCCGCCCCTGCGGCACATGGCGAACCGTCCTGGTCCCACGGATGCCCCCAGTGCGGAGCCGCCCCGGCCCCACCATGCGTGATGCCTGCACCACCTCGGCCGACCGGCCTCGCACCGGGGCGCCCTGCCGGAAGGCACGGCAGCGGCGCCGCACCGGATTCACCCTGCCCGGCTCGGCCTGCGGCCCGCCCGCCGGGCTGGGAGGTGCGCCCGCCCGGGGCACCCCCCGGACGCCGGACTCGGACGTGGTGCCCGAGCCCGGCGGGGGCCCGGCCCTAGTGGCAGCCGCAGGCGGCGAGGCGGGCGACGACGCGGTCCATGGCGGTGCGGGCGGTGTCGGCGGGGGCGGTGGTCCGGGTCATCAGGGCGAAGGAGAGGAGGCGGCCGTCGGCGTCCACGACGGTGCCCGCCAGGGTGTTGACGCCGCTCAGGCTGCCGGTCTTGGCGCGGACCAGGCCGGCCGCGTCGGCGGCGCCCGAGGTGGAGCCGAAGCGCTTGCCGAGGGTGCCGGTGAACCCGGCGATCGGGAGGCCGGTCAGCACCGGGCGCAGGGTCGGGTGCTCCGCGGAGGCGGCCAGCGTGAGCAGCTTGACCAGGACGACCGGCGGGATCGCGTTGCCGGTGTGCAGGCCGCTGCCGTCGTTGAGCACCATGCCGGTGGTCGGCACGCCGAGCCGGGCGAGTTCCTGGGTGACGGCGGTGGCGGCGCCCTCGAAGCTGGCCGGCTGGTGGGCGGCGACCGCGGCCTGCCGGGCGATCGCCTCGGCGAGCGTGTTGTCGGAGGTGGTCAGCAGCCGCTCGACCAGCCGGGCCACGGTCGGGGAGTCGACCCGCCCGAGCACGGGGGCGTCGGCGGCGGCCGGGGCGGCGGCCTGCTTCGCCTTGCCCTGGACGGTGATGCCCTGGGCCTTGAGCAGGTTGGCGAAGGCCTCGGCCGCCGCCATGGCCGGGTCGGCGACGCGGGCGGGCGCGTCCTCGCGGCTCTTCGGATCGACCTTGGCCTCGTCCACCATCAGCGGCGTGACGGCGGGGATGTTCTCGTTGTCGTGGTTCTTGTGCAGCAGGGCGCCGGTGTAGAGGGAGACGTCGTAGTCGAGCGCGACGGTGGTGGTGCCCGCGGCCTTCAGCGCGGCGGCCGTCTGCGTGGCCAGCGCGTCCAGCGAGGCGGGGGCGGTGTCCGGGTCGGCGGGGATGCCGCCGATCTGCACCTGATCGGCGGGGAGCGCGGTCAGCGTCGGGTCGCCGCCACCCACGAGGGTGATCCCGCCGGTGGCCGCGTTCTTGACGACCCGGGTGGTCAGCCGGGTGTCGCCGGGGATCAGCGACAGGGCCGCGATCGAGGTGGCCAGCTTGGTGGTGGACGCCGGGGTCGCGGCGGTGTTCTCGCCGGTTCCGTAGAGGAGTTGACCGTCGGTGGCGTCCGCGACGGCGAGGCCGACGGTACCGAGGCTCTTGTCGGCGAGCACGGCGGCGAGGGCCTGCTGGAGGCCCTGGGTGGTGGGCACGCCGGTGTCCGGCCCGGCCCCGGCGGCGGCCAGCACCGTCCCGGTGGGGGCGGGGCGGACGGCTCCGGTGGGCTTGGCGCCGGGCGGGGTGGTGGCGGCACCGGTGGTGCCCGCCGTACCGGTGGCGGTGCCGGTGGCCGTGCCGGTGGAGCTCGCGGACGGGCGGGGCGACTCGCTGCCGCGGCTGCCCGGCCGGTCGCCCCTGCCCCCGTGGTCGCCCCGGTCCCCGTGGCCGTCCCGCCGGCCGTTGCCCTCGTCCTGGTCCCCCTGGGCGTTCCCGGTGGACCGGCCGCCCGGCGAGGCCGATCCGGTCGGCGTCGGGGACGGCTGCGCGTACGCACCACCCGTTCCGAGCACCGTTCCGGCGACCAGCAACGCCGCCCCGAACAGCCCCGCGGCCGTCCCCCCGCGTCGGTCCCCCGACCCAGCCCCTGCACGCACCGACCCGGCCCCTTTCCTGAGCACTCACTCCCGTAGGAGACACTTGGATTCTGTCAGTCCCTACCTTGGAGGAACCGTTGGAGTTCGACGTCCTTATCGAAATCCCGAAGGGCTCTCGTAACAAGTACGAGGTCGACCACGAGACCGGCCGTCTGCGGCTCGACCGGATGCTCTTCACCTCGACCCGCTACCCGGCCGACTACGGCTACGTCGAGGGCACCCTGGCGGACGACGGTGACCCGCTGGACGCCCTGGTCATCCTGGACGAGCCGACCTTCCCCGGTTGCCTGATCAAGTGCCGCGTCATCGGCATGTTCAAGATGACGGACGAGGCCGGCGGCGACGACAAGCTGCTCTGCGTCCCGGCGACGGACCCGCGCTGGGAGCACCTGCAGGACATCCACCACGTGTCGGAGTTCGACCGCCTGGAGATCCAGCACTTCTTCGAGGTCTACAAGGACCTGGAGCCCGGCAAGTCCGTCGAGGGTGCCAACTGGGTCGGCCGCGCCGAGGCCGAGGCCGAGGTCACCGCGTCGATCAAGCGCCTGGCGGAGCAGGGCGGTCACTGAGCCGTCGCGCCCATCTCGTCCGTCCGGCGGTCCGTCCGCCGGGGGGCTTTGAGGTAGGTCGAGGCAGTCGGAGGCCGGGGTTCGCGGAGTTTTCCGCGGCCCCGGCCTTCGCCGTTCCCGGGGGCGTGCGATTTTTCCCGACACCCT
Source organism: Kitasatospora sp. NPDC057965 (assembly GCF_042887135.1). Taxonomy (NCBI): domain Bacteria; kingdom Bacillati; phylum Actinomycetota; class Actinomycetes; order Kitasatosporales; family Streptomycetaceae; genus Kitasatospora; species Kitasatospora sp. NPDC057965. The sequence continues at coordinate 18,386 of NZ_JBHVPZ010000040.1, forward strand.
GTCGGCATGATGCTCGCTTAGGTTAGGCTAACCAAAGCAATCGGGGGTGTACTCGATCTCTGGAGGCCCGCATGCCCATACCCGAGCAGCCCGTCGTCCCGTTCTCCACCGTGCTGCGCACCGCGAGCAGCGCCGAGCACGAGGCGGCCGAGCAGTCCTCGTTCATGAGTCGCCTGCTCGGCGGGCACCTCGGCATCGAGGCCTACGCCGACCTCACCGGCCAGCTCTGGTACGTCTACCGCGCACTGGAGGAGCGGGCGGAGCAGTTGGCGGAGCACCCGGTGGCCGGCCCCTTCATCGATCCGGCGGTGCTGCGCACCGAGGCCATCGAGCGCGACCTGGCCCACCTGCGCGGCCCGCAGTGGCGCGAGGAGCTCACCCCGCTGCCCGCCACCGCCGCCTACGTCGCCCGTCTGGAGGAGCTCGCGGAGCAGTGGCCGGCGGGCTACGTCGCCCATCACTACACCCGCTACCTGGGCGACCTGTCCGGCGGTCAGATCATCCGGGGCATCGCCGAGAAGACCTGGGGCTTCGAGCGCAAGGGCGACGGCGTGCGGTTCTACGTGTTCGAGCAGGTGGACAACCCGGCCGCCTTCAAGCGCGACTACCGCGCCAAGCTCGACGCCGCCGGCGAGGCGATGGACGAGGTCGAGCGCCGCCGGGTGGTCGACGAGTGCAAGCGCGCCTTCCAGCTGAACGGCACCCTCTTCCGCGACCTGGACACCCGGTACCCGCTGAGCGCCTGAACGACCGATCGTGGAGCAGGAAGTCGGCCTGGCCGACTTCCTGCTCTTCGGCATTGCTCCCGTGGCCCCCTGGCCGGAGTAGGAAGTCGACGTGGCCGACTTCCTGCGCCGAGGTGTGTCATCGGGGTATGCGGCGGTGGTTGTGGGGGTTGGTTTCGGGGCTGAAGTGGCGGGCTTGGCGGGCGATCCAGGTGTATTCGGGGGTGCCGTCGGGGAGGGTGCGGAGTTCCCAGCGGCCGTGGCGGGTGATGGGCGGTGGGGGCGGGCCGACCTTGAGCGCGGTGATGACGCCGGTGATCACGGTGGTGAGGGCGAGGGCGAGGAGGGTGGCGAAGGCGGCGCCGATGAGGAAGTCGGTCACTTCGGGCTCGCTCGGCGGAGGAGTTCGAGGAGGTTGAGGAAGGTGGCGAGGGTGGTGTCGCCGAGGTGGACGGTGGTGCCGTCGACGGTGGCGGAGCCCCATCGGATGCCGAAGGGCTCGCCGCGCTCGTGGAGTTCGTGGAGGAGGGAGGCGATCTCGGGTTCGGTGTAGGTGCGGAGGTAGGGGTCGTGCGGGGTGAGGGGGAGGTTCACGCGGCGGCGTCCAGCTCGAACCAGGTGACCTTGCCGGTCCTGGTGGGGTGGGCGCCGAATCGGTGGGTGAGGGCGCGGATGAGGTGGAGGCCGCGTCCGGAGGTCGCGTAGGGGTCGGTGGGCGTGCGGGGTTCGGGCGGCAGGTCGGGGCAGTCGTCGCAGACGGCGACGCGCAGGGTGGTGGGCCGCAGGAAGACGAGGACGGACGGCGCCGGGGAGCCGGCGTGCTGCCAGGCGTTGATGTACAGCTCGTGGAAGGCGAGTTCGGCGTCGGCGATGACGTCGGGCGGCCAGCCGGCCGAGCGGAGGTTGGCGCGCAGTTCGGCGCGGAAGGTGGAGCAGTCGGGCGGATTGAGGGCACGCATGGGAGACCTCCATGGGGAGAGGCAGGGAGGGAGGGGAGGAGAGAACGTCGACGGATGCGTCGCCGTGAACGAGGCCAGCCCGGACCTGGCTGCTCTGCGGTGCGAAATGAGCAGCATGCGCCTACTGCCCTGGAAATTGGCATTACTGACGATCCGCCATGTGATCGACGCAACACTGACGTTAGGTCATTAGGTTCCACGCGTGCAACACGATCCGGGAAGATGAGCCGGTAGGGGCGAGAGGCCTCACCCGCGCGAGTGGCATCCCGAGCCCTTACAGCGGGAGACTGCTCCGACACGGAAGGACACCCCTTGGCACTCAGGACCCACATCAGTGAGAGGCAGCGGCGCTTCGGTGCTGAACTGAGGCGCCTCCGCGAGGGCGCCGGGCTGGCAGTCAAAGATGCCGGCGCACTCGTCGGCATGGGAGGCCCGCAACTCAGCCACATCGAGGCCGGCCGCACGGGGCTGGATCCGGATCGGTTGACCGTTCTGCTGGATGCCTATGGCCACACGGATGAGACCTATGCCGCGGCTCTGCACAGGATGGGACTCAGCAACGGGAAGGGCTGGTGGAGTGCCTTCAAGGGGTTCGTTCACACCTCGGCCCTCGATCTGGCCGAGTCCGAGTCGACCGCTGTTTCTCTCTCCAGCTACGAAACTCTGCTGATCCCCGGGCTACTTCAGGTCCCGCGCTACAGCGAGGTCATCCTCAGCGGCGATGAGAAGAAGATGGAATTCCGTCGCAGCCGCCAGCAGACCATAAGCAGCGACGGGTCCCTCCCCCTTCACGCTGTGATCCACGAAGCGGCCCTACATTCCCGGTTCGGCGGCCCCAGGGTCATGAGGGAACAGCTCGACTATCTGGTCGAGGTGAGCGAACTCCCCCACGTCACGATCCAGATCCTGCCCTTCCGCTGTACCGAGTACGTCTCCACGGACACGTCTTTCATGATTGTGCACGGTCCGCACTCCGACCTGGACACCGTGCTGATGGAGCACCCCGGCGGCTCCACCTACCATGGCGATCCAGAGTCGCTCGTCGCCTATCACTCAAAGTTCGAACGCCTCAAGTCCCTTGCGCTTCCGGAACTGGAAGCATCTCGCGCTCTACGATCCCGAGCCGACCACGACTCCTGGGGACTGATTCAGCACATCCGCTACGCCCTCTAAGGAAAGCGCACATGTCACAGCTCGATTGGCAGAAGTCCAGCTTCAGTGGCGACCAAGCCAACTGCGTCGAGATCCGCACAGGGGCCGCCGGCCTGGTCGAACTCCGGGAATCCGACGACGGCGGCATCGTCCTCCCTGCAAACCCGGCCGCCTTCGCCGATCTCCTCAACGCCATCAAAACCGGCGAACTCGACCACCACGCATAGCCTCGGCCTTCCGGTCGCGCAGGAAGTCGGGCCCGCCGACTTCCTGCGCAACCACAGTGGCCCTCGCTCTGATCGAGCGAGGGCCACCGGATGACGTTGTTCAGCGTGCCGGAGTAGGAAGTCGGATCCGCCGACTTCCTACTCCGCAGCCCGCATTAGGCGCCGGCGGACTTGCGGTGGCGGGCCAGGGCGGTGGCGCCGCCGCCGAGCAGCAGCAGGCCGCCGGCGGTGGCCAGCAGCGGGGCCACCGGGGTGGAGGAGCCGGTGGAGGCCAGCACGCCGGTGCCGCCGATCGTCGCGCCGCCGGTGGTGGTCAGGGAGGCGCCGCCGACGGTCCCGGATCCGGTGCCGGTGCCGGTGGAACCGGTCGTACCGGTGGTGGTGCCGCCCGCCGCACCTCCGCTGCTCGGCTGGGTGGTGGGCAGCTGGGCGTTCTTGTCGAAGGCCAGCGAAACGGTGACCGGGTCGAGGGCGTCGCCCTCCTTGTAGTTGACGAAGGCCGGGACACCCTCGGCGGTCAGGGTGGCCGGAACCGCAGTCAGCGTGACGACACCGTTCACCGGGGTGAGGTTCGCCTTCGACACGTCCAGCTTGGCGATCCGGGCGCCGGACAGCGAAGTCGTCTTCCCGTCCAGGGACTTGGCGTTGACGTCGGCCGTCAGGTAGGCGCCGTCCTTGGAGATGCTCAGGCCGAGCTTCGAGAGCGCGGTGTCGAGCTGGTACCCACCACCGGCGGCCGGGTGGCCGAGGAAGCGCACCGAGCCGGCGAAGCCCGCCGACAGGATGTGGCTCTTGGTGTTGTAGCTGCCGTTCGCCCCGGCGAAGCGGTAGTCGGCCGCGCCGCCGCCGAACTCGACCTTGCCGTTGGCCACCGGACTCTGCAGGTACTTGCGGAAGCTCTCCTTGACCGACCAGTCCAGCGTGCCGTTGACGACCGCGAGTTCACCGTTGCCGCTCGGCGCGGTGGACGGGGTACCGGTGGCGGACGGGGACGAGGTCGCGGACGGCGAAGAGGTGGCCGTCGGGGTCTGCGTGGCGGACGGCGAAGCGGTGGCCGTGGCCGTGGGCTCGGCGGTCGCGGTGGCCGACGGGGAGGCGGTGGCCGTGGTGGACGGCTCGGCGGTCGGGGTCGGCGTAGCCGTCGCCGTCGCCGTCGGAGTAGCGGTAGGCGTGGCGGTAGCCGTGGCCGTCGGCGTCGCCGTCGGGGACGGGGTGGCCGGGCTCTGCTGGAGCAGCAGCGCCAGCGGGTCCATGTCCGCCCCGGCCTGGTAGAAGCCCGCGAACGCCTTCGCGCCCTCCTCCGTCAGCTTCGCCGCCGCCGGCACGCCCGTCGTGGTGTCCCGGCCGACGGTGAACGTCACCAGCGGCACGTCGTCCCGCTTGGTGACCTCCGCCGCGCCCATCGACTCCTTGGAGGCGGTGTCGGCGGTGAGCGTGCCGGCCGTCCCCGACGTGGTGATCTTCAGGTCGCTGAGTGCCACGTCCAGCGCCCCGTGGTGGGCCGTGAAGTGCACGCCGCCGGTGAAGGAGGAGCTGAGCGCGTGGGTGGTGAGGTCGTACTTGGCGCTCACCAGGCCGAAGTGGAAGGTGCCGTCGGCGTTGCGGGTCGCGCCGTCGGTCAGCTCGATCGCGCCGCCCTGGGAGGCCGGGCTCTCGATGTAGTTGCGGAAGCTGGCCTTCACGCCCCAGTCCAGCGCGCCGGTGTCGTACGTGACGCTGCTCGGCGCGCCGGCGCCGAAGGCCAGGGCCGGGGCTCCGAACGCGGTCAGGCCGAGGCCGGCGGTGACGGCGGCCAGGGCGGCCAGCCGGGTGCGGTTGCGGGACATGGGGGGAACTCCGATCGATGAACGGGGGAAGGAGGTGGGGAGGGGGTCAGGCGCTGCGGCGGCGACGGACGAGGAACAGGCCACCTGCCGCGGCCAGCGCGACGGCGAGCAGACCGCCGGCCACCACGGCCGCCGTCGGCACACCGCCCGAGCCCCCGGCGTCGGCGGTGGCGGCGACCGGCGTGACGGACGGGCTCGGCGCGACGACCGGGGCGCTGCCGATGTCCGGCAGCGGCGGGAGGGCGGCGGCCGGGTCGAGGGCGACGGCGAAGCTCAACGGGTCCATCACGGTGCCCGCCGGGTACAGCCCGCCGAACGCCTTGCCGCCCGGCTCGGTGAGCGTGAGCGGGAGTTCGACGGCCTTGAGCAGCCCGCCCTCGGAGGTGAGCCCGGCCGGGTCGAAGGTCGCCAGCTCGACGCCGGTGAGCTGCTGGGCGGCGCCGTCCGGTGTGCGACCGGAGACATCGGCGCGCAGCACGCCCTTGCCGTCCGCGACGGTGACGCCCGGGTTGGCCACGGTGAGGTCCAGGCCGTAGGCGTCGCCGCTCTTCAGGCCGATGAAGCGGACGCTGCCGGTGAAGGCGGCGCTCAGCGCGCCGCTCGCCGGGTCGTAGCTGCCCTTGGCGGGCGTCCAACGGAAGAACGCGCCGCCGTCCGCCGCGCCGCCGGTGGGCTCCCAACGGCCCTGGGCGATACCGCCGGTGACGTAGTCGCGGAAGGTGCGGCGCACGCCCCAGTCGAGCGCGCCGTTGCCGAACTCGGTGGCGACGGCGGCCGGAGCGGTGGCGGGCGCGGTGGTCGGAGCCGGGGTGGCGACCGGGGTGTCGGCCGGGGTCGGGGCACCGGTCGGAGCCACCGGGGCGGACGAGGACGGCGCGGCACTCGGCGAAGCGGTCGCGGCAGCGCTGGGCACAGCAGTCGGCGCAGCCGGAGTCGTGGGCGCGGACGAGGCCGGCTGCGCCGCCGGGAGGTTGACCGACAGGTTGACCGGGTCGAGCGCCGTCCCGGCGGTGTAGAACCCGCTGAAGGCCTTGGCCCCCGCGTCGGTCAGCGTCGCCGGGACGTTGCTGAGCGTCAGGGTCCCGGCCGCGCCGCGCAGGTCGACGCCGGCCAGCGAGAGGTCCGCCAGCTTGGCCTGGCTCGCGTTGCTGACCTGCCCGGTCTCCCGGGACTTGCTGCTGACGTCCGCGTACAGCCCGGCCGAACCGCCCGGGGCGGCCCGGAAGGTGAGCCGTCCGATGCTCAGGTCGAGCGCGTTGGCGCCGCTCTCCTGGTGCCCGGTGAACCGGACCCCGCCGGAGAACGCGGCGCTCAGCGCGCCGCTCGCCGGGTCGTACGTGCCAGTGGCGGAGTGGAACCGGAAGCCGCTGCCGGAGACCGTGGCCGCGCCGCCGGTGAGCCCCCAACTCCCCTGGGCGATGGGCCCGGTGACGTACGTCAGGAAGGACTGCTTGATCCCCCAGTCGAGCCGCCCGCCGGACACCCGCCCCTCGGCCGCGACCGCCTGCCCGGGCAGCAGGGCGACCGTCAACAGGGCCGCCAACGCGGCCACCAGGCCGGCGGTCAGGCGGCGGAGCCGATGGGGCAGAGGCACGCGGATCACTCCTCGGCGCGACAGGGGAAGCGGGGTCGGCGCATCACCGACCCCCTTGCAAGGTTTAGGTAAGGCTAACCTAATATATGAGTCAAGAGCCCCGCCGGGCACCCCCGCACCCCACCCACCGGCGGCGACAACTCCCGACGAAGGGAACGACGTTGAGCAGCAGTACCACCCGACATCGGGCCGCCCGCGGCCCCGCGATCCTGCTGCTCCTCCTCGGTCCGCTGTTCGCCCTGACGGCCTGCGGCTTCTCGACCAGCGCGGGCGAGGCGACCGGCACCGGCACACAGGCCCCGGACACCGTCGAGCCGCTGCCCGACACGCCCACCCCGCAGCTGCCCGCCACCGCGGCCTCCGCCGACGGCCGGACCACCACCGTCACCAGCGCCGAGCGGATCATCCCGCTCAACGGCAGCCTGGCCGAGATCGTCTTCAGCCTCGGCCTCGGCCCCAAGGTCGTCGCCCGGGACGTCTCCACCACCTTCGAGCAGGCCACCGCCCTGCCCGTGATCACCCAGGCCCACGAGGTCTCCGCCGAGGGCGTGCTCTCCCTGCACCCGACCGTCGTCCTCGCCGACCGCTCCACCGGCCCGGCCGAGGCCGTCGCGCAGATCCGCGCGGCCGGCGTGCCGCTGCTCGTCCTGGACGACGCCAAGCGGCTGGAGGACGTCGGCACGCGCATCGACACCGTCGCCGCCGCCCTCGGGGTCCCCGACGCCGGGCGGCAGTTGAAGGAGCGCACCGAGCAGCGGATCACCGAGGCGAAGGCCGACCTGCCCGCCGTCGGACAGCGCCGTCCCAAGGTCGCCTTCCTCTACCTGCGCGGCAGCGCCTCCGTCTACCTGCTCGGCGGCCCCGCCTCCGGCGCCGGCTCGCTGATCGAGGCGGTCGGCGGCGAGGACGCCGGCACCGCCGCCGGGCTCAGCGGCGACTTCACCCCGCTCACCAGCGAGGCCCTGGTCAAGGCCGCCCCCGACGCGATCCTGGTGATGAGCAAGGGGCTCGACTCCGTCGGCGGCGTCGACGGCCTGCTCAAGCTGCCCGGCGTCGCCCAGACCCCGGCCGGGCTCGACCGCCGGATCGTCTCCGTCGAGGACGGCCAGCTGCTCAGCTACGGGCCGCGCACCCCGCAGGTGATCCGCGAGATCGCCGAACAGCTCTACCCGAAGGCCGCCCGATGACCGCCACGCTCACCGGCAAGAGCCTTCCCGTGGCCAGGCGCACCAGCCGCACCGCCCTGCTCACCACCGGCCTCGCCGTCGCCCTGGTGCTGTTCGCCCTGCTCGCGGCCGGCACCGGCGCCTACCGCATCCCGCTCGGCGACATCCTCGCCTCCTTCGGCCACCGGCTCGGCCTCGGCGGCCACGCCCTCGACCGCGTCCCCGAGTCGGTGCTCTGGAACGTCCGCCTCCCCCGGGTGGTGCTCGCCCTGCTGGTCGGCGGCTCGCTCGGCTGCGCGGGCGCGCTGATGCAGGGCGTCTTCGGCAACCCGCTCGCCGAACCGGCCGTCATCGGCGTCTCCTCCGGCGGCGCGGTCGGCGCGGTCGGCTGCATCGTGCTCGGCCTGGACGCCCTCGGCACCTGGACGGTGACCGCCTCCGCCTTCGCCACCGGCCTGCTGACCGTCTTCGCGGTCTACGCGATGTCCCGCTCCGGCGGCCGCACCGAGGTCGTCACACTGATCCTCACCGGCGTCGCGGTGAACGCCTTCTGCGGCGCCCTGATCGGCCTGTTCCTGTTCACCGCCGACTCCGCGGCGATCAGCCAGGTCACCTTCTGGCAGCTCGGCTCGCTCTCCCAGGCCACCTGGGGCAAGGTGCTCGCCGTCCTCCCGTTCGCCCTGGTCGGCCTCGCCGTCGCGCCCCGCTACGCGCGCTCGCTGGACCTGCTGGCGCTCGGCGAACGGCCCGCCCGGCACCTCGGCGTGGACGTCGAGCGGATGCGGCTGGTGCTGATCACCGTGGTCGCCCTGCTCACCGCCGCCGCCGTCGCGGTCAGCGGCATCATCGGCTTCGTCGGCCTGGTCGTCCCGCACCTGCTGCGGATGGTCGCCGGCCCCGGCCACCGCTTCCTGCTGCCCGCCTCCGCGCTCGGCGGCGCCCTCGTGCTGGTCGCCGCCGACCTCGCCGCGCGCACCCTGGCCGAACCGGCCGAACTCCCGCTCGGCGTGCTCACCGCGCTGATCGGCAGCCCGTTCTTCTTCTGGCTGCTGCGCCGCACCAGGACCAAGCAGGGAGGCTGGGCATGAGGATCGGCGCCCTGCGCAACCGACCCGAGGTACCCGCACGGCCCGCCCCGGGCACCGAACTGCTCACCGCCGAGGCCGTCCGGCTGACCGTCGGCGGACGCGAGCTGCTGACCGGGGCCGACGTCCGGGTCACCGCCGGCGAGGTGGTCGCCCTGCTCGGACCGAACGGCGCCGGCAAGTCCACCCTGCTCTCGGTGCTGGCCGGCGACCTCACGCCGACCGCCGGCGAGGTCCGGCTGGACGGCCGCCCGCTGGCCGGCTTCCGGCCCGCCGACCTCGCCCGCCGCCGCGCGCTGCTGCCGCAGGCGGCCGCGCTGTCCTTCCCGTTCCCCGCCGACGAGGTGGTCCGGATGGGCCGCGCCCCCTGGGCCGGCACCGCGGCCGCCGCCGAGGACGAGCGGGTGGTCGACGAGGCGATGGCCGCGACCGAGTCCGCGGCCTTCGCCGGGCGGCCGTTCACCGCGCTCTCCGGCGGCGAACGGGCCCGGGTGGCCCTGGCCCGGGTGCTCGCCCAGCGCACCGCTCTGCTGCTGCTCGACGAACCCACCGCCGCGCTCGACCTGCGCCACCAGGAACTGGTGCTGCGCCTGGCCCGCACCCGGGCCGCCGCGGGAGACGGCGTGGTCGTCGTCCTGCACGACCTGTCGCTCGCGGCGGCCTACGCCGACCGGGTGGTGCTGCTGACCGACGGCGCGACGGTCGCCGACGGGCCGGTGGCCGAGGTGCTGCGCGCACCGCTGCTCAGCGAGGTGTACGGGCACCCGGTCGAGGTCCTGCCGCACCCGCGCACGGGGGTGCCGCTGGTGCTGCCGGAGCGCGCCCAGGCTGCTCCTAGGCTCCCTCGTCGTCCAGCCGGAAGCCGACCTTCATGCACACCTGGTAGTGCTTGATCCGCCCCTCGGCGAGGTGGCCGCGGACCTGCGAGACCTCGAACCAGTCGAGGTGGCGCAGCGTCCGGGAGGCACGCTCGATGCCGTTGCGGATCGCGGCGTCGACGCTCTCCGTCGAGGACCCGACGATCTCGGTCACCCGGTACACGTGCTCGCTCATGGCGGACTCCTCAGCTGTGCGACGGCCCCCGGTCCACCGTGCACCGGGGGCCGTCGCTCCGCACGCGGAGAGCGGTCCGCGCTGGAGACAGGGCCTGGCTAGAACGCCGCGCGCACCTCACCGACCGGGAGGCCGCCGCCGAACAGCGGGGCCGCAGCGATCCGCTCCAGCGTGGAATCGCCGGTGGTCACCCCGAGGCGGCGCAGGGCGGCGGCCAGGACGGGGCCGCGGGCGCGCTCGGCGCCGTCCTCGATCTTGAAGGCGAGCGCCCGGCCGTCCGGCAGCGCCACCACCTGGACGGCCTCCGCGCCCATCTTGGCGAGCGCGCCGGGCACCGCCCGCATCAGCCGGGTGTCGGCCCGGCGGGTGCCGGCCACGTACTCGGGGTGCGCGCGCATCGCGTCGGCGACCCGGCGCTGCGGGGTGCCGGGCTCGGCCAGCAGCAGGGCGCGGTAGCCGCGGGCCAGGGCGGTCAGGCCGACGGCCAGCAGCGGCGCGCCGCAGCCGTCCACCCCGGCGTGCGCGGCCGGCTCGCCGACGGCCTCCTCCAGGGCCTCGCGGGCCAGTCGCTGGATCGGGTGCTCCGGGTCGAGGTAGCTGTCGGTGGGCCAGCCGTTGGCCGCGCAGGCGGCGAGCCAGCCGGCGTGCTTGCCGGAGCAGTCCATCAGGATCGGCTCGCGGTCACCGCCCCAGCGCAGGTGCAGCTCGGCCTCCAGGTCGTCGAGCGGGAGGTCGGCCGGGGTGCGCAGGGCGGACTCGTCCAGTCCGGCACCGGCGAGGATCCGCCGCACGCCGTCGAGGTGAAACGATTCTGCGGAGTGGCTGGAAGCCGCCAGCGCCAGCAGCTCCCCCTCGATCGCGAGCCCGGCCCGCAGCGTGGCCACGGCCTGGAAGGGCTTGGCGCAGGAGCGCGGGAAGACCGGCGCGTCCGGCTCGCCCAGCGCGAACTCGACGGAGCCGTCAGCGGCCAGCAGCACCAGCGAACCCCGGTGCCGGCCCTCGGTGAAACCCGAGCGGACGACTTCGGCGAGCACGGGCAGGGAGACGGAACTGGACATGGCGAAAGCCTTCCGGAGGTGAGGGTGAACCGGGGGCGAGCCGGGCCCGTCCCCCACCCCCGGCGCCCCCCGCACCTGTCAGAGCGGACCGCCTGCGAGCAGGTCGTCGACCCGTGCTTCCCCATCACGGTACCTGCGGGTGATTTCGGCGTTGCAGCCGTCCGCCGTCCGCAGCAGCCGCTGCCGTCGCCCGGACACCTCCCGCTCGTGCGCCCGCAGCCGCTCCAGCGCCGCCAGCAGCTCCTCGGCCGGGTGCGCGGCCAGGTCGGCCAGCTGGACGTCGCCCATCAGCGCGTCCGCCTCCAGCTGGGACTGCTGCCCGCGCGGCGGCCCCAGCGTGACGTGCCGGGCCGAGCGGCGGACGGTGGACGGGGCGTCGGTCAGGATCGCCGGCAGCCGCTCCAGCAGGGCGCCGGCCGGCTCCGCCGGGTCCGTGGTCCGGGCCGTACCGCCGGCTCCGGGCCGGCGGTCCAGTTCGGCCAGCAGGATGTCCATCCGGCCGTGCAGCAGCCGCCGCAGGTAGGAGAGGTCGGCCTCCTGGTCCAGGGTCTCCCGGCGCAGGGTCCGCAGCTGGTCCAGGCCCAGGCGTCCGAGGTCCGGCTCGGGGCCGGCCCCGGGCCCCTCGGGCAGCCGCCCGTAGCGGTCCTGCGCCGTGCTGATCGCGTCCATCAACCAACCACCTGCCGTCGTCCCGATCCCACCCGCTCGCGGCGCCCCGTCGCCTGCCGCCGGTCCGGCCCGCCAACCGCCGCGCGCGCCGCCGGCGCGTTCCCGTCCGGAGGCACGCCCGGACGACCGCGAAGGTTCCCGCCCCCGGCCGTGGCCACCCGGCGGGGCGACACGACCAGAACGCCTGACCTACCGGCTCGGCCGCCCGGCCGAACCGGGCCCGGCGCGGCGGACCTCGGCGCCCCGGACCTCGGGCGCGGCCGGCTCCCCGCCCTGGTGCGGCGGAGCGGCGGACACGCCCTCGTACGGTCCCCCAGCGTGCCACCCCGCCCGGCGCCGCCGCACTGCCCGTGCACCCGAACGGCCCCCTGGCGAAGAGGGGTGGCTGATACGACCGAAGCTTTTCGCCGGGAGAACGCTGCCATGGCGCACGCAGGCGCACGCAACCCGGCGTGCGCCAGGCCTTCGAGCGCCCACGGGGGCCGGCTCACGCCCCAGACGGCTCCGGCCCTGACGGCTCCGGCAGAATGGCGGCATGCGAGCAGTGGTGCAGCGAGTGACCGAGGCCAGGGTGACGGTGGCCGGGGAGACCGTCGGCGCGATCGAGGAACCCGGACTCTGCGTCCTGGTCGGCGTCACCCATGACGACACCCCCGCCAAGGCGGCCCAACTGGCCCGCAAGCTCTGGACGCTGCGCCTGCTGCCGGCCGACGACGAGGGCGTGGAGCAGTCCTGCTCCGACATCGGGGCGCCGCTGCTGGTGATCAGCCAGTTCACGCTCTACGGCGACGCCCGAAAGGGCCGCCGCCCCACCTGGAACGCCGCCGCGCCCGGTCCGGTCGCCGAGCCGCTGGTGGACGAGGTGGTCGCCCGGCTGCGCGCGCTCGGCGCCAAGGTCGAGACCGGCCGCTTCGGCGCCGACATGAAGGTCGCCCTGGTGAACGACGGCCCGTTCACCGTCCTCGTCGAAGTCTGACGGTGCCTTCGTCCTACTGCGGGACGATCACGTCCTGCGTCCCCGGCACCGTGCCGGCCAGCAGCACCGCGTCCACCGGGACGTTGCGCTTCACGACCGCCAGCGCGATCGGCCCCAGCTCGTGGTGGCGCGCCGAGGAGGTGACGATGCCGAGCGCCCGCCCCTCCGGGTCGGAGGCGAGCCGCACCGGCGTCCCGTGCGGGGGCAGCACCTCCTCGGTGCCGTCCAGGTGCAGGAAGACCAGCCGGCGCGGGGGCCGACCCAGGTTGTGCACCCGGGCCACCGTCTCCTGGCCCCGGTAGCAGCCCTTCTGCAGGTGGACGGCGGTGCTCAGCCAGTCCACCTCGTGCGGGATGGTCCGGTGGTCGGTCTCGAAGCCGAGCCGCGGCCGGTGGCCCTCGATCCGCAGCGCCTCGTACGCCCACACGCCCGCCGCCGGACCGTAGCCCGCGGTCAGCTCCGCCAGCCGGGCGCGGGGCAGGAAGAGGTCCCGCCCGTAGGGCAGTTCGCGGACAGCCGCCGCACCCTCGGCGGAGGCGGTGGAGCCGGCCGGCAGGTGGACCACCGCGTAGTCGGCGGTCGCGTCGGTCACCTCGACCCGGTAGAGGAACTTCATGCTCTCCAGGTAGCCGACCAGCGCCTGCTGGGTGCCCGGCTCGACGTGCGCCCAGAGGGTGGTGCCGTCGTCGACCAGGTAGAGCGCGTGCTCGACGTGCCCGTTGGGCGAGAGCACCAGCGCCTCGGTGGCCTGCTGCGGCGGCAGCGCGCTGACGTGCTGGGTGACCAGCAGGTGGAGCCAGCTCAGCCGGTCCGCGCCGGTCACGGTGATCACGCCGCGGTGCGAGAGGTCCACGAAGCCGGTGCCCCGGGAGAGGTTCCGTTGTTCACGGAAGAGGTCGCCGTAGTGGGCGGCGACGCCCTCGTCGGTTCCCTCGGCGGGGACGGCTCCGGACAGCGCAAGCAGCGGACTCTTCAGACCGGTCATACCGGCTAGCTTACGACCGCTCCGCGACGGGCCCGGCGGCGCAGTCGGCGCAGCGGCCGAAGATGGCGAAATGCTTGAGGTCCGTGTCGAAGCCGTGCTGGGCGCGGAGGCTGTCGATCAGCGGCTGGGCGATCTCGGTGCCGGTCTCGGTGACCTTCTCGCAGTCCCGGCAGACCAGGTGCAGATGGTGGTGGCGGCCGGCCAGGTGGTAGGTCGGGGCGCCGTGGCCGAGGTGGGCGTGCGAGACCAGGCCCAGCTCCTCCAGCAGCTCCAGGGTCCGGTAGACGGTGGAGATGTTGACGCCGCTGGCGGTCTGCCGGACGTGGCAGAGGATGTCGTCCGGGGTGGCGTGGTCGAGCGCGTCGACCGCCTCCAGCACGAGCTGGCGCTGCGGGGTGAGCCGGTACCCGCGCTCGCGCAGGTCGGCCTTCCAGTCGCCGGAGAGCTGCCAGTCGGTGGTGCCGGTGTCCGCCACGGTCCTGTCCCTGCCAAACGTCGGGGGTCCTGAACCAAGTGTAGGGACCGGCCGGGGGCCGGTCCCTACCCGTGCGCGCCCCTGCGGGCGGCCGTACCTGCTCGAAGGACTACTTGAAGAAGGCGATGCCGTCGTCCGGCAGGTCGTTGATGTCCTTGATCAGCTGGGCCGGCGAGAGCACCTTCCGCAGCTGGGCCGACATGTACGGGCGCAGCGGGACGTTCGGGGCGGCCTTCTCGCCCACCCAGAGCAGCTCCTCGTTGACGAAGCCGTAGAGCCGCTTGCCGCCCGAGTACTCCGGCGAGCCCTCGATCCGGGCCACCGCGTCGGTGGAGACGTCGATCTGCGGCTTGCCGTCGGCCAGCTCGCCGTACCAGATCTCCACCGTGCCGTCGTCACGGACGGACGAGATCTCGACCCCGCGGGCGCCGCTGGTGCCGTGCTGGTTGCTGGTGATGCGCCAGAAGGCGTGCTCGTTCTCCAGCGGACGGACCTTCTCGCCCTCGCTGTTCAGCACCCAGGTGCGGGAGCGGAACTCCAGGAAGGGCCGTCCGTCGTGGCGGATGACGATCTCCTGGCCGAAGTTGCACTTCTCGGTGCCCGGGCCCCCTTCACCCGGCAGAGGGGCGTAGACGCCCGCGCCCTCCCAGGTGCCGAGGAGGAAGGCGAGCGGGACGACGTCCTTGTGGAGGTCAGAGGGGATCTCGATCATGTTCCTGGTCGCTGTCGTCGGTGCGGGAGTACTTCAACCGTACGGCAGCGGGGTCAGCGCTGGCCCTGGTAGAGCTTCATCACCGAGAAGATGGCGAACCAGGTGATCAGCACGGCCATGAGGGCCAGCAGACCGTCGAAGAAGATTTCCAGACCGGACACGGGTGGCTCCCATTGCGGCGACAGTGTGGTGGATTTTGCTGCCGCTCACTCTATCCGGCGGGTGGGGGAGGGTCTCGGTGAGCCCCACCCACGTCGGCGATCTAGGGTGTCGGCATGTCTTCGAAGAAGCTCGTCATCAAGGTCACCGCGGGGGCCGACGCCCCCGAGCGGTGCTCGCAGGCGTTCACGGTGGCGGCGGTCGCCGTCGCCAGCGGCGTCGAGGTGTCGCTCTGGCTGACCGGGGAGTCGTCCTGGTTCGCCCTGCCCGGGCGGGCGGCGGAGTTCGAGCTGCCGCACGCGGCGCCGCTGCCGGACCTGCTGGAGTCGGTGCTGGCCGGTGGCACGCTCACGCTGTGCACCCAGTGCGCGGCACGGCGCGGGATCGAGGAGAAGGACCTCGTCGAGGGTGCCCGGATCGCGGGCGCGCAGGTCTTCGTCAGCGAGATCATGGCCGACGGCGTGCAGGCGCTCGTCTACTAGGCGCCGGCCGCTACGGCCGCTGAGGGCGGTCCTCGTGGTCGGGGTGGTCCCGGTCGTGGCCGGGATCGTCCCACTTCGGGTCCTCCCAGCGCGGGTCGTCCCACCAGTCGTCCTCGGGGTCGCGCCGGTTGGCGAACACCGCCGCCGCCGGCGGGATGACCATCGCGACCACGCACAGGGCCACGGCCGCCGGCACGGAGACGAACCGCACCGCCCCCCAGGCCAGCACGAAGAGGCCCAGGCAGACGGTCATCATGACGTAGTAGTAGCGGCGCCGCCGACGGGACTGCACACTTCCACGGTATGCCCGAGGGCCCCCGCTCGGCAGGGGCCCCCGGTACTGCTGTTCCGCTGTTCCGGCGTCGCCGGTCAGACGGCGATGGCGACCTCGGTCAGGTTGCCCTGGGAGGCGACCACCTGGCGGTCCACGGTCTGGCCCGGGATGAGCGCGCGCAGGGTCCACTTGCCCGGGCGGGCGAAGAACCGGAACTGGCCGGTCGCCGAGGTGGGCACCTCGGCCGTGAACTCGTTGTTCTCGTCGAGCAGTCGGACGTAGCCGTTGACCGGCTCACCGTCGCGGGTCACCGAACCCTGGATGATCGTCTCGTTCGCCACGTCAACTCCTGCCAGGTCCGGGCCGCCGGCCTTCGCACCGCACATTGTCTTGTTTCCCTTCTGCCTTACGGGTGGAGCCGGTGGCTCAGTTGCCGAGCTCGATCGGCACGCCGACGAGGCTGCCGTACTCGGTCCACGAGCCGTCGTAGTTCTTCACGTTCTCCTGGCCGAGCAGCTCGTGCAGGACGAACCAGGTGAGCGCGGAGCGCTCGCCGATGCGGCAGTAGGCGATGGTGTCCGTCGCCAGGTCGACGCCCTCGGCCTCGTACAGGGCCTTGAGCTCGTCGTCGCTCTTGAAGGTGCCGTCGTCGTTGGCGTTCTTGGCCCACGGGATGTTGCGCGCGGTCGGCACGTGGCCCGGGCGCTGCGACTGCTCCTGCGGGAGGTGGGCCGGGGCGAGCAGCTTGCCGGAGAACTCGTCGGGCGAGCGGACGTCGACCAGGTTGAGGTTGCCGATGGCGGCGATCACGTCGTCGCGGAAGGCGCGGATCGAGGAGTCGGCGGCCTGCGCCGTGTACTCGGTCGCGGCGCGCTGCGGCACCTCGGCGACCAGGTCGCGGGAGTCCAGCTCCCACTTCTTGCGGCCGCCGTCGAGCAGGCGGACGTCACCGTGGCCGTACAGCTTGAAGTACCAGTAGGCGTAGGAGGCGAACCAGTTGTTGTTGCCGCCGTAGAGGACGACGGTGTCGTCGTTGGCGATGCCCTTGGCGCTGAGCAGCGCCTCGAAGCCGGCCTGGTCGATGAAGTCGCGGCGGACCGGGTCCTGGAGGTCGTCCTTCCAGTCGATCCGGACCGCGTTGCGGATGTGGTTCTTGTCGTACGCGGAGGTGTCCTCGTCGACCTCGACGATCACGACCTTCGGGTCGTCCAGGTGGGCCTGGACCCAGTCGGCGTCGACCAGGACGTCGCTGCGGCTCATGGTGATGTTCTCCATCCGGGGGCGGTTGGCGGAAGGTGCTCGCTGCTTCGGGGTGCTGCTGCTCAGCGGTGGTGCGGGTCGCCCGTCGGCCATCGGTCCGAATTCCTGTCCGAATGGTGGGACGGGAGCCGGTGTGCGGCGCGACCGGGCGGTGCGTGGCGGAGTACGGCGGGGACGCCCGGCCAAAAGGGCCGGCTGCGATCACCGGAAGAAATCGGCGGCGGGGGCAACTGCCCTGCCTGGACGCCGAGTTAACGCATTCGACACAGACAGGCGGCCACGCGGCACAGGTCTACCGCCCGCCGCTTGGTGAGGTCCGTCTGTCGCTTCATGCGAACGATGCTAGGGACACCCGGCGCCCGCTGTCACCAGCGTATCGGATGATGAGACCGGATGGCTCACATCTCGGGATTTGACCATTTCATGGGCGTCGGGAACCGGCCGGGGCGCGGGCCGTGGGCGCTCTGAGGGGGGCCGGAAGGCGGGAACGGCACCGCTCCGCGGCCGGCGCTGGACAGCGCGTCTCGCGGAGCGGAACGACGGAACGGTTGGTGGGGAGGTGTTCGGGTCAGCCGATGAGCTTGATGCCCTTGCCCTCGAAGCCCAGCCGGAGGCCGTCCTCCTGCGGCGTGACCGAGGACAGGTTCAGCCCGGCGGGCAGCGTGGAGAGGGTGAAGCTGATCGGGGCGAGGGACTGGTCGGACACCCCGGCCAGCAGCGAGGCCATCGAACTCAGCTTGAACCCGTCCACCGTCACGGTGTCGCCCTTGCTGTGCACTGCGGCGTCGCCGATCGGGAACGGCCCCAGCGAGGCCTTGATCTTGCCCGGACCGCCGTAGGAAAGGCTCAGCCGGGTGCCGCCGCCCAGGGAGAGCCGGCCCGCGTTCGGCACCAGCTCCGAGGCCGGCGGCAGCAGACCGGACAGGTCCGCGTAGGTGATCAGCGCGGAGCCGGCCCCGCTGTCCACGGTGGCGCTGCTCATGTTGCCGCTCACCTCGACGCCGGAGAGCTCGGCCCGGAACGCGTGCAGGGACACCTTGTCCTTGCCCTCGCCGACGGTCAGCGCGTCCGAGGAGATCCGCACGTCGTCCAGCTTCTTCGCGACGACCTGGGTGAGGAACGGGAAGCCCTCGATCGAGACGTCCGGCTTCTGGCTCATCCGGCCGCTCTTCAGGATCTGGTCGGCCGCCTCGTCCTCGGCGACGCCGACGGCGATCCGGTCGGCGCCCACCAGCACGCCGGAGAGCACCACCACGCCGATCGTCGCCTTCAGCCAGCCGCGCATCGCTCTCCCCCGTCGTCGCCGGTCGCTGTCGTCCGTCGCTGTCGTTCGTCGCCGTGGTTCGTGGTTCGTGGTTCGTGGTTCGTGGTTCTCATCGTGGCCGGCCGTGCGGATCGGGCCGTTCCGGTGCGGCCGCTCCCGCACGACCGTACGACGTCCCGCCCCGGAGCATGGTTCCGGGACGGGACGTCGCGGCGGTCAGCCGAGCAGCGCGGTGGCGATCCAGACCAGCGGTGCGGACACCGCCAGCGGCAGGGCCACGCCCGCCGTCATGTGCACGAACCTGGACGGGAAGTCGTACGCGGCCACCCGGCGTCCGATCAGCGCGCCGAGACCGGCCGCCACACCCAGGAACGGCGGTGCGCCGACCGCGAAGCCCAGACCGACCGCCGCGGCCAGGCCCAGCAGCGGGCCCAGCCAGCGCGGTCCGGGCAGCGGCGCGGCCGCCAGCAGGGTCGCCAGCGCGACCGCGCCGACCGCCGCCGGCACCCAGTCCGCCAGCAGCAGCGCGGTGCAGAGCACCGTCACCACGGTGGCGGAGCCGAGCACGGTGAGCGCGTAGAACCGCTCCTTCGGATCGGCCGGCCGGAACGTCTGCAGTACCAGGACCAGCAGGAAGAACCCGCCGAGCGTGCCCACCACCGCGGCCGTGCCGCCGTCCGCGTCGGCCAGCAGCACCGAGACGTCGGCCACCACGCCGGACAGCGCGGCCAGCGCGATGCCCTGGCGGGCCGGCCACATGCCGTTCAGCCGGAACCAGCCGGCCGCCGTCAGGCCCTGGAGCAGGACGAGCACCAGGGCAAGCGGCACCTGGCCGAGCGCCGCGCCGCCGGCCAGCAGGGCGGCGGCGCCGGCGGTGATCAGGGCCGGCTGGAGGCCCGGGTCGTGGATCGGCGAACCGGTCCGCGCGGGCGCGGCCGGAGCCGCCGCCTGGACCGGGGACGGCTGGGCTACGGGGGCCACGGGGGTCGCGGGCGGGAACGGAGGCGTGCCCAGGGACGGCGCCGGGCCGGGGAACGACGCGGCCGGACCGGCGGGCGCGGCGTGGGCGTTCTGCGCCGCCCGGGCGGCCCGCGCGGCACGGGCCGCGGCCGGGTCGGTCAGCACGGGGGCCGGGGGCTCCGGGCGCTTGAGCGTCATGGTCGGCTGGTCCAGACCCTGTCCGTGATCCGGGGACTGGACCGGCGGGTAGGCCTGGGCCGGGGCCTGCGCCTGCGTGGGTGCGGGCGACGGCGCGGGCGCCGGGGGCTCCGCCCGACGGTGCGACCGGCCGTGCCGCGGCTCGGTGTAGGGCCGCGCCGGCCCCTGGACCGAATCCGGAGCCTGCGCCGGGGCCGGGGCCGACGGCATCGGGCCCGCCGCCGACACGGGCGGGAGCAGCGCGGTGGGAGCGTCGTCCAGCGGCGGCACCGGCGGCAGCAACGTGGTCGCCGCGGCGTCCTCCAGCGGCGGCACCGGCGGCAGCAGCGCCGTCGCGGCGTCGTCCATACCCGGACCGGCTCCGTACGGCGGCTGCCCGTACACCTGCCCGCCGTACGGCGCCTGTCCCGCGCCGGGGGCGTACGGCTGCGCCGCGTGCCCCTGCTGCGCATAGGGATCCGGCGCGTACGCCTGCTGCGGGGTGTACGGATACGGCGGCTGCCCGGGCTGGTAGCCCTGCGGCGGCTGCTGCTGCGGCTGGTACGGCGGTTGCGGCTGCTGCTGCGGCTGCCCGTACGGGTACTGCGGCTGGTACGGCGGCTGCGGCTGCTGGGGCTGGGCCTGCTGGGGCTGCCCCTCGGGGGTTCCGTTCGTTCCGGTCACGCCGCTCACCCGCCCGCGAACGGGGGGAGGACCTCGATCGTCCCGCCCTCGGTGAGCGCCAC
Organism: Kitasatospora sp. NPDC057965; assembly: GCF_042887135.1. Lineage (NCBI taxonomy): Bacteria > Bacillati > Actinomycetota > Actinomycetes > Kitasatosporales > Streptomycetaceae > Kitasatospora > Kitasatospora sp. NPDC057965. The sequence continues at coordinate 38,370 of NZ_JBHVPZ010000040.1, forward strand.
CGTCGCGCGGTCACGGCCGCCCACCGGCGAGCCGTCCACCAGGTAGGAGCAGTGACCGAACAGCCGGACCAGCTTCGGCCGGTCCGCGTGCCGCTCCTCGGCCCGCGCCAGCGCCTCGGCCAGGGTCGCCGCCAGGTACGGCTCCTCGGCCAGCCCGGCCTCCGACTTCGCCGCCGCCCAGTAGCGGATCGTCCCGCTCACCCGAACGGCGGCCGCCGGGTCGTGCCCGGTGGTCGCGCCCATGGCAACCCCTTCTCGTCGTCCTCGCCCGGGCCCGGGTGTCCCGGCCGGGTCCACCACCGGGGCGCCCGCGCCTCGCCCGAAAGGTGTACGCGCGCGGTGCCGCCGATGTGTCCCCCATGATGTCGTGTTCGCCCGCGCGAGCGGCAATCGCCCTGGCCCGGCGCCCGGCGGCGCCGTCGCGAAGCTGTGGCCGGGCTCACCCGGGGCGCGCCCGAAAAGGCCGAACCGCCGGATTCGAGCCCTCCCGGCGTGGTGGGCCGGTCGGCTATCCTCGATCCGTGAGGGATCCGGGCAGAGTCGCCCCCGGATCCTTTTGTGCTTTCAGGACGCCAGTACGGACGTCCGTGCGAATCGTCGGCCCACCCCCGGCGTGCCGCAGGGACCGCCCCGCCACACACGGCACAACGAGGTGCCGGGACGAGGCCGGGGCGTCGGACAACCCCGGCTCCGGGCCGCCGCCCGGGACGGGCCAGGACCGGAAGGTTCGCGGATGAGCAGGGCAGAAACGGTGCACCGGGGATCACAGGACCCCCTGGGCGCACGCCGTCCGGCCACGCGCGCCGCCGGATCCCCCGCGTCCCCCCTGGCCTCCGTCTCCTCCCCCTCATCAGCACCTGCGCCATCCGGCCGTGGCGGCGGCCGGACCGCGACCGCGACGACCCGGAAAGGGGACTACCGGGTATGAGTTCTCTGCTCCTCCTCACCAACGCGCTGCAGCCCTCCGCGGAGGTCCTGCCCGCGCTCGGCCTGCTGCTGCACAACGTCCGGGTGGCCCCCGCCGAGGGCGCCGCCCTGGTCGACACGCCCAGCGCCGACGTCATCCTGGTGGACGGCAGGCGTGACCTGCCGCAGATCCGCAGCCTCTGCCAGCTGCTGCGCTCCACCGGCATCGGCTGCCCGCTGATCCTGGTGGTCACCGAGGGCGGCCTGGCCGCCGTCACCGCCGAATGGGGCATCGACGACGTCCTGCTCGACACCGCCGGCCCCGCCGAGGTCGAGGCCCGGCTGCGGCTCGCCCTCGGCCGGCTCCAGGTGTCCACCGACGACAGCCCGATGGAGATCCGCAACGGCGACCTCTCGGTCGACGAGGCCACCTACTCGGCCAGGATCAAGGGCCGGGTGCTCGACCTCACCTTCAAGGAGTTCGAGCTGCTCAAGTACCTCGCCCAGCACCCCGGCCGGGTCTTCACCCGGGCGCAGCTGCTGCAGGAGGTCTGGGGCTACGACTACTTCGGCGGCACCCGGACGGTCGACGTGCACGTCCGGCGGCTGCGCGCCAAGCTCGGCGTCGAGCACGAGGGCCTGATCGGCACCGTGCGCAACGTCGGCTACCGCTTCGTCGTCCCCGACAAGGGGGACAAGGGGGAGCGGGCCGAGCGGAACGATCCGCCGGCCCGGCGCTCCCCGGCCGCCCTGGAGGCCTGACCGGCCGGCCGGACGGGGCCGCCCCGCGCCGTCCCGCCCGGCCTGTCCTGGTTCGTCCCGACCCGTCCGGGGCGCTCCGCGCGCCACGCCCGCCCGACGCGGGTCCCCCACTGCCCGGCCACATGCCACACGCGTAGACTCCCCCCGTGGCCAAAGTGACGCGCGACGACGTAGCCCGACTGGCTGGTACCTCGACCGCGGTCGTCAGCTACGTGATCAACAACGGACCGCGCCCGGTCGCGCCCGCCACCCGGGAGAAGGTGCTCGCCGCGATCGAGCAGCTCGGCTACCGGCCGAACAGCGTCGCGCAGGCGATGGCCTCCCGCCGCACCAACCTGATCGGCATGGTCGTCCCGGACGCCCGCCAGCCGTTCTTCGCCGAGATGGCGCACGCCGTCGAACGGGCCGCCTCCGAACGCGGCAAGCTCGTGCTGATCGGCAACTCCGACTACGTCGACGACCGCGAGGTCCACTACGTCCGCGCCTTCCTCGGCATGCGGGTCTCCGGCCTGATCCTGGTCAGCCAGGGCCCCTCGCAGCGGGCCGCCGAGGAGTTCGCCGCCATGGAGGGCGCCAAGGTGGTGCTGCTGCACCGCCGCCCCGAGGCGATCGACGACGTCGCCGTGGTCACCGACGACGTGGCCGGCGCCGAGACGGTCGTCCGCCACCTGCTGGAGGTGCACGGGCACCCGTACGTGGCCTGCTTCGGCGGCCCGGTGGAGTCCCCCGCGCCCGGCGACCCGGTCATCGACCACGTCGAGGGCTGGCAGCGCGCGATGGACGCGCACGGCCTGCCCACCGAGCCGCACCTGATCGACGCGCCGTTCCACCGGTACGGCGCCTTCGACGTCGCGCTCGACCTGCTGCGCTCCGAGAACCGCCCGCCGGCGATCTTCTGCTCCACCGACGACCAGGCCATCGGCGTGCTGCGGGCCGCCCGCGAGCTGGGCCTGCGGGTGCCGGAGGACCTCGCGGTGGCCGGGTTCGACGACGTGCCGGAGGCCGCGCTCGCCGACCCGCCGCTGACCACCGTCGCCTCCGACCGCGACGCGATGGCCCGGGCGGCGGTGGACCTGGTGCTGGACGACTCGCTGATGGTGCCCGGCTCGGACACCGAACGGGTCCGCACCTTCCCGTCGCGCCTGGTCGTACGGCGTTCCTGCGGCTGCTCGCCGGACGGCGCCGACTCCTAGCCTGACCAGGCTTTATGAGAAGTCAACGGGCTTCTCGGGGCGTTCTGAGCGGACTCTCATCGGATTCTCATCCCCCGGGCGGACGTTGGTCGCCATGAGCGATCACCAGCAGTGGCAGCCCCGCACCGACGGCGAGCAGTACGACGGCCCGTACGGGTACCCGCAGCCCCGGATCATCCCGGGCACCGTCCTCGACAGCACCACGCAGGACCGCACCGCGCAGGACCACCCCGGGTACGACGGCACCGGGTACGACGGCACCGGGTACGGCACCGCCGCCCACCCCGCTGCCGGCACCCCGCCCCCTCCCCCGGCCCCGCCGTTCCCGCCCGAGGCGGGCACGGCGCCCACCCCCGGCGGCCCCGGCCACCGCGCCCGGCGCGGCCTGCTGCGCGGCCGGCTCGCCCTGGTCACCGCCGTCGCCGCGATCGCCGCCGTCCTCGGCGGGGTCACCGGCGGCCTCGTCGCCGCCCGGGACCACGACTCCACCGCCCGCACCGGCACCATCGCCAGCCCCGTCGCCGCCCGCTCCGACGGCAGCGCCGACGTCGCCGCCGTCGCGGCCGCCGTCTCCCCCAGCGTCGTCCAGATCACCGTGAAGACCGCGAACGGCACCGCCACCGGCACCGGCGTGGTGCTCACGGCGGACGGGCAGATCCTCACCAACTACCACGTGGTCTCCGGCGCGGCCGGCGGCGGCCAGATCACCGTCACCTTCCACGACGGCTCCACCGCCCGGGCCACGCTCACCGGCACCGACAAGGGCCTGGACGCCGCCGTGATCACCGCCCACGGCGCCAAGAAGCTCACCCCCGCCGTCCTCGGCGACTCCTCCGCCGTCGCGGTCGGCGACCCCGTCGTCGCCATCGGCAACCCCGAGGGCCTCACCGGCACCGTCACCTCCGGCATCATCAGCGCCGAACACCGCGAGGTCACCGTCCAGCTCGACGAGGGCACCACCGGCGGCAACGGCGGCTTCGGCCTCCCCAACCTGCCCGGACTGCGCGGCACCGCCCCGCAGAGCGGCGGCGAGACCGCCACCTACCAGGCCTTCCAGACCGACGCCGCGCTCAACCCCGGCAACTCCGGCGGCCCGCTCATCAACGCGGGCGGGCAGGTCATCGCCGTCAACTCGGCCATGTACTCGCCGAGCGGGTCCAGCGCCACGGCCGGCGGCAGCGGAGCCGGCAGCGTCGGCCTCGGCTTCGCCATCCCGATCGACGACGTCAAGCAGGTGCTGCCGAAGCTGCAGTCCGGCCAGAACATCTGAGCACGTCCGACAATTGACCCGAGCAGGCCCTCCCGCCACCAGAAAGGGCAACCGCCGATGACCCCGTCCGCCGACGACCGCACCCCCGCCGAGCCCGGGCACCAGACCAGCGCCCGGCTCCTCGTGGTCGACGACGAACCCGCGCTCCGGGACGCCCTGGAGAGCAGCCTCGCCTTCGAGGGCTACGAGGTCGCCACCGCCACCGACGGCTACGAGGCGCTGGAGTCCGTCGAACGCGAACGCCCGGACCTCGTCCTGCTCGACATCATGATGCCCAGGATGGACGGCCTCACCGCCGTCCGCCGGATGCGCTCGCGCGGCGACACCGTCCCGGTGCTGATGCTCACCGCCCGGGACGCCGTCGGCGACCGGGTCACCGGCCTCGACGTCGGCGCCGACGACTACCTCGCCAAGCCCTTCGAACTCGACGAGCTGCTCGCCCGGGTGCGCGCCCTGCTGCGGCGCAACGCGCTCGCCACCGAGGCCGCCGCCCGGGCGGCCGCCGTCGAGGAGGAGACCGACGTCCTCGCCTTCGCGGACCTGCGGATGAACACCGCCACCCGCGAGGTCACCCGGGCCGGCCGCCCGGTCGAACTGACCCGCACCGAGTTCATGCTGCTGGAGATGTTCCTCGCCCACCCCCGCCAGGTGCTCACGCGCGAGCAGATCCTCAAGGCGGTCTGGGGCTTCGACTTCGAGCCCTCGTCCAACTCGCTGGACGTGTACGTGATGTACCTGCGCCGCAAGACCGAGCAGGGCGGCCTGCCCCGGCTCATCCAGACCGTCCGCGGAGTCGGCTACGCGCTCCGCCCCGCCGCCGGCACCACCGCGTGAGCCCCACCGTCCCGCCGCCCCCGCTCGCCCCGCCCCGCATCCCGCGCCGCGGCCGCGTCACCACCTGGTACCGCGCCCGCTCGCTGCGCACCCGCCTCACCTTCCTCACGGCGGCGGCGGTGGCGGTGGCGATCGCGCTATCGGCGCTGGCGTGCTGGTTCATCGTGGAGGAGCGGATGTACGGGGTGGTGCGCAGCGACCTGGAGACCGTCCGGGTCCAGCTCGCACCACCCAGCGGCAGGGACTGCGCCACCACCCCCCAGGCCGCGCTCAAGAACGTCCAGAGCACCGGTCTGCAACCGCCGGCTGGGGGTCCGGCCCCCCGGGACACCCAGTACGTCTTCAGCGGACCGGTTCCCCTTGTCTGTCTGCCTCCCAAGGCGGCCAAGGCCATCGCCGTCGAGCCCGGTGACTCAAATGTGCTGGATCTCAGGCCCGGCCAATCCGTCATCCGAGACGGTCACTACACCGACGGCACCCCCGCCATGGTGCGCGTCACCTGGTACCCGTCCGACGTTCCCGGGTACCCGCAGGCTCTGGTCATGGTCGCCACCCCGACCAAGGGCGTCGAGGAGTCCCTGAACCAGCTCGCCTTCCTCCTCGGCGGCGTCGCCCTCGGCGGCATCATCCTCGCCGGTGTCGCCGGCCGGCTCGTCGCCCGCTCCGCGCTCAAGCCCGTCGACCAGCTGACCGACGCCGTCGAGCACATCGCCCGCACCGAGGAGGTCGGCACCACCATCCCCGTGCAAGGCGAAGACGAGATCGCCCGGCTCTCCACGTCCTTCAACTCCATGAGCACCGCCCTCGCCAACTCCCGCGAGCGGCAGACCCGCCTGATCGCCGACGCCGGGCACGAGCTGCGCACCCCGCTCACCTCCCTGCGCACCAACGTCGACCTGCTGATCCGCAGCGACGACACCGGCCGTCCGCTCCCGCCCGCCACCCGCACCAAGCTGCTCGGCAACATGAAGGCCCAGATGCAGGAGCTCACCGTCCTGATCGGCGACCTGCTCCAGCTGTCCCGCCCGGACTCCCCCAAACCGGTCCGCACGCTCGCCGTGGTCGCCCTGCACGAGCTCGCCGAACGGGCCGTGGAGCGCGCCAAGCTGCGCGGTCCGGGGCTGGTCTTCGAGACGGCCACCGCGCCCTGGTACGTGCACGCCGACGCGGCCGCCCTGGAGCGCGCGGTGATCAACCTGCTGGACAACGCGGTGAAGTACAGCCCGCCCGGCGGCACCGTCGAGGTCCGGCTCGACGCGGGCGTGCTGACCGTCCGCGACCACGGTCCCGGCATCCCCCAGGACGAGCTCCCGTACGTCTTCGACCGCTTCTGGCGCTCCCCCTCCTCGCGCCAGCTCCCGGGCTCGGGCCTCGGGCTGTCGATCGTGGCGCAGAGCGTCCGGGAGGCCGGCGGCGAGGTGTCGCTCGGCCCGGCCCGGGACGGCGGCCCGGGCACCCTCGCCACCGTCCGCCTGCCCGGCGGCCCCGCCCCCGCATAGCCGGAAGGGGCGGGGCGCCCCGACAGCGCCCCGCCCCTGGTCGGCTCACGGCCGGCGACCCTCGGCTCAGCCGGTGGTGCTGCCCGCGGTGATGATCTTGATCCGGTCCTGCGCCGGGGCCTTCAGCGGCGCGGCGGCCGAGCTGTTGGCGCCCAGGTAGGCGGCGAAGACGTCCAGGTCGGAGGCACCGACGAGCTTGTCGGCACCGGCCGCGAAGGCCGGGAAGCCGTCGCCACCGCCGGCCAGGAACTCATTGGCCGCGACCCGGTACTTGGCCGCCGGGTCGACCGGCGCGCCGTTGAGGCGGATCGAGTCGACGACGATCCGGTCCGCACCCTTGTTGCGCATGTCCAGCGTGTAGCTGAGCGACTTGGACGGCTGGAGGATCTTCGGCGAGGCCTCGTTGGAGCCGCTGACCTGCTGCTGCAACAGCTGGATCAGCTGGGCCCCGGTCAGCGTCTTGACCTGCATCATGTTGGTGAACGGCTGGACGGTGAACGCCTCGCCGTAGGTCACCACGCCGTCGCCCTCGGCGCCGCTCGCCTTGTAGACGAGGTCGGCGCGGATGCCGCCGGGGTTCATGAAGGCGACCTGCGCGCCGCCCTTGTCGGCGGGCGCGAGGCCGACCTGCTGGGCGTCGGCGATGACGTCGCCGAGCGGCTTCTCCAGGTCGCTGTTGCCACGGCCGTTGATGTCCGAGGCGATGTAGCCGATCGGGCGGTTGGCGATCGGCGCGGCCAGCTTCGAGTAGTGGTCGATCAGCTGGGTCAGGTCGGGGGCCTTCTCGACCGTGCGGCGCACGATGTGGTTCTCGGCCTTGACCGACGGGCGCACGATGGTGCCGCTGGCCTTGTCGAGCTTCAGGTCGATCTCGGTGTACAGCCGGCCGAAGGAGGCGGCGCTGGTCACCGAGCGCGGCACGCCCTGCGGGTCCGGGATGGTGCAGGCGTACGCGTTGTGGGTGTGGCCGGTGACGATGGCGCCGACCGCCGGGTCGATCTTCTTGGCGATGTCGACGATCGGGCCGGAGATGCCCTGGCCGGCCGCGCCGCAGTCGTAGTTGTAGGTGCTGCTGGCCGGCAGGCCGCCCTCGTGGATCAGCGCGACGATCGAGTTGACGCCCTTGGCCTTCAGCTCGGCGGCGTACTTGTTGATCGTGTCGACCTCGCCCGCGAACTTCAGGCCCTTGACGCCCTCGGCGGTGACGATGTTCGGCGTGCCCTCCAGGGTGACGCCGATGAAGCCGATCTTGACACCCTGGGACTTGGTCACCCAGTACGGGGCCAGCACCGGCTTGCCGGTCTTCTCGCTGGTGACGTTGGCCGACAGGTAGTTGAAGTTGGCGCCCGCGAACTTGCGCCCCTCCTCGTAGCAGCCGTCGGTCGGGTGGCAGCCGCCGTTCTGCAGGCGCAGCAGCTCGGCGGAGCCCTCGTCGAACTCGTGGTTGCCGACCGAGGAGACGTCCAGGCCGAGCTTGTCCAGCGCCTCGATGGTGGGCTCGTCGTGGAAGAGCGCCGAGGTCAGCGGCGAGGCGCCGACCAGGTCGCCGGCGGCGACGGTGATCGAGTCGTCGGCGGGGATGCGGGCCTGGCGCAGCGCGGTGGCGAGGTACTCGACGCCGCCGGCCGGGGTGCTGACCGGCTGGCCGGTGGCCGGGTCGATCTCGCGGATGGTCCCGGACGAACCGGCCGGGGGCTCCAGGTTGCCGTGCAGGTCGTTGATGGCCAGCAACTGGAGGTTGACGGTCTTGGGCTTGGCGGTCGCGGCCTGGGCCGCGGACGGCATGGCCACCGTGCCGACGAGGCCGGCCGCGGCGACGACGGCCAGCGCCGACCGTCGAGTTCTGACGGAGAGCATGTAGGGGGTCCCCTGCACCTGTGAGAGCGCCCAGCTGTGGACAGGCCCGGGCGCGCGAGACGAGTGTCGTTGCGCGAGTGCAGCCTAGAGTCAACGCGCGTAGCTGTCAGGCCCCCGGACGTAACGACAGGGTTACCTACTGACGAATCGTCGTCGGACTTTCTCCGCCGGGCCGGGCCTCAGACGCCCGGCTCGGCCGCCAACTGCCGCTCGGCCCGGACCCGTTCGGCCACCGCGTCCTCGGTCATCGCGCGGTCGGTGTAGACCAGCGGGCGTTCCGCCTCGGTGATGATGTGCTTCACCACCTGGACGTTGCCGTTGACGTCCCAGACCGCGATGCCCGGCGAGAGCGTGGGGATGATCTCCACCGCCCAGCGCGGCAGGCCGAGCACCCGCCCGGTGGCGCGCGCCTCCTCGGCCTTCTGCATGTAGATGGTCCGGGTGGAGGCCATCTTGAGGATCGCCGAGGCCTCCTTGGCCGCCGCCCCGTCCACCACGTCCGACAGGTGGTGCACCACGGCGACGAAGGACAGGCCCAGCCGGCGGCCGAACTTCAGCAGCCGCTGGAACAGCTGTGCCACGAACGGGCTGTTGATGATGTGCCAGGCCTCCTCGACCAGGAAGATCCGCTTCTTGCGGTCCGGCCTGATCCAGGTGTGCTCCAGCCAGACCCCGACGATCGCCATCAGGATCGGCATGGCGATCGAGTTGCGGTCGATGTGCGAGAGGTCGAAGACGATCAGCGGCGCGTCCAGGTCGATGCCGTCGGTGGTCGACCCGTCGAACATGCCCCGCAGGTCGCCGTCGACCAGCCGGTCGAGCACCAGCGCGACGTCCAGGCCCCAGGACTGCACGTCCTTCACTGCCACGCCCAGCGACTCCACCGAGGACAGCTCGGGGTTGCGCAGGGTGTCGATGATGTCGTTCAGCACCGGCTGCCGGTCCCGGACCGTCGCCACCACGTGCGCGTGCGCGGCCTTCAGCGCGAAGCCCGCCCGCTCCTCCAGCCCGCGCCCCATCGCCACCTCGATGATGGTGCGCAGCAGCGACAGCTGCCCCGTCTGGGTGATCGCCGGGTCCAGCGGGTTCAGCTTCACCCCGCCGTCCCGGGCCGCCATCGGGTCCAGCCGGATCGACTTTATGCCCAGCGCGTTGGCGATCAGGTTCCACTCGCCGACCCCGTCCTCGCCCTGCGCGTCCAGCACCACCACCTGCCGGTCCCGGAACCGCAGTTGGCGCAGCACGTAGGTCTTCTCCAGCGCCGACTTGCCGTTGCCGGACTCCCCCAGCACCAGCCAGTGCGGGGCCGGCAGCTGCTGGCCGTACAGCTGGAACGGGTCGTAGACGTACCCCTTCCCGCTGTACACCTCCCGTCCGATGATCACCCCGGAGTCGCCCAACCCCGGCGCGGCGGTCGGCAGGTAGACCGCCTGCGCCTGGCCGGTGGAGGTGCGCACCGGCAGCCGGGTGGTCTCCACCTTGCCGAACATCAGGCTGGTGAACGCGTCGGTGAGGTTGCCGATCGCCATACGGGGGCCTCCAGATCAGTCGCTCGGCCGGTGCCCGCTCAGCGGCGGATACCGGTGGCGAACGGCAGGGTGTTGACGAACGCACGGTGGTGCTCGCGGTCGCACCACTCCAGCTTCAGGTAGCTCTTGCCCGCCGACGCCCGGATCGTCCGCTTGTCCCGGGCCAGCGCGTCGGGGTTGCGCGAGGAGACCGTGATGTAGCCGACCAGGTTGACGCCGGCCGCGCCGGACGCCAGGTCGTCACCGCGCTGGTCCACCCGGCCGGTGTGGGCCAGGTCGCGCGGGTCGATCGTCCGGTTCATCTTGGCGGCCCGGCTGGCCTCCGCCTCGTCGTTGGTCTTCTCGGTGAGCATCCGCTCGATCGCGACGTCGGTGGGCTCCAGGTCCATCGTCACCGCCACCGTCCGGATCACGTCCGGGGTGTGCACCAGCAGCGGCGCCAGGAAGTTGACGCCGACCGGGGTCAGCGGCCACTCCTTGATCCACGCGGTGGCGTGGCACCACGGCTCCCGGGTCGCCGACTCGCGGGTCTTCGCCTCCAGGTACTGCGGGTGGGTCGCGTCCAGCTCGGCCGGCCAGGCATTCCGCTTGGACATCGCCTGGATGTGGTCGATCGGGTGGTCCGGGTCGTACATCGAGTGCAGCAGCGAGGAGAGCCGGGCCTGGCCCAGCGGCTGCCGCACCCGGATGTCCGCCTCCGCCAGCCGCGCGCAGATGTCGGTCAGCTCGCGGGCCATCACCGCGGCCAGCCCCTCGTCGTCCCGGGCCCGCCGCCCGGTCGCGGTGCGGCCCATCGCGTGCGCCTCGGCCGCGAGGTCCCGGGTGTAGTGCATGCACGCCACCAGGTACGCCCGGTGCTGCTCCGACGAGGTCGACACCATCGACTGCAGCTGGTCGTACGAGTCCATCAGCCAGCGCGGCGCTCCCGGATCGCCGCGCCGCTCCACGTCCTTGGCGTGCGCGTCCGGGTCGGCCGGCAGGGTGCGGGCCAGGATCTGCAGCCGGGTCACGAAGCCGTCCCCGTTCGCGACGTGCTTCAGCAGCGTCCCGAACCGGTCGACCAGCGCCTCCTGGTCCTCCGAGTCGCGCAGCCCGACACCCGGACCCTCGATCTCGATCGCCGCCGTCACCGTGCGCCGCTCCAGGTGCATCAGCACCCCGACCTCGTCCGGCCCGAACGGCGCCGACAGCCAGCGCAGCCGCCCCACCCCGGGCGGCGGCCCGATCTCCACCTCACGGCCGTCCAGCCGCGTCCCGGCGTCCATCGCGTCCGACTTCCACACCGCCCGGCCGCTGCGGACCGTCCGGCGGTAGGTGCGGTTGATCTCCACCCACTTGTAGTACGTCCGGCGCCGGTACGGCACGTACACCGCCGCGATCGCCAGCGCGGGCAGGCCGACCAGGCCGGCGATGCGCAACGGCAGGATCGGCATCATCAGGCCCCAGACCATGCCGAGGAAGGCCCCGAAGATGATCAGCACGATCTCCCCGGACTCCCGGTTCCGGCCGATCGGCGCGTTCGGGCGGGCCTTGCCGATCAGGTAGGTACGGCGCTGGTGCACGTACGGCTGGGCGTACTGGGCGCCGTACTGGCCGAGTGGTTCGCTGCTCACTTACCCGTCACCCTCCCTTCGCTGGATTGCTGTCGCGGACCGCGCCCGAGGACTGGGCCGGCGGCCCGGCCTGCGCCGGCGGCGCGGGCGTGCGCGCCGCGTGGGCCGCGATGCCCGGGGCGACCGAACCGCCGCCCGCGCCCGAGCCGCCCCCGCCGCCACCCGCCTGCGGGCCGCGGTCGCCGTGCGTGCTGATGCCCTGTCGCATGAAGTTCGCGGTCCCGTTGATCATCGCCGATCCGGCCGACACCGCACTCGCCCGGGCCCGGCGCATGTTCATCATCTCGTCCCCGAAGCCCGGCACGAACCGGTACACGGAGGCACTCGCGAAGATCGACAGGAACAGGATCGCCAGCCCCGACAGCACCCGCGCGAAGTCGTCGCTCGCGCCCGCCCCGGCCGACACCGCCCCGGCCAGCCCGAGGATGATCACGATGATCGGCTTCGCCAGGTCCACCGCCACCATCACCCCCGCCCAGCGGCGCACGTGCTTCCACAACTGCTTGTCCACCAGCCCCGCGTACACCGCCGTCCCCAGCAGCGCGCCCACGTACAGCATCGCGGCCCGGATCAGCAGCTCGATCCAGAGCACCGCCGCCGCCAGCACCGCCACCAGCGAGGTGATGATCAGGATCAGCGGCCCGCCGCCGATGTCACCCTTCTCCAGGGTGTCCGCGAACCCGCCCAGGTACGTCCCGGTGTCCGACTTCGTCCCCACCGCGATCGCCTTGGTCAGCCCGTCGGTCGCGCTCACCACCGTGTACAGGATCAACGGCGTGAACGCCGACGCGACCACCGTCAGCCACAGGAACCCGATCGCCTCCGAGATCGCCGTCGCCAACGGCGCCCCGCGCACCGCCCGCTTGGTCACCGCGAGCAGCCAGAGCACCAGCGTGATGATCGTCGACGCGGCGAACACCACCGCGTACTGCTGCAGGAACGACGCATTGGTGAAGTCCACCTCCGTCGTCCCGTCGATCGACCCCGACAGCTTCCGCACCACCCACGCCGCCGCCTGCGCACACCCCTTCGCCAACGACCCCAACGGATCCGTCACCGACCCCACCGTCCCACTCCCGGGCAGCGAAGCCCCACCGCCTGGTTTGTCCACGCAGAGGATGCCGTTCCCGGAAATGGGGAGATCCGGACAGTTCGCATTGGGGGTGGCACTCGGACTGCCGCTCGGGGTGCCAGTCGGCGAGCCCGTCGGGGACGGCTCGGCGAACACCCGCTGGGCCGCGAGGAGCGCGCCGAGCTGGAGGGTCGCCAACGCGCCCGCCAGCGTCCCGGCGCGGCGGACGGCGGTCCGCGGGGCGCCCCCGGCCCCAGTGCCGCAGCGTGGACCGCGACGGGCCGCCGGCGGGGCGACGGTCATCTCAACGGGCATAGCGGAAACCCCCGAACTGCTGGACGGCGCCGGTGATCTCCTCGGCGGTGGCGGCCTGTTCATCTCCCGGCATGGGGGCGGGCCCCTGCCGGCTCGTGTAGTCCGTGAGCTTCCAGTCGCCGCCCGTCCAGCGCAGGGAGAGGGTGAGCGTGAACCAGCTCGTCACCACCGGCAGCATGGAGCGCTCGCCGGCGAGGCCGGTCAGGCCGGTGCACCAGACCTCGGCCTTGGTCTCCGCATCGGTGTAGCCGACCGACTTGGTACCCACCGGAATGGTGCGGCTGACGAAGGTGAGGCCCTTGGGCGCCCGGCCCTGGGCATCCAGGCCGTAGCGGGCCACCGTGTCGCCGCCGAACCCCTGGTCCAGGCGGGACTGAAGGTTCGGGGCGGTGGCGGGGTCGGCGATGGTGGTGATGATGGTGTGGCGGGTGTCGGTGCGGAACATGTCGGCGGAGCCGATGGCCACCGCGTAGTTGGCGGCGGCGGACTGGGCGCCCTGGTCGGTGTGCGGGAAGCCCGAGGCGATGCCGTTGGCGGTGGTGGTGACGGGCTGTTCGCCGCTGGAGGCGGCGGTGGCGGCGGCCCGGTCGGCGGAGCGGCCGGTGTTGCCGGTGCCGGGGTCGGGCTTGCCCCGGTTGGCCACCGAGATCGCGAGCACGAGCAGGGCGACGACGAGGAGCGCGGTCAGCAGGGTGCGCAGCGGCCGCGCCTGAAGGGCACCCGGCTGGGAGGAGGGCTGTTCGCCGACCGGCAGCCGCGTACGGGTGTGCGGCTGGTCGTCGGACAACGACACGGCGGCCCTCCTGGTGCGGGGAGCCGGCTGGCGGCTCCGGGGGCCCCTCCGGCCGTGGGCGGGCGCGGAGGGAAGGGGTGATGGATGGATTCCCGGCGGGGCTCCGAGCATTCACGGATGCCCGGACAGACGTACAGACGTACAGACGTACAGACGTACAGACGGTCGGACGGTCAAACGATCGGACAGGCCGGCCGGCGCCGCGGGCGCCGCCGGCACGTCACGACGGTCCGAAGGACCCGAAGAGTCCGAACCGCCGCTTCCGTCCCGACTGTCCGATCTGCCTGTTCGTCAGATCGCCATGCCGTAAACAATGGTGAACAGAGTGCCGAGTGATCCAATGATGAACACGCCGGTCAGCCCGGCGATGATCAGCCCCTTGCCCTGTTCGGCGCCGAAGCTGTCGCGCATCGCGGTGGCGCCGATCCGCTGCTTGGCCGCACCCCAGACGGCGAGGCCCAGGCAGGCCAGGATGGCCACGGCCATGACGACCTCGACCATCACCCGGGCCTCCGACCCGAGGCTCGCGAACGGGCCCCAGTCCGGGGCGATCCCGCCGATGATGGTGTCGATATTCGGCTTCTTTGGAGGGTCCTCGGCCAGGTGGCCGATCGCGATGCTCTGCACGCTGCTCTGGTTCATTTCCATCTCACCGCCCGATCAGGCAAATTCAAGGGCCCAGACCCCGCCCGCGCGAAGGGTCGGTACCTATTCTTGGCCAGATCTGATGTCGACTTGGCTACTTCTCGCGGATTGGTCGTGAGGCATCGGACACGTACGCGAGGATGTCCACCGTACGAAGGATAGCGCTCACTCTTTGTATCTCTGATGATTGCGGTGAGCAACGCCTTCCGGGACACTTCGACTGACGATTCGTCGGGATGGTGCTGATGGTACTCCGGAAAGGCGGTACGGCCGCCGCTGCCGCGGGAGTTGTCCTCGCCGGCTTCGTCGGCCTGGTGACGCTCGGGACGTATGCGGCGAGCGGGACGCCACAGCAGCAGGGCAATGCCGCCGGGCTCTCCCCGGGGACCGTTCCGGCGGCCTTCCAGGCGCAGATCGAACAGTGGGGCCGGCTCTGCCCCGATCTCTCCCCCCCGTTGCTCGCGGCGCAGTTGTACCAGGAAAGCGGTTTCGACCCGCGGGCCCGTTCCGGTGTGGGTGCGGAGGGCCTGGCGCAGTTCATGCCGGGCACCTGGGCGTCGTACGGCACGGACGGCAACAACGACGGCCGGCGGGACCCCTGGGACCCGCTGGACGCCATCGCCTCGGCGGCCACCTTCGACTGCGCGCTCGCCCGGGACGTCTCCAAGGTCCCGGGCGACCGTCAGTCCAACATGCTGGCCGCCTACAACGCCGGGCCGGGCGCCGTGACGAAGTACCAGGGTGTGCCGCCGTACCGGGAGACCCAGGGGTACGTGCGGAACATCCTGGCGACGGCCCGCAGCTTCGCCGCCCCGGTCACCCCGTCCGCCCCGGTGGAGGTCTCGGCGCAGTCGGCGGGCGCCATCTACTTCGCCCAGACCAAGCTCGGCACCCCGTACCTGTGGGGCGGCGACGGAAAGGCGTGGCAGAACGGGCGGTTCGACTGCTCCGGGCTCACCAGGGCCGCGTTCGAGAGCGTGGGCATCCTCCTGCCGCGGGTGGCCAACGACCAGTGGTACGCCGGTCCGCACCCGTCGCGCGACCAGCTGCGCCCGGGTGACCTGGTGTTCTGGGCGACCGATCTGACGGATCCGCGGAGCATCCACCACGTCGGCATCTACGTGGGCGGCGGGTACATGCTCAACGCTCCGCACACCGGCGCGGTGATCCGCTACGACAAGATCGACACCCGGGAGTACATCGGCGCCACCCGGGTCACCTCGGACGGTGCCCAGGCCCTGCCGGACCGCAACGAGGAGGGCGGGGTGATCGCTCCGAGCCGCCCCGGCGACCCGACCCCGACGCCGCCCCAGACGCCGACCCCGACACCCACGCCGGCCCCACCCGCCCCGGCCGGGCAGCCGCCGGCCCCGGCCGTACCGCCCGGCCGGTCCGGTGCCGCCGCGGCCGCCGGCGCACCCGGCGTCGGAGCGGCAGGTTCAGGTCAACTCCCCGCAAAGAACTGAACCCGCCCACCCGCCGGGTGTGCGCGCGGTGTGGACGCTGAGTCAAGTTTCCATAACTGCGTGTTCCCGTGGAACGCTGTACTCCAGTGATGACGTTGTGTCCGGTGGTCGACCGTCAACCGCCCCGCACCGGGCGGCGGCAGGTGGGCCACGGTGCGAACGACCAGGTGCAGCGGACCCGGAAGGAGGTGCGGCGTGTCGACGCCGCTTGCCGACACGACCAACCCCGACCTCGGGCTGCTCTACGCCGTCAACGGCCTGGCCAGACACGCCCCGGCCGCCCTGGACCACCTGGTCTCCTGGGTCGGCGAGTACGGCATCCTGATCGGCCTGGCCCTGCTGGGCCTGGTGGGCTGGCTGCGGGCCCGGCGGCGCCCGGACGCCCCGGTGGCGGTGGCCGGGCTGCTCTGGGCCCCGCTGGCGGTCGCCATCGCCGAGCTGGCCAACCTGCCGATCTCGGCGATCGTGGACCGCCCCCGGCCCTTCGTGGACCACCCCGGGCTGGAGGTGCTGGTCGAGGGCAAGGCCGGCACCCATTCCTTCGTCAGCGACCACTCCACGATGTCGATGGGCATCGCGGTGGCGCTGTTCCTGGTCAACCGGCGGCTCGGCTGGATCGCCGGCGGCCTGGCCCTGCTGCAGGGCTTCTGCCGGATGTACATGGGCGTCCACTACCCGACCGACGTGATCGGCGGCTTCGCGCTCGCCACCGCGGTGGTGCTGCTGCTGGCGCCGATCGCGATGGCCGTGCTCGTGCCGCTCTGCCACGCGATCGCGCGCACGCCGCTGGCCCCGCTGATCCGCGCCGGACGGGGCTCCGAGCGGAGTCCGGGTCGGCCGGGCGGGCGTGGCGGCGGGAGGCGGGGCACGGTCCGCGCCGAGGAGCAGCCGCGGGAGTCCGACCTCGCCGCCTGAGACGACCGGCTGAGGCGACCACCTGGGACGACCGCCCAGGACGACCGCCCCGGAACGGCCTACCCCGGGACCGCCCCGCTGTCGGCGAGGTGGGCGTCCGCCTCGCGCCGGGAGAGGTCGCGCGAGCGCCGGGCCGGCGAGAACCAGCCGCAACTGCAGGTCGCTAAGGAGAAGGAGCCGCGTTCGCTGATCGCGACGCAGTGCTCGGGCGTCGGGGTGGTGCCGGGTACCGCCGGCAGCTCACTGTGCACGTGGTTCACGGTAACGCGCGGGGGCGCCGCCGCGCGACGCCTGTGACGCGCGGGACATGGCGTAACTCCTCGCGCCCCAACTCGTTTGCCCGGCAAGAGCTCTGCCCACCCGCGACGGTGGCCGGCGGGGCAGTCGGGCCCGAAGGGGTTGTCGCGAGGATGAAGATGACCGACCAGCAGCGCACCGCCGGCCCGACGGCCGGCCGCACCGGGCGGCGGGCGCGTCCGGCGGCGGGGGCCGCCCTGCTCGCCGTCGCCCTGGCCGGGGCGGCCGCCCTGGCCGGCTGCTCGCCGGACGGCGCGGGCGGCGCGGACGCCGTGGCCGCCGCCCCGGCCGACCAGCGGGCGAGCGGCGCCCCCGACCAGCTCGCCACCGACCCGCTG
This sequence comes from Kitasatospora sp. NPDC057965, assembly GCF_042887135.1. Lineage (NCBI taxonomy): Bacteria > Bacillati > Actinomycetota > Actinomycetes > Kitasatosporales > Streptomycetaceae > Kitasatospora > Kitasatospora sp. NPDC057965. The sequence continues at coordinate 55,674 of NZ_JBHVPZ010000040.1, forward strand.
GGCGCGGTCCGCGGCACCGCCGACATCACCGGCCGGGCGGGCTCCGCGCACGCCGTGACCGAGCTGGTGACCGAGTCCGCGGAGAAGAAGGCCGTCTTCACCGGCAGCGGCGGCTACGACTACGTGAAGCGGATCGGCCGGCTGGAGGTGCAGGTGCCGCCGGGCGCCGCGACCACCGGCAAGATCGTCGAGGTGCTCCTGCCCGGCACGGTCTACCTGCAGAACAGCGGGGCCAAGGTGCCGGAGGGCAAGTGGGTCAAGCTGGACGTCCGCCAGCTGCCGGACGGCAACCTGGTCAGCGGCGGGGCCACCGACCCGGCGGCCGCCGCCGGCGCGCTGCGCGGGGCCCAGAAGGCCGAGCTGATCGGCACCGAACCGGTCGACGGGGTGCCCCTGAAGCACTACCGCGGCACCCTGGACCTCGCCAAGGCGGCCGACGCCACCGGCGGCCGGGCCGGGGACGGCCTGCGGATGGGGGCGCAGACCTTCACCGTCAAGGAGGTCCCCTACGACGTCTGGCTGGACGACGAGGGCCGGCTGCACAAGGTGGTCGAGGTCTTCACCTTCGCCGGGGTGGCCGGCTCCAAGGAGGCGAAGGACCAGGTCAAGGTGGTCTCGACCACCACACTGAGCGAGTTCGGCGCACCGGTGGAGGCGGCCGAGCCGCCGGCCGCGGACATCTTCGCGATGAAGCCCACCGAGAGCCCCAAGTAGCACGTTCCGGGGGCGCGGGAGCGGGGGGCCGCCGGTCCGGGTGGGCCCGGAACCCCCCGGGCCCACCCGTTTCGGCGGCGCCGAGATGGCCCGTCCGTGCCATGTGGACGGGCTCCGAAGTGCCTAGGCTGGACGCCGGGTGGCTGCCGCCCGGGCTGGCGAGGCGCTGAAGGGGTGGTGCAGGTGATGTCGTCCACGGGCGGCCGCAGCGGCGGCCACGACGACGCGGCCCTCGACGAGATCGAGCTGGCCGGTGAGCTGATGATCGCCGCCACGGCCAGCAGCGGTGACCGGCTGCCGACCGAGCGGATCGACGAGGTGCTGCTCGACCGGCCCGACGGCGGTCCGGCCGCCGGTCCGACGGACGGACCGGCGAGGGATCGGCAGGGCGACTAGGGTCGACCGACGCGCCCGGCGGCCCGCGGTCAGCTGCGGAGCAGCCGGCCGATCGCCGCAGTGGCCTCGGCGACCTTGGCGTCCAGCTCGGTGCCGCCCTCCTCGGCGGCGGCCGCGACGCAGTGCCGCAGGTGCTCCTCCAGCAGCGAGAGCGCGAAGGACTGCAGCGCCTTGGTGCTGGCCGAGACCTGGGTGAGCACGTCGATGCAGTAGACGTCCTCGTCGACCATCCGCTGCAGGCCGCGGATCTGGCCCTCGATCCGGCGCAGCCGCTTGAGGTGCGCGTCCTTCTGCCCGCTGTACCCGTGCGGACCGTGGGCGGTGTGGGCGTCCGGCGTCTTCGGGAGAGCAGCGTGCTCGCCGTGCGGTTCCGCCCCGGGCGCCTGCTCCGGCTCGGTGCGCGCTTGCGTGGTGGTCATCGGCCCGCCTTCGTCTGAGTGCCTGGTGGCTGCGTCGGCCTCCAGTGTCCAACACCCGGGCCCGTCGTGGTGTTCCTCCGGCACGGGCGACCGCCGGCGGGTGCCTGCGGCGGGGTTCCCCCGTCCGGGGAACACCCCGTTGTTCCCGGCGCACGACAGGGGCAATCCGGGCGAGGTTCCGTCAGACTGGGGACTCATGCCCGCACCTGTGGTGCGGATCGGGTCCACTGCTGCGGCAGCCGAACGGAAGAGGAGGTTCCGGCTCCTCTTCGAGCACCCCGTTTGTGCCATGGTGCTCGGTTGCACCTAGCATCGTTCAGTCCCCTACCCCGCACATCGGAGATTTCCGTGCGTTTTAGCCTGACCCCGAAGGAGACGAGTTTCTACGACATGTTCGCCGCCGCCGCGGAGAACCTGGTCGTCGGCTCGAAGCTCCTGCTGGAACTGCTGGGATCAGACGTGTCGGCCCGCGCGGAGATCGTCGAGCGCATGCGCGCCGCCGAGCACGCCGGAGACGACACCACCCATGCGATCTTCCACCAGCTGAACTCGTCCTTCATCACGCCCTTCGACCGCGAGGACATCTACAACCTCGCCTCGTCGCTGGACGACATCATGGACTTCATGGAGGAGGCCGTCGACCTGGTCGTCCTCTACGACATCCAGACCCTCCCGAAGGGGATCGAGCAGCAGATCGAGGTCCTGGCCCGCGCCGCCGAGCTGACCGCCGAGGCGATGCCGAACCTGCGGAGCATGTCCAACCTGACCGAGTACTGGATCGAGGTCAACCGGCTGGAGAACCAGGCCGACCAGATCCACCGCAAGCTGCTCGCCCACCTCTTCTCCGGCCAGTACGAGGCCATCGAGGTGCTCAAGCTGAAGCAGGTCGTGGACGTCCTCGAACAGGCCGCGGACGCCTTCGAGCACGTCGCCAACACGGTGGAGACCATCGCGGTCAAGGAGTCCTGACCCCCGTGGACATGGCAGCACTCATCGCCGTCGTCGGCGTTGCCTTCTTCTTCACCTACACCAACGGCTTCCACGACTCGGCCAACGCGATCGCCACCTCGGTCTCCACCCGGGCGCTGACGCCCCGGGCGGCACTGGCGATGGCCGCGGTGATGAACCTGGCGGGCGCCTTCCTGGGCAGCGGGGTGGCGCACACCGTCTCGCAGGGCATCATCGAGACCCCCACAGGCGACCAGGGCATGGTGATCCTGTTCGCCGCACTGGTCGGCGCCATCGCCTGGAACCTGGTGACCTGGTACTTCGGCCTCCCGTCCTCCTCCTCGCACGCGCTGTTCGGCGGCATGGTGGGCGCGGCGCTGGCCGGCGGCACCGAGGTGATCTGGAGCGGGGTCATCGACAAGATCATCATTCCGATGATCGTCTCGCCCGTGGTCGGCCTGGTCGGCGGCTTCCTGGTGATGCTGGCGATCCTCTGGCTCTTCCGGCGGGCCAACCCGCACCGGGCCAAGCGCAACTTCCGGGTCGCCCAGACGGCCTCGGCCGCCGCGATGGCACTCGCGCACGGTCTGCAGGACGCGCAGAAGACCATGGGCATCGTGGTGCTGGCCCTGGTGATCTCGGGCCACCAGAGCGCGGGGGACCCGATCCCGGTCTGGGTGAAGATCTCCTGCGCCACCATGCTCTCGCTGGGCACCTACGCCGGCGGCTGGCGGATCATGCGGACGCTGGGCCGGAAGATCATCGAGCTGGACCCGCCGCAGGGCTTCGCCGCCGAGGCCACCGCCTCGGCCGTCATGTACATCACCTCGTTCGTCTTCAAGGCGCCGATCTCCACCACCCATGTGATCACCTCGGCGATCATGGGTGCCGGGGCCACCAAGCGGATCCGCGCGGTGCGCTGGGGCGTCGCCAAGAACATCGTGCTCGGCTGGTTCATCACGATGCCGGCGGCCGCCATCGTCGCAGCGCTGGTGTACTGGTTCGTCCACCTGTTCTGGGGATGACCCGGCGGACCGGACCGGACACCACCGAACCGGAAACGACCGGACCGGAAACGACAGGGCCCGCCCCCCACATCTCGGGGGGCGGGCCCTTTCATGCTCCGCGGCGGCACCGCCATGCAGCACCGCGAAGCAGCCTGTGAAGCGCCGCTGGGGCGCCGCCCGCACATCGGCGGGCGGGCCGATCAGCCGAAGCGGCCGGAGATGTAGTCCTCGGTCGCCTGCACCGACGGGTTGGAGAAGATCCGCTGGGTGTCGTCGAGCTCGATCAGCTTGCCCGGCTGGCCGACGCCGGCCAGGTTGAAGAAGGCGGTGCGGTCGCTGACGCGGGCCGCCTGCTGCATGTTGTGCGTCACGATGACGATGGTGAACTCGGACTTCAGCTCACCGATCAGGTCCTCGATGGCGAGGGTGGAGATCGGGTCGAGGGCGGAGCAGGGCTCGTCCATCAGCAGGACCTCCGGCTCGACCGCGATGGCGCGGGCGATGCACAGACGCTGCTGCTGACCGCCGGAGAGGCCGGCGCCCGGCTTGTTCAGCCGGTCCTTGACCTCGTTCCAGAGGTTGGCGCCCTTGAGCGACTTCTCCACCACGCCGTCCAGCACGGACTTCTTGCGCACACCCGCGAGCTTCAGCCCGGCGACCACGTTGTCGTAGATCGACATGGTCGGGAACGGGTTCGGGCGCTGGAAGACCATGCCGACCGAGCGGCGGACGGCGACCGGGTCGACGCTGGCGCCGTACAGGTTCTCGTCGTCCAGGAGCACCTTGCCCTCGACGCGGGCGTTGGGGATCACCTCGTGCATCCGGTTGAGGGTCCGCAGGAAGGTGGACTTGCCGCAGCCGGAGGGGCCGATGAAGGCCGTCACCGAGCGGGGTTCGACGGACATCGAGATGTCCTCGATGGCCTTGGTGGAGCCGTAGTAGGCGGACAGTCCGCTGACGTCGATGCGCTTGGCCATGATCGTTCGTCTTCTCTCAGTCTTCGTCGTACGTCAGTCGGTCGCTCAGTGTCCGGCCTTGGGCGAGCGCCACCGGGCGATGCCCCGGGCGATGAGGTTGAGCCCCATCACGAAGGCGATCAGCACCAGCGCGGCACCCCAGGCACGGGCGTAGCCGTAGTCGTTGTTCACCACGGCGTACTGCTGCCAGATGTACATCGGCAGCGACTGCTGCGGTCCGTCGAACGGGTTGTTGTTGATGTAGGCGGCACCGAAGACCAGCATCATCACCGGGGCGGTCTCACCCGTGATGCGGGCGACCGCGAGCATCACGCCGGTGGTGATGCCGCCGATGGCGGTGGGGAGGACGATCCGCAGGATGGTCTTCCACTTCGGCACGCCGAGCGCGTACGACGCCTCGCGCAGCTCGTTCGGGACGAGCTTGAGCATCTCCTCGGTGGAGCGGACCACGACCGGCATCATCAGGATCGCCAGCGCGAGGCTGCCCGAGAAGCCGGAGTAGTTGAAGCCGAGGGCGATGTTCCACAAGGACAGGATGAACAGACCGGCGACGATCGACGGGACACCCGTCATGACGTCGACGAAGAAGGTGACCGCCTTGGCGAGCGTGCCGCGGCCGTACTCGACCAGGTAGACGGCGGTCAGCAGACCGATCGGGGCGGCGATCAGCGTGGCCAGGCCGACCTGCTCCAGGGTGCCGATCAGCGCGTGGTAGATGCCGCCGCCGGGGCCCGCGGAACGCACGCCCATCATGGAGTGGGTCAGGAAGTTGCCGTCCACCACACTGGCACCCTGCTGGATGGTGTAGACGGTCAGCGAGAGCAGCGGGACGACGGCCAGGATGAAGGCGACCCAGACCAGCGAGGTGGCGAGGCGGTCCTTGGCCTGGCGCCGGCCCTCGACCTGGGCCGAGAGCACGTAGCTGATGACCACGAAGAGGATCGCGGCGATCAGGCCCCACTGGAGCTTGCTCTTCAGGTCTCCGACCAGGCCGATGCCGCAGCCGAGGACGATCGAGCCGGCGGCGACGGCGCCCGGGGCCCACTTGGGCAGCCGGTTGGCGGTCAGCAGGCGGCCCACCGGACGGGCGTCCGCCGGAACGGAAGTGGTCGCGGCGCTCATGCGGAGTACTCCTTGCGGCGGGCGACGATCAGCCGCGCGGCACCGTTCACCAGCAGGGTGATCACGAACAGGACGAGGCCGGAGGCCATCAGCGCGTCCCGGCCGAAGGGCTGGGCCTCGTTGAACTTCAGCGCGATGTTCTGGGCGAAGGTGCCGCCGCCCGGGTCGAGCAGGTGCAGCGAGAGCACGTTGCTGGAGGAGAGCACGACGGCGACCGCGATGGTCTCGCCGAGCGCGCGGCCGAGGCCGAGCATCGAGGCCGAGATGATGCCGGGACGGCCGAACGGCAGCACCGCGGTGCGGATCATCTCCCAGCGGGTCGCGCCGAGGGCGAGCGCCGCCTCCTCGTGCATCCGCGGGGCCTGCCGGAAGACCTCACGGCTGACCGCCGTGATGATCGGCAGGATCATGATCGCCAGCAGGATGCCGACGGTGAACAGGTTGCGCGGGGTGGTGCCGGCCCGGGACTGGTCGAAGATGTACGTCCAGCCGAGGTACTGGTCCAGCCAGCTGTTCAGGCCGCCGAGGTGCGGCACCAGGAAGAGCGCGCCCCACAGGCCGTAGATGATGCTGGGCACGGCCGCCAGCAGGTCCACCAGGTAGGCGAACGGCTGGGCGATCCGGCGCGGCGCGTAGTGGGAGATGAACAGGGCGATCCCGATGGCCACCGGGACGGCGATCAGCATCGCGATCAGCGCGCTGACGATGGTGCCGAACGCGAGGACGGCGATGCCGAAGACCGGCTGCGGGGCGTCCGGCGTCCACTCGAAGGTGGTGAGGAAGTTGCCCTCGTTCTTGCTCAGCGCGATGACCGAGCGCCAGGTCAGGAAGCCCGCGATGGCGGCCATGACCACCAGCAGCAGGATGCCCGACCCGCGGGACAGGTTCATGAAGATCTTGTCGCCGAGCCGGCTGTCGCGCGGGCGGCGTTCCCTGCCTCGCGGGGCGGCAGGGGTGGATGAAGTCATTGGTCTACTCCGGTCTGGTGGTGCGGCCCCGAGGGGGCGGCACCCTGGCGGCGGTGCCCCGGACGTGTTGCGTTTCGTCGGTACTTCCCGCTGGGGCGGCCCCGGCCCCCCTCGTTCACGGGGCCGCCCCAGCGGAGGTCCTACTGGGTCAGGCGAGCGAGCCGATGGCCGTGTTGACCTTGTCGGTCAGCGACTTCGGCAGCGGGACGTAGCCGGCGTCGCCGATCGCCTTCTGGCCCGCGTCACCGGCGGAGTACGCCAGGAAGGCCTTCAGGGCGTCGAGGGTGTCGGCCTTGTTGCCCTTGTCGCAGACGATCTCGTAGGTGACCAGGACCAGCGGGTAGGAGCCCTCGTCCTTGGTCGCGTAGTCGAGCGTCAGCGCCAGGTCGCTGGGGTTGGTGCCGGCGATCTGCGCCTTGGCGAAGGTGTTGGCGGCGTTGGCGGCGGTGGCCTCGACCGGCTTGGCGGCACCGGTGTTGATCGCGGCGCTCTTCAGGTTGTTGGTCTGCGCGAAGGAGAGCTCGGCGTAGCTGATCGAGTTCTTGACCTGCTTCACCTGGGCCGCGACACCGGCCGAGCCGTTGGCGCCCTGGCCCAGCTTGCCCGCCCAGGCCTTGCTGGGCGGGTACGCCCAGGCGCCGCCCGAGGTCTTGGCGAGGTACTTGGTCAGGTTCTCGGTGGTGCCCGAGTCGTCCGTGCGGTGGAAGGCCTGGATGTCGGCGTCCGGCAGCTTGGCGCCCGGGTTCAGGGCGGCGATCGCCGGGTCGTTCCACTTGGTGATCTGCGAGTCGAAGATCTTCGCGATCGTCGGGCCGTCCAGGACCAGGTTGTCCACGCCGTCCACGTTGTAGACGATCGAGATCAGGCCCGCGACGACCGGCAGGTTGATGCCCTGGCCACCGGTGCAGACGGCCTTGCTGGCGTCGACCTCGGCCGGCTTCAGCGCCGAGTCCGAACCGGCGAACTGGATCTTGCCCTGGTTGAACTGCTGGACACCCGCGCCGGAGCCGCCGCCGCCGTAGTTGATGGTGGTGCCCTTGCAGGCCGCCTCGAAGTTGTTCTTCAGGATGTCGATCGCGTTGCCCTGGGCGGTGGAGCCCGCGGCAACGAGCGCGGCGGGCTTCGAGCCACAGGTGATCGCGGCGGGGGCGGCGGCGCCGGTGGAGCCCGACGGGGCGGCGGCGTTGTTGTTATCGTCCGAGCCGCAGGCGGCGAGCGACAGCGAGCTGACGAGCGCCATGGCACCGATCGCGAGGGCCTTGGAGCGGCCGTTCCGCTGGAGCTTCACAGGGTGTCCCTTTCTGTGGCATTGCCCGGCGCGCAGGCCCTGCCGAGCAGGGAGAAGCGCGGGTTTTGCTGAGGTCCGGGGCCCGTTCGGCCCGCCGGTGGTACCGAAGTTAGGCCGGGGAGGTGACGCGTCAGCCGGTCGCAAGTGAACGGCGAGTGAACCTCGAACGGATGACAGGAAACTACGTCAGGTAGTAACGGTTGCGTCACGGCAAGGGCGCAGAGAGATCACTTCCACTGTTCCTTCACGTCTCCGGACCGCGCAACCGCACCGGCCTGGCCCCCAGCAGCTCCAGCAGCGCGTCCACCAGCCGCCGGTCCTGCTCCCGGGAGAGCCGCGCCCTCGCCTTACCCGCCGGCAGCCACTCCAGACGGTCCACTTCCCGGTTCGGCCGGAACTCCCCTTCCGTGGGCACCGCCGCCCAGTACCGGACCTCCTTCGGCCGGCCCTGCGCCAGGTAGTGCTGGGTCGGCAGCTCCGCCCCCAGCACGCAGGAGAACCCCGTCTCCTCCCGCACCTCCCGCAGCGCCGCCTCGACCACGCCCTCGCCGGGATGCAGCTTCCCCTTCGGCAGGCTCCAGTCGTCGTACTTCGGCCGGTGGATCACCGCGATCCTCGGCCGGCCGAGCCGGCCGCTCTTCTTCGGACGGCCGGGCAGCCAGAGCACCGCCCCCGCCGCCAGCACCACCCGCCCGCCGGACGCCGCCCGCCCGGACACCGTCCGCCCGGACGCGGGCCGCCCGGACGCGGGCCGCCCGGACGACGACGGCCGCCCGCCCACCTCAGGCCGTCCGCGATTCCGCCGCCGACCCCCAGCCCCCGGCCGGCGGCAGGTCCAGCCACGCCTCCGCCCCCGGCGGCAGCTCCGGCCACCGCCGCCCGAAGGCGTACCGGGCCGCCTCCACCTCCAGCCGCTGGTCGGCGTGCACCACGCCCAGCACGTACGCCGTCGCCGGGGTGATCCGCGGCGTGCGCGCCGCCGTCGCCGCCGTCACCGCCGCGTCGGACGCCTCCTGGTGCCGCAGCAGCACCCGGTCCAGCTCGTCCAGCACCGCCGACGGCTGCCCGCACACCTCCAGCGCGTACCGGGCCCGCTTCACCAGCACCCGCGTCCGGTGCCACGGCGCGTCGTCCGCCGCCAGCGCCGCGTCCGCGTCCAGCACGCCCCGCGCGCTCGGCACCGACCCCAGCCGGCGCAGCCCGTCCCCGCCGTACGGCGTCGCCGAACGCTGCAGCGGCAGCTGCTGGGCGCTCGCCGCCAGCGCCCCGAACGCGGCCGCCGCCTGCGGCACCAGCACCGCGCCCGCCCGGCCCTCCGCCGACGCCGCCAGCGGCGCATCCGCCACCAGCAGCGTCATCCGGTCCGCCAGGGCGTGCAGCCGGGCCGAGCGCAGCTCCTGCAGCACCGTGGAGTGCGCCCGGGTACGGGCCAGGGTCAGCTGCCGGTCCAGCAGTGCCCGGGCCTTGGGCGCCCCCGCGTGGCCGGCCAGCATGCCCGGCCCCTCCGCCTCGCTGCCACTCAGCCCGTCCAGCGCGCCCAGCAGCCGGGCCGATCGCCGTACGTACCCCGGCTCCAGCGCCAGCAGGTTCAGCAGCCAGGCCAGCTCGGTGCGCGACTCCTGCGCCCAGACCGGATCGAAGGAGGCGGCGAAGGTGGTCAGCAGCCCGTTGATCCGCCGCACCGCCCGCAGCAGGTCCGCCGTGCCCTCCGACGGGACGACGGACGCACCCGGTCTCGCACCGACCTCGCCCACCGCCAGCGGCAGAGCGCGCAGGAACGCGCCCGCCAGGGCGGTGAGGTGGCTGGAGAGGATGTCCCCGGCGGTCGCGGTGGAGGCCGCCTGGGCCGTCATCGGCGCATCGGTCATGGCTAGCTAGATCCCCGTTCCCCCGGGGCCGTCCCCGGGGCTGGTGGCCGACCGCTCAGCGGGTCCCTACCGCTCAGCGGCTCGCGTCGGTGGGTCACGCGGTCGCGTCGTCGAACCTCGTGCCGTCGTGTCTCGTGCCGTGCTGCCCCCGATGGAACGGCCCGCACCGTTCGGTCCGGTACGGGCCGCTCCGCGAGGCGTCGCGGCTCACGTCGTCACGTCTGCGTCAGCGGGGTCGTGGCGGCGACCGCGGGTCATCGGGCGGTGGCGGCCCGACGACGCTGACGCGAGTCGATGAGCAGGTCCTGGACGTGCCGCAGCGGCTTGCCGTCGGCGTCCTGGGCGTGCCGGGTCCACGACCCGTCCGCCCCCAGGTGCCAGGACTCCGTCTCGTCCGACATCCCGAGGTCGAGCATCCCGGACAGCTCGGCCCGGTGCGCCGGGTCGGTGATCCGCAGCAACGCCTCGATCCGGCGGTCCAGGTTGCGGTGCATCATGTCGGCGCTGCCGATCCACACCTCCGGGTCGCCGTTGTTGCCGAAGACGAAGACCCGCGAGTGCTCCAGGAAGCGCCCCAGGATGCTGCGCACCCGGACGTTCTCGCTCAGCCCCGGCACGCCCGGCCGGATCGCGCAGATGCCGCGCACCCACACGTCCACCGGCACACCGGCCTGCGAGGCCCGGTACAGCGCGTCGATCACGACCTCGTCGACGATCGAGTTGACCTTGAGCCGCACGTGCGCCGGACGGCCGGCCCGGTGGTTGGCGATCTCGTTGTGGATCCGCGCCACCAGACCGTCGCGCAGTCCGCGCGGGGCGGTCAGCAGCCGGCGGTACGACTCCCGGCGCGAGTAGCCCGAGAGCCGGTTGAAGAGGTCCGAGAGGTCCGCGCCGACCTGCGGGTCCGAGGTCAGCAGACCGAGGTCCTCGTACAGCCGGGCCGTCTTCGGGTGGTAGTTGCCGGTGCCGACGTGCGAGTACCGGCGCAGGGTGTCACCCTCCTGCCGGACCACCAGCGACAGCTTGCAGTGCGTCTTCAGCCCGACCAGGCCGTAGACCACGTGGCAGCCGGCCTCCTCCAGCTTGCGGGCCCACTTGATGTTGGCCTGCTCGTCGAAGCGCGCCTTGATCTCGACCAGCACCAGCACCTGCTTGCCGGACTCCGCCGCGTCGATCAGCGCGTCGACGATCGGCGAGTCACCCGAGGTCCGGTACAGCGTCTGCTTGATGGCCAGCACGTCCGGGTCGGCCGCGGCCTGCTCCAGGAAGGCCTGCACCGAGGTGGAGAAGCTGTCGTACGGGTGGTGCAGCAGCACGTCCCGCTCGCGCATCGCGGCGAAGATGTCCGGCTGCGACGCCGACTCGACGTCAGTCAGGCCGCGTGCGGTGCCCGCCACGAACTTCGGGTACTTCAGCTCCGGCCGGTCCAGCCCGGCGATCCCGAACAGCCCGGTCAGGTCCAGCGGACCGGGCAGCGGGAAGACCTCCGCCTCGGTGATGTTCAGCTCCCGCACCAGCAGGTCCAGGATGTAGGGGTCGATCGACTCCTCGACCTCCAGCCGCACCGGCGGGCCGAAGCGCCGCCGCATCAGCTCCTTCTCCAGGGCCTTGAGGATGTTCTCGGTGTCGTCCTCCTCCACCTCCAGGTCCTCGTTGCGGGTGACCCGGAAGGCGTGGTGGGCGAGCACCTCCATGCCCGGGAAGAGCTCCTCCAGATGCGCCCCCATGACGTCCTCCAGCGGCACGTACCGCTGCGGGGAGGCCTCCAGGAAGCGCGCCAGCGACTGCGGCACCTTCACCCGGGCGAAGTGCTTGTGCCCGGAGACCGGGTTGCGCACGACGACCGCCAGGTTGAGGGAGAGCCCCGATATGTAGGGGAAGGGGTGCGCCGGGTCCACCGCCAGCGGGGTGAGGACCGGGAAGATCTTCTGCCGGAACAGGGTGTGCAGCCGCACCTGCTCCTTCTCCGCCAGCTCGGACCAGCGGACCACCTCGATCCCCTCGGCGGCGAGATCGGGCAGCACCTCCTGCTGGAACGCGGCGGCGTGTCGGGCCATCAGCTCGCGCGAGCGGGTCCAGATGAGGTCCAGCACCTCGCGCGGCTGAAGGCCCGAGGCACTGCGCTGGGCGACGCCCGTGGCGATCCGGCGCTTGAGGCCCGCCACCCGGACCATGAAGAACTCGTCGAGGTTGCTCGCGAAGATCGCCAGGAACTTGGCGCGCTCCAGCAGCGGGATGCCCGGATCCTCCGCCAGCTCCAGCACGCGCTCGTTGAACGCGAGCCAGCTGCGCTCGCGGTCCAGGAAGCGGCCCTGCGGCAGTTCCTCCAAGCCCTGCTCGTCGGTGACCGTCAGCTCCGGTGGTATCGCGAGCGCGCTGGAAAGCCGCGCGGGCGGGGACAGCGGGGCAGGGACGGGGCGGGGGATGCTCATTGGCTCCAGCTCCTCCAGCAGGACGGCGTCCGGACGCGAAATGCTTTTCGGGCCGTCGCCCTCGCCCGTCACCGACGCCCACCCACCCGGCGCGGTCGTCACAGAACCGGTCGGCGAGTGCCGGCCGATGCTGCACGAGCGAGACACTACGGACTTCATCCTGTGATCTTCGCGGCAGTAATTGAATCCACGGTAAACACCGCATGGCCAGGAGGAAAGCTGAGGCGGTCAGGGCTGCGGCGACGAGCGCACGCCCGTTGCCGCAGCCCCGTTGTCTCCGCTAGGAACCGCCGGGACGCCCCGCTCAATCGGTCACTCTCGGTGACCGGGACGCGGTCACCGGGAATTCGGACGCGCGACCCCGGCGCGATACATCAGATCGACTTCGTGGACGGTGAATCCGAGCCTTTCGTAGACCCGCACCGCCGCCGGATTGTCCGCGTCGACGTACAGCAGGACGGTGTCCAGACCGCGCTCGCCGGACCCGGCGTCACTGCCGGTCAGATGACGCAGACCGGCTGCGGTCAGCGCCCGGCCGAGGCCGCTGCCCTGCTCCGCCGGATCGACACCGACCACGTAGACCTCACCGAGCGCGGGCTCGGTCGCCGTTGCCGGGTGCACCTTCGTCCAGTGGAAGCCGACCGGCTTGCCGTCCCTGGTGGCGATGAAGAAGCCGGCCGGGTCGAACCACGGCTCGGCGAGCCGGTCGGCCAGGTCCCGCTCGGTCCAGGATCCCTGTTCCGGGTGGTGGGCGAAGGCCAGGGCGTTCAGGCGGAGCCACTCGGCGTCGTCCTCACCCGGCCGGAACGTCCGCAGCTCGATCCCGTCCGGAAGCGGAACGGCCTCGGTCTGCGGCCCGGTACGGCGCATCTGCCGGAGCTCGCGGACCAGCTCGGCGCCGTACCGCCCGGCCAGGTGCCGGGCCGCAGGGTGTCCGCCGTGCACCCAGAAGTCGACGTACCCACGACCCGCCCGCCCCGCCTCGGCGAGCACGGCGTCCACCAGAGGGCGTCCGAAGCCGCGGCCGCGGGCGGCCGGGGCCACAACGAGCTCGGCGGCCGGGTTGGCGGTGCCGCTCTCGGGGACCTCCAACTGGCCGTAGCCGACGAGCTCGGCGTCGGTGTCGGCGTGGGTCGTGGCGCCGGCTGTTTCGAGGAAGTGGGTCACTCCGGTCCGCGGCGTCTCCGAGGAGCGCAACCGCAGGCGGCCCTGCTCGGACACGGCCTCGCGGCCGTCCTCGACCTGGGCGTCCGCCAGGACCTTCAGGGCCGCGTCCCGCTGTGCCGGCCGCAGTACGTCGGAGGCGAGGACCGTGGTCGAGTCGCCCGTTGTTGCCGTTCCATCGTCCATGTCCTGACGATACGTCAACGGGAAACGCAAAGAACCCCCGCCGGATAACCGGCGGGGGTTCTTCTCAAAATTTGTTCGGCGGCGTCCTACTCTCCCACAGGGTCCCCCCTGCAGTACCATCGGCGCTGTGAGGCTTAGCTTCC